>NZ_ATLP01000117.1:0-166375 GCF_000416215.1 Pseudomonas sp. CF161
CCCGGCCACCCGCGCCGGGTCCAGGCGCGCCACGTCCGACGGGCCGACTTCGTCCATCACCAGAATGTAGGGTTGCTCCGGCTCGGCCGGGGTCTCGATGCCGCACAGTTGGGCCAGCACGCGGCGGCCAATGTCCCGCAGGTCGGCAGCGCGCTCGGCGAGCAGGGCGTCCTGCAACGACTCCTGCTGGCGGGCGGCGGCCTCGATCACGGCCATCCACGCAGCTTCGGCGCTTTCGCCCTGCTTGAGACGGGTGTCGACTTCATCGGTCAGCTCCGGGTCGTCGAGCATCTCCTGGTGGGTGATGAAAATCTCGCGAATGGCCTTGGCCTGGCTGCGCTGGATCAGCCCTTCGATATCGCCGCGCACCTGCGCCAGCGCCTGTTGCAGGCGCTGGCGCTCGGTGGCGGTGGACTCGCCGCGCAGCGGGTAATCGATGGACTGTTGCACCTGGATATGTGCCGGGCCGATGGCGATCCCCGGGGCGGCGGCAATCGCCTGCACCAGGCTGCCGGAAGCCGGGGCGCTGAGGGGCACTATGATTTCTTCGGCGGCGGCCGGGGTTTCGCTGACCGCTGGCAGTGGCTCGACCTCTTCACCCAGGCCCTGCTCAATGGCTGCGAGCAAGGCCGGCAAGGCATCGGCGGCGATGGTCGGCTCGGCGATCAGTTCCAGTACCTGGCCGCGCCGGGCGCCGAGGCTGAGCAGCTTGCTCAGGCTTTTCATCGACACCGAGGCACCCTGGCTGTCGAGAATGCGGATGCGGATCTCACCCTCGAAACTCTTCGCCAGTTGCGCCAGGACCTTGGCCGGGCGCGCGTGCAGGCCGTGGGCGTTGGCCAGGGCGATGCGGGCGCTGGGCCAGTCGGCCGGCAGTTCGCCGCCGAGCACTTCCAATACCGCGCGGCTGCTGGTGGCGCGCCCCAGTTCGTGGCCCCGGCCTTCGATCAGCAGCGCGCACAGGCGTTCGAGCAACGCCTGGTGCGCTTCACCGAGGCTGGCCAGGCAGAACAGCCCGCTCAGCGGTTGGCCGAGGTAGCGGATGGGTTTGTCCGGGGTGACGAAGGCCAGCCCCGGGCGCTTGACCGTCTGTTCGCTGTGCAGCCACCACAGGCCATCGCCCAGGGGCAGTGCGTCGACTTGCTGCAACACCGCGGCAAAGCCGTTGCTCACGCAGTCCGCCTGGCGCAACAGCCGCGCGCCACGCCAGACCAGTTCTTCGAAATCTTCTGCGGCCACGCCCAGGCCGATCATCTGTGCATCCAGCGCCAGCTCTTGTGGCGCGCCCTGCAGCAGTTTCAGCAGGGCTTCGGCCGAGCTGGCACGCCGCAGGGCCTGGCCCAGGTCGGTCTCGCCCAGGGCCCGGGTCAGCAGTTGCAGCAGGCGCAGGTGCTCATCGGATTTGGCGGCAATGCCGATCGCCAGGTAGACGATCTGGCCATCGCCCCAGTCAACGCCCTCGGGAAATTGCAGCAGGCGCACGCCGGTGGCAAACACCTGGTCGCGGGTCTGCGGCGTGCCGTGGGGGATGGCAATACCCTGGCCAAGAAAGGTCGAGCCCTGGGCCTCGCGCGCGTTGAGGCCAGCGAGGTAACCCTCGGCCACCAGGCCGTCGGCAACCAGTTTGTCGGCGAGCAGCTGCAGCGCCGCGGACTTATCCACAGCCGACTGGCCCATGGATATCTGCTCTATGGTGAGCTCGAGCATGCTTTCTCCTATTTAGCGCAGGGGGGCGGCGCTAGGTATTGTTTTGAATGAATCAAAGCTTAGGCGTGTTTGCTGTCGCAAACGGCCGAGGGTGCTTGGCAGGCCCTCCAGCCGTTTCTTCAAGCCTAGAAAATACGCTTGCTGAAACGTTTAATCTAGAATGTTTGGCACGTTACTCGATAATCTCTCATCCTTGAAGCCCTACCGGTCGAATGCATGTTGCGACAATGGTCGCCTGCCCTTATCGGGTAGGATTGACGAAAATGTCCGGCAAGCACCAAAAAAACAAGGAAATCCCGGGTTGAAACTCAGTGATATAGCCAGGCTGGCCGGTGTGTCGGTGACAACCGCCAGCTACGTCATCAACGGCAAAGCCGAACAGCAACGCATCAGCAACGCCACCGTCGAGCGGGTGCGCGCGGTGGTCGAAGAGCATGGCTTTACCCCCAACCCCCAGGCCGCCGGGCTGCGCAGCCGACGCACGCGCACCCTCGGGTTTATCCTGCCGGACCTGGAAAACCCCAGTTACGCCCGGATCGCCAAGCTGCTGGAACAAGGCGCCCGCGCCCGTGGTTATCAGTTGCTGATCGCCAGCTCCGACGATGCCCCGGACAGCGAGCGGCAACTGCTGCAACTGTTTCGCGCACGGCGTTGCGACGCCCTGTTCGTCGCCAGTTGCCTGCCCGCCGACGATGACAGCTACCGCACCCTGCAAGCCCAGGGCCTGCCGATCATCGCCATCGACCGGGTGATGCAGCCCGAGCTGTTCTGCTCGGTGATCAGCGACGACCAGCAGGCCAGCCTGCAATTGACCCGCAGCCTGTTGCAGCCCCAGCCCAAGCAGATCGTGCTGATCGGCGCGCGCCCCGAGCTGAGCATCAGCCAGGACCGTCGCGCGGGCTTCCAGCAGGCGCTGGCGGGCTTCGACGGCGAGGTGCTGGAGGAGCATGGCGAGGCCTTCAGCCGCGATTGCGGCCGGCAATTGATGCAAGAGCTGCTGCAGCGCCTGGGGCATCTGCCGGATGCGCTGGTCACGACTTCTTATGTGCTGTTGCAGGGGGTGTTCGATGCCCTGCATGACTTCCCACTCAAATCACGGCCGCTGCGCCTGGGGACCTTCGGCGACACCCAGTTGCTGGACTTTCTGCCACTGCCGGTGAATGCCATGGCCCAGCAGCATCAGCTGATTGCCGACCAGGCCCTGCAACTGGCCCTGGCCGCCGTCGAGCAAGCCCATTACCAGCCCGGCGTGCACGCCATCCCCCGGACCTTCAAGCAGCGTATTCACGAGGCCTGAACGTGGAGCTGATCGACACCCACACCCACCTCGACTTCCCGGACTTCGACCCCGACCGTACGGCGTTGCTCGCTGACAGCCGCGCCCTCGGGGTGCGGCGCATGGTGCTGCTGGGGGTGTACCGGGACAACTGGCAGCGGATCTGGGACCTGGTGCAAGGCGACCGCGAGCTGTACGCCGCCTTCGGCCTGCACCCGGTGTACCTCGATCAGCACCAGCCCGCCGACCTCACCGAACTCGGCGACTGGCTGACACGCCTGGCCGGCCATCGGCAGGTGTGTGCAGTGGGTGAGATCGGCCTGGATTACTTTCTTCAACACCTGGACCGCCCGCGTCAGCAGCAGCTGTTCGAGGCGCAACTGCAACTGGCGGCCGACTTCCAGCTCCCGGCCCTGCTCCATGTCCGGCGCAGCCACGCCGCGGTGATCGCCACGCTCAAGCGCTTCAAGCTCCAGCGCGCGGGGATCATCCACGCGTTCGCCGGCAGCCGCGAGGAAGCCCGGGAATACATCAAGCTGGGGTTCAAGTTGGGCCTCGGCGGCGCCGCGACCTGGCCCCAGGCCCTGCGCATGCACAAGGTGCTGGCCGACTTGCCGCGAGAAGCGGTGGTGCTGGAGACCGACTCACCGGACATGGCGCCGGCCATGTACCCCGGCCAACGCAACAGCCCGCAGCACCTGCCGGCCATTTGCGCCGCCCTGGCGCCGATCATGGGCCTGAGCGCCGAACAACTGGCCGCTGCCAGCACGGCCAACGCCTGCGAGCTGTTCAACTGGCCGCCCGCCTGAAGTGACCGGCGGTAGCGGCCGTCAGACGCGAAACGCGCTGATCAGTTGCTTTAGCTGCACCACCTGCGCCGACAACCGGCGGCTGGCGTCTTCGGTCTGGTGCGCGCCCTCGGCGGTGCGCTCACCGGCCCGGTTGATCTCGACGATGTTCTGATCGATGTCGTGGGCCACGGCGGTCTGCTGCTCAACCGCGGCGGCAATCTGCTGGTTCTGGTCGACGATCATGCCCACCGCGCCAAGAATGTTCTCCAGGGCTTGCTGGACCTTTTCCGACTGCCCCACGGTGCCGCTGGCCATTTCATGGCTGACGCCCATGGCCTTGACCGCCGCGCCCACGCCACCATGCAGCTTGGCGATCATCTGGTCGATTTCTTCGGTGGATTGCTGGGTGCGCTTGGCCAGGGTCCGCACCTCATCGGCCACCACCGCAAAACCACGGCCCTGCTCGCCGGCCCGGGCCGCCTCGATGGCGGCATTGAGCGCCAGCAGGTTGGTCTGTTCGGCGATGCTCTTGATCACTTCCAGGACCCGGCTGATGGACTGGCTGTCACTGGCCAGCTGGTTGATTACCCGCACGGACTGGTCGATCTCCCCCGCAAGCAGGGCGATGCTGTCCTGCTGCGACTCCACCAGGCCTCGACCGTTGATGGTCTCGTCGTTGACGCTATGGGCACTGCTGACCGCCGCCGCTGCGCTGCGGGCCACTTCCTGGGCGGTGGCCGACATCTGGTTCATGGCCGTGGCCACCTGTTCGATCTGGCTGCGCTGCCCGGCCACCGCCTGGTTGCTTTGCGCCGACACGCTCTCGACTTGCCCGGCCTGGCGCTCGACTTCGCCCACGGTCTGCCCCACCAGCTCGATCAGGTCGTGAATCTTGGCCACGGTGCCGTTGAACACTTTGCCCAGCTCCCCCAGTTCATCGCGGCTGTGGGCGGTGAAACTGACCGTCATGTCCCCCGCCGCCACCTTGTCCATCACCGCCCCCAGGCGCCTGAGGGTGGTCCGGGTCGAGGCGTAGAAACCGCCGTACAGGTAGACGATCAGCAAAAACACCCCGGCCAGGGCCGCCACCAGCAGCACCATGTGGCTGCGGTTCTGCCCCAGGCGCTGTTGCAGTTCGACCCCGAGAAACTTCAGGGTCGCCTCGTTGAGCTGGTAGGTCTGATCCATCAGGCCGCTGACCTGGTCGTAAAAACCCTGCCACGGCGTGTCGAGGGTGTCGGCCATCACCACTTTTTCCTCGAACAGCTCACTGGCCTGTTTCAGGCTGCTTTTACTGGCGCTGGCCAGGCCGTCCAGCGCGCCGTGGGCGGCCTTGCTCGACCCCAGGGCGTCTTGCAGCTTGAGGCCGTACTCGGCCTGGAGTTTTTCGATCTGCACCAGCAACTCGTCGAAGCGGGTGCTGGCCGAGGAGTTGAGAAAGCCCTGGCCCAGGGAGTAGGCGCCCATCGCCCGACCTTCGCCCAGGGTCTGGGTGATTTGCGGGGTGACGCCAGTCACCAGTTCGCTCAATTGGCGGATATCACTCTGCCCATCCCGGCTCAGGCCCGATTGGCTGGCGATGATCTGGCTGAAGATCTGCGCACTGCCCAGCAGCTTGCCGATCAGCGCACTTTTACTCTGCAGCGAGCTCTCGCTTTGCTGGGCCTTGAAGGCGGCAATCATTTCATCGCGCTTGGCGTCGAACACGCCGATCTGCTCCGGGTCGACCGCCACCGCACGCAAGCCTTGCAGGCGTTCGAGCACGCTGCGCTCCAGGGCGCTGATCTTGCTCTCGGTATCGCCGCCCTTGGCGGACTGGCCGAGGGTGGCGTTGATCTGCACCAGGTTGTTCAGGGTTTCCAGGTCGCGGCGCAGGGTCAGGCTGCTGCCCAGCAGGTCGAGGCTTTGCAGTTCGACCTGGGTGCCCTGGAACTCTCGATAGGAATCGCGCACCAGGTAGAAGTTGGTGACCAGCATCGGCAGGAAAAACAACACGCTGATCAGGCTGAACTTCATGCCGAAGCTCAGGCGGTTCATCAGTGCGACGGCGGGATAGAGCAAACTCTTCAAAAGTAGTCTCCCTTCGGGCTTTTTATTGTTATGGGCAGCCGCGCAAAAGGGTCAGAGTGCCACTATTGAGCGTCACGTCTGTATAGCTCAAATCGGCGAAAGGGTTTGTAACTTAAAGTTAACCGCGCGCGGGAAACCTGCACGGGTACGGGGGGATACGAGAAGGGTTTGAGGCGCGGGGATCGGGTCAGGGCTGGCGGGCAGCCCCGACCCGGGTCAATCAGCCCAGCACGGTCCACAGGGCAAAGCCTGCGTACCACAGCAGCGCCGCGCGCAGCAGCAACTCCCAGAGCTGGTCCAGGCTGTTGATGCCATCGGCGCCCGCCACCGGAGCGGGAATTTCGCCGGCCACCAGGCCGACCTTTTCCACCAACTGGGCGGCGCTGATGTTCCAGTTCAGCAGCTCATGCAGCATCACCCGGCTGACCGCGACAAAGTTGCCGACCAGGGCGAAGCTCGCCGCCAGCAAACGCACCGGAAGCCAGTCGAAGGCATGCCGCAGTTGCCCGGCGCGTTCCACCAGCGCCGGCGCCGTGCCGTGCTCGGCGGCCAGGGCCAGCAGGCGATAACTCAAGGCCGCCACCGGCCCCAGCAGGAAGTACCAGAAAATCACCGCGAAGAAGCTTTGATAGGCCTGCCACAGCAAATGCCCTTGCACCCGCTCCAGCAGCTGCTCACCGCTGTCGGCGCAGATCCCCAGGTCACGCTGGGCGACGTGGGCGGCGGCCTGCAGGTCTTCGCGACGCCAGGCATCGCGAAACGGTCCGAGCCCCCCCAGCAGATCGCCACGCCCCAGGCTGTAGATCACCACCAGCAAATGCACCGGCAGCGCCAGCAAGCCATAGGCCACCGGCTCCAGCACCCACAGCAGCAAGCCCAGCAGGATTGCCGGCAACAGCACCAGCAGCGTCAGGATCAACCAGGGCCGATTGCCCAGCCGCGGGCTGGCTTGCAACCGGGCCAACTCCCCGAGCCAGATACCGTCGCGCTGCACGCGATGCCGCAGGGCGGAAAACTTCTCGACCCAGACAGCCAGCAGCAACACCAGAAAACTCATTGTGCGTCCCCCTTTTCCAGGGCTGCGCGATAGCGCGCCCAGTCAAAACCTGGTCCCGGGTCGGTCTTGCGTCCCGGGGCGATGTCGCTATGACCGCAAATCCGCTGCACGGTGATAGCGCTGTATACAGCCTGTAACTGCCGGGTCAGGGCAATCAGCGAGTGGTACTGGGCATCGGTGAACGGCAACTCGTCGGTGCCTTCCAATTCAATGCCCAGGGAAAAGTCATTGCAGGTCTCACGCCCCTCGAAACAGGACACTCCGGCATGCCAGGCGCGATCCCGGCACGAGACAAACTGGGTCACGCTGCCATCACGCTCGATCAGGAAATGCGCAGACACCCGCAGCTCGGCGATCCCGGAAAAATAAGGGTGTTCGGTGACATCCAGACGGTTTTGAAAGAATTCCTGCACTTTGCCGGTAGCAAACTGCCCTGGAGGCAGGCTGATGTTGTGAATCACCAGCAGGGAAATTTCATCGCAAGGGCGCAGATTGAAGTTGGGCGACGGGCAATGGCGCACGCCGTGACACCAACCACTGGCAGGGTCCAACTGCATACAGATTCCTTCAACTAGAGCCTTGGGTGGCTCAGTATGCCGCGATCCAGGCCCAGGTTGCGATCACTTGCCGCGATTGAGTCGCTGCAGGTTGTCGATCACCGACTCCAGGGCCCGGTCGAACAGCAAGGTGTCGTCGAGGGTGCGCACGGCGGCGCGGTGGAACTCCAGGGCCAGGCCCATGCGAGTGCGTTCCAGGACCTTCATCCCGGTGCGATTGACGAAGATGTACTTGGCGCCGGGCTGGACGATGGCCGCCAGTTTGCAACGCACGGTGTTTTCCTCGTCTTCCTGGAACTCGACCCAGGCGCCCAGGCGCAACTGGTCCACCAGCAGCAGGCTGGCGTCGTTGGCGGCCAGGGCCACGGGCGCGGCTTCCAGGGGCCCCTCTTCGGCCGAGGCCAGGACTATTTCCTGCTGCACTGCAACCATCGCTGGCGCCTGGGTCTCGAGGGCCACAACCCGGGGCTCGGGGTCCTGGGCCAGGCGCTCGAACACCTGCAGGTGCAAGACTTCCAACTGACTGAAAAACTCACTGGTGGCAAAAGGATCGAATGCGGCGCTGCTCAACCCCTCCCGCAGGCCCTTGAGCAGCCCCGGCACCAGGTTCAGCAGTTGCAGGGCGGCATCCGGCTGGTCGTGGCGCTCAACGCTCCACACCAGTTCTTCCATGGTCTGCACGGCGGCTTGCCACTCGGCCGACTGTTCGCCGTGCTTGAGGCAAGTCAGCAACAGCACCTTGCTCCAGGCCTGCTGCACAAATTCCACCACCACCTGGGGCAATACCTTGCCCAGCAAGCCGTGGTTCAGTACCTGCTCGACGCGCCGCCGGGCCAGCTCGGCCTTGGCCCGCCCTTCCTCGGCATCGCGGGTGCGCTGTTCGAGCAGTTCACTGCGGCGCCGCTCATCGGCGGTAAAGGCCAGGAAGTCCGCGAGCAACTCGGAGAAGATCGCCGGGTCATCGACAAAATCATTCAGCAGCCGTTGCACCACCTGCTCGATCCGCAGGTACAGGCTGTCGCGCTGGTGATCGTCACAGGCGCCCCAGCCCAGGGCGGCCGCGGCAATTTCATTGAGCAGGCGCCGGGCCGGATGAGAGCCACGGCTGAAGAAGCTTTTATCCAGCACCGCGACCTTGAGCATCGGGATCTGCAGGCGGCCGATCAATGCCTTGAGCGAGTCGGGCACGGTGCGGTCATCGAGAATGAACTCGAAGAGCATGGCGATCAGGTTGATCACATCCTCATCGGCCACGCCGACCACCCGCGACTTACCACTCTTGACGCTGACCCGGGTGAGCAATTGCTCAAGCTGATTGCGCAGGTCGAAGTCATCCTGGGCGCCGGCCGGCACATATTGTTGCAGGTGCGAAAGCAGGCGCAGCAAGTCGCGGGTCGAGATCGGCTGGGTTTCGGCGCTGGCCTCGAGGGTCGGAGCAACGCTGCCACGCACGTGGAACAACAGCTCCTGCAAGGCGGCAAACACTTCCTGGACGCTGTCGTCGATCTGCGTCCCACCCGCTTTGACTGCCGCCTGGCTGGCGCTGGCATGGGTGTCGGGGGCGCTGCGGTCGGTGCTGCGACGGGCCGGCGTGGGCATCAGTTCAGGCAAGACCCCGGTGGCAATCAACAGCTGGTTGGCTTCGGCGTACAACTGGTGGACTTCGCTGAGCACGTAACGCTCGAACAGCTTGAGGATGATCAGCTTGACCTTGATCTCCACCCCCAGGTTGCGCCCCGCCTGCATAAAGTACTCGCAGAGCAGTGTCGGCCCCAGGGGGTTGCGGCGTTGATCCAGGTGCTTGCCAAGCAGCGCAGCCAGGCGTGCATTCAACTGGCCCAGGGCCAGGCCATCGCGATTGAGCACCTTGGCCACCATGGCGTCGACGGCCACGGTCCGCTCCAGATCGTCGCGGCTCGACTGCGCGGCGGGGTCGTAGCTCACGGCCTGGTGCGCCGCCGCGGTGGGGTCGTACTGCGCAAGGCCGACAAAGGCCTCGAAGAACATTTCAAGAAAACCGCGTTCGATGCTTTTGCGCTTGAGGCGCAGGTCGCGCATGGCCTCAAAGAAGGTGTTCTGGTCGACATTGTTTTGCGCCCTGTCGGCCATTTCAAACAGCGTGTCGTCCGCGTTATCGAACAACTCCTGCAAGCCATGGCGCAGCTGCTGTGCGGCCTTGTCACGCACCTGAAGCAGAATCACAGGCAGGCGGGCGAGCGGCGACGCGGTCGCCTGATCGGTAGCCGCCTTGTGCAAAGGCACTACATTCCCGTCGTTGTGCATCCAAGCCTCCAGAAAGGTGTCGCTGTGCTTCAAGGTGAAAATGGCGGGCGCCGACCGCTCACAGTCGAGTACCTGCTGGCACTCACGGCATGGGGATTTTCAGGGGAAACCAGAGGACGTCAAAGCCATGACGCCAATTACAAGGCGGATTATCTGGCAAAAAGCGTTCCGAGTGCCAGCAGACTCTGCTGATCCTATGAAATAGCCCGCAATTTATGACCTTCAATAACGGCAAATGACTCGATTGATGCGACAAAAGGCGACGACACCCGCGATAAGTGCCGTGCTCGCGCCTTGGGTTCACTCACGGCATGGCCCTATAATCGGCCCCACTTTGTCAGTGGAGCCCGTTATGCCGAATCTACGTCTCGCCGATTTGACCGCCGAAATCGAAGCCAACGTGCGCCGTGCGTTGCTCGAAGACATCGGCAGCGGCGACATCACCGCGCAACTGATCCCGGCCGAGCGCCTGGCCAAAGCCACCATCATTACCCGTGAGGCGGCGGTCATCAGTGGCACGGCCTGGGTCGATGCGGTGTTCCGGCAGCTGGATCCGCGGGTTGCCGTGCATTGGCAGGTTCGCGATGGCGACCGGGTCAGCCCCAACCAGGCGCTGTTCCACCTCGAAGGCCCGGCACGCTCCCTGCTCAGCGGCGAGCGCTGCGCGCTGAACTTCCTGCAACTGTTGTCCGGCGTCGCCACCCGCGCGCAGTACTATGCCGACTTCGTCGCCGACACCCCGGTCAAGCTGCTGGACACGCGCAAAACGCTTCCAGGGCTACGCTTGGCACAAAAGTACGCCGTGACCTGCGGCAGCTGCCATAACCACCGCATTGGCCTGTACGACGCCTTCCTGATCAAGGAAAACCATATCGCTGCCTGCGGCGGCATCCCTGAAGCCATCAAGGCCGCCCACAAGATCGCCCCGGGCAAGCCGGTCGAAATCGAAGTGGAAAGCCTGGCAGAACTGCAGGAAGCCCTGGCAGCCGGGGCGGACATCATCATGCTCGACGAGTTGAGCCTGGATGACATGCGCGAAGCGGTGCGCCTGAATGCCGGCAAAGCCAAGCTCGAAGCCAGCGGCGGGATCAACGAAAGCACCTTGCGCACAATCGCCGAGACGGGTGTGGATTACATTTCGATTGGTGCCATGACCAAGGATGTGAAAGCGGTGGATCTGTCGATGCGGCTCAGCATCTAAGCGGCAGACACAAGCTGCAAGCCGCAAGCTGATCTGCCTCGGCTTGCAGCTTGCAGCTGCTTTTAAACCACCAGATTGTTCATCTCGCAGTACTCTTCCCAGTCCACGCCCAATACCTCTGCCGCCTCCTTGTGCAGAACCAGGCGCGCCGCCTCGAACTCTTCCGGGGTCGAGGTGTACTTCAGCGTCAGTTCCCACGGCTGCAAGCCCTGGGCTTCTGCCTCATCCTCGAACGCCCATTGGATCTGGTCTTTCTGATCGTCGGCACTCAGGTCCTTGATCTCTTCCGCCAACTGCGGCGAGTCCAGCAGGTACTGCTTGAGTGCTTCTTCGTGTCTGGCTTCTTGGGTCAATTCTTTAGCGGTCATGTCGTTCTCGTTGATCTGGGGAATGGAAGATGGGTCTGGATCATCAAGGATCTCTCTGACGCAAAAAACCGTGACAAGCCCGGTTTGTCTGGCCTTCAGAACCATTCGGGGATCATCTGAAAACTGCTACGGGGGTGTTCGTGCAAGGTCCGAATATAGGACCTTTGGCGGACGATTTATACGAGTCGTTACATCAAATCTACAAATAAGCCGACGCCATCAGGTACCGAGCATATGTGCAGGGGCACGGGAACAAGCTCCACAGCGCAAAGTCATAGCGATGTGCCATCTAGGCACTTCACAAGGAATTCAGGTGATGCGCAATTTTTCGAAGCTCCCGGCCACCCTGGTTGCAACTGGCATGGCGGCCCTGCTGCTCGGCAGCATGGTGCTGCCCAATGCGGCTCAGGCGGGGGTTGAACTCAGCTCCGACCACCCTTCGTACTCCGACAAACTGGCTGCTGTGCACAACGCGTTCGGCAAAGACGTCTTGGTCCGAAGCGACTTCAGTATTGAGGAGATGGAAAAGCTGCAGAGCACGGTCAAGAGCAACTCGGTTGAAATCGAAAACCTGAATAAAACCATCAAGGACCAGGCGCGCCTTATCGAAGAGCTCAAGCGCAACAACGGCTCGAGTTCCAGTTCAAGCGCCAATGAACTGTCCGACCTCAAACGCACCGATCGCGAGCAGGAAAGCGACCTGAAGAACCTCGGCAAGCAAGTGGACGATCTCAAGCGCAGCGCTGGCTCCAGCTCCAGTTCGAGCGCCAGCGACTTGTCCAGCCTCAAGCGTGAAGTCAGCGACCAGGACCGCGCCCTCGACCAGCTCAAGCGCACGATCGAGGAGTTGAGCAGAAAAGTGAAGTGATGGGAGGGCGTTGGTGCCCGAGACAGGAATCGAACCTGCGACCTTCGCGTTACGAGTGCGCTGCTCTACCGACTGAGCTACACGGGCAGTGAGCTAAACCTAGCACAGCTTTGATCCGCGTCCACCGCCGTCACCGACTCGATAACTGGCGGACAAAAAAATGCCCCGCAGCTTTCACTGCGGGGCATTTTCATAACGCTGAAGCGTCAGGCGTGGGTGCGATTAAACGCCCGAAGCCTTGGCCGCTGCCACGTCTTTGATGGACAGCTTGATACGGCCGCGGTTGTCCACGTCCAGTACCAGTACTTCCACTTCCTGGCCTTCTTTCAGGATGTCGGTCACTTTCTCTACGCGAGCGTCGCTCAGCATCGAGATGTGAACCAGACCGTCCTTGCCAGGCAGGATGTTGACGAATGCGCCGAAGTCGACGATGCGCTCAACCTTGCCGACGTAGATCTTGCCGATCTCGGCTTCCGCGGTGATGCCCAGAACGCGCTGACGCGCGGCTTCTGCGGCTTCCTTGGTTTCGCCGAAGATCTTGATCGAGCCGTCGTCTTCGATGTCGATCGAAGCCTTGGTCTCTTCGCAGATCGCACGGATGGTCGCGCCGCCTTTACCGATGACATCACGGATTTTGTCGGTGTCGATTTTCATCGCGATCATGGTCGGAGCGTTTTCCGACAGCTCGTTACGCGACTGACCAATGATCTGGTTCATCTGGCCGAGGATGTTCAGGCGCGCGTCCAGGGCTTGGCCCAGGGCGATCTCCATGATTTCTTCGGTGATGCCTTTGATCTTGATGTCCATCTGCAGCGCGGTCACACCTTTGGCGGTACCGGCTACTTTGAAGTCCATGTCGCCCAGGTGGTCTTCGTCACCCAGGATGTCGGTCAGGATGGCGAACTTCTCGCCTTCTTTAACCAGACCCATGGCGATACCGGCAACCGGTGCCTTCATCGGCACACCAGCGTCCATCAGGGCCAGGGAAGCGCCGCAGACCGAAGCCATGGAGCTGGAACCGTTGGACTCGGTGATTTCCGATACCACACGGATGGTGTACGGGAACACGTCGGCAGCAGGCAGCATGGCCTGAACCGAACGACGAGCCAGACGACCGTGACCGATTTCGCGGCGACCGGCGCCACCCATGCGACCACACTCACCTACCGAGAACGGCGGGAAGTTGTAGTGCAGCATGAACGGGTCTTTTTTCTCGCCTTCCAGGGTGTCCAGCAGCTGTGCGTCACGGGCGGTGCCCAGTGTTGCTACAACCAGGGCCTGGGTTTCGCCACGGGTGAACAACGCCGAACCGTGGGTCTTTGGCAGAACGCCGACTTCGATGTTCAGCGGACGTACGGTCTTGGTGTCGCGGCCGTCGATACGTGGCTTGCCGTTGACGATGTTTTCGCGAACGGTGCGGTATTCGATTTCGCCGAAGGCAGCTTTGACTTCGCTGGAAGTCGGCTGGCCTTCTTCACCGGACAGTTTGGCAACTACCTGGTCTTTTAGCTCACCCAGGCGCGCATAGCGGTCAGCCTTGATGGTGATGGTGTAAGCCTGGGAGATCGCTTCGCCGAACTCGGAGCGGATAGCGCCCAGCAGTGCGGTGGCTTCTGGCTGTGGAGCCCAGGTCCAGGTTGGCTTGGCGGCTTCGGCGGCCAGTTCCTTGACGGCGTTGATCACCACCTGGAACTCGTCGTGGGCGAACAGTACGGCGCCCAGCATCTGGTCTTCGGTCAGCTCTTTGGCTTCCGATTCAACCATCAACACGGCTTCCGAAGTACCGGCAACGACCATGTCCAGGCTCGATGCTTTCAGTTGCTCGTAAGTCGGGTTCAGCAGGTAGCCGGTGCTTTCATGGAAAGCCACGCGAGCGGCGCCGATCGGGCCGTCGAATGGGATACCGGAGATCGCCAGCGCAGCCGAGGTACCGATCATCGCAGCGACGTCCGGATCGGTTTTCTTGCTGGTGGACAGCACGGTGCAGACAACCTGCACTTCGTTCATGAAGCCTTCTGGGAACAGAGGGCGGATCGGACGGTCGATCAGACGCGAGGTCAGGGTTTCTTTCTCGGAAGGACGGCCTTCACGCTTGAAGAAACCGCCAGGGATCTTACCGGCAGCGTAAGTCTTTTCCTGGTAGTGAACGGACAGAGGGAAGAAGCCCTTGCCTGGATCGGCTTGCTTGGCACCGACTACGGTCACCAATACGCTGACGTCGTCGTCAACGGTGACCAATACTGCGCCGGAGGCCTGACGGGCGATACGGCCAGTCTCGAGGGTAACGGTCGACTGACCGAACTGGAATTTTTTGATTACCGGGTTCACGGTGTCCTACCTTCTTTGTGGCTCTTGGGGAACTTGTCTTCTTGCGAAATTCTTGGGCAACACCGGGAGTCGGCCCAGCTGTCATTGTCCAGGTAAAACTATTGTCCAGATAAAACTTGAGGCTGGGAGCCTGCCATGCGCCTGCGGGAAACCCGCTGACGCACAGCAAACAACCAACCTCTAGCGCAATCGCTTATTAGCGACGCAGACCCAGGCGAGCGATCAGCGAGCTGTAACGGCTCACGTCCTTGCCTTTCAGGTAGTCCAGCAGCTTACGGCGCTGGTTTACCATGCGGATCAGACCACGACGGGAGTGGTGATCTTTACCGTTGGCCTTGAAGTGACCTTGCAGTTTGTTGATGTTGTGGGTCAGCAGTGCAACTTGCACTTCTGGCGAACCAGTGTCACCAACAGCTTGCTGGTAGTCAGCTACGATTTGAGCTTTTTCTTGAACGTCGAGAGCCATGAGGCAATCCTTTTATAAGGAAACGATTCGCGAGAACCGCTTCAATAGGCCGAGGGCAAACCCTCGTATTTTAAAATGAGAAGTGACCATGCCTATTAACAGCCACCCTCGTCCGGTCATTCTGACCGAATCAATCGACGCGGCGCGATGCGCCCGTCTTCGCTCACTTCACCGATACCGATGAAACGACCGTTGTGATCCTGTACCCGTACCATGCCGAACTTCGGGGCATCCGGGGCTCGTACTGGCTGGCCGTTGAGCCAGTAGAACGAGCTGTGCTCCGAGAACTGCAACAGCGGCCAATCCAGCAGGCCGCTGTCCGATGGCATCAGGAAGCGGTCGACCGCTTCGTTGCCGCCTTCGGCATGTACTGCTTCCAACTCTTCCAGCGTGACCGTCTGCGCCAGGGTGAAAGGTCCGGCCTGGGTACGTCGCAGTTCAGCAACGTAAGCGCCACAACCGAGCTCTTCACCAATATCCTCCACCAGGGTGCGGATATAGGTGCCTTTGCTGCAATCCACCGCAAGCCGCGCAGTATCGCTTTCGAAGGCCAGTAATTCCAAGCGCGCAATAGTAACAGAACGCGCTTCGCGCTCCACTACTTCGCCTGCACGAGCCAGCTTGTACAGCGGCTGCCCATCACGCTTGAGGGCCGAGTACATCGGCGGTATCTGACTGATTTGCCCACGAAATCTGGGCAACGCCGCCTCGACATCGGTGCGACCAACGGTCACCGGACGCTCCTGCAAAACCTCGCCCTCGGCGTCCGCCGTGGTGGTGGTCTTGCCCAGTTGCGCCAGGGTTTCGTAACTCTTGTCGGAGTCGAGCAGGTACTGGGAGAACTTGGTCGCCTCACCGAAGCACAGCGGCAATACGCCAGTGGCCAGCGGGTCGAGGCTACCGGTATGCCCGGCCTTTTCAGCATTCAGCAGCCAGCGCACCTTCTGCAAGGCAGCGTTGGAGGTGAACCCCAACGGCTTGTCGAGCAGGATGATGCCGCTGACGTTACGACGGATACGTTTGACCTGAGCCACCGATTACTCCTTGGTGTCTTCGGGTTCTGCCGCAACCGGGTGCTGATTGTCCTCAGCCACGGCACGTTCGATCAGGGCCGACAGGTGGGCACCACGCACAACGCTCTCGTCGTAGTGAAAGTGCAACTGCGGAACGCTGCGCAACTTCATCTCACGGGCCAACTGCATGCGCAGGAAGCCTGCCGCCGAGTTCAGCACCTTGATGCTTTGAGCGATTTCTTCAGCGCTGTCCTGGCCCATCACGGTGATGAAAATCTTGGCGTGACCGACGTCACGACTGACTTCCACGGCGGTGATAGTCACCAGGCCGACGCGCGGGTCTTTCACTTCACGACGGATCAGCTGTGCCAGCTCACGCTGCATCTGATCGCCGATACGTTGGGTACGGCTATATTCTTTTGCCATGTCTTGTTACCTGTTACTGCCCTGCGGTGAAACCCGCATGGTCTGAAAGCGGCAAACGCCCGGCCTGACAGAAGCCAGACCGGGCGTTGCGTTTAGAGTCCTGCGATGGTCCGAGCATGTTTCATGCTGCAGCCCATGGCGGCCCTTGAAGTGCGCGAGTTAGAGGCTGCGAGCAACCTGAACCTTCTCGAAGACTTCGATCTTGTCACCGACTTTGACGTCGTTGTAGCTCTTCACGCCGATACCGCATTCCATGCCGGCACGTACTTCGGAAGCGTCATCCTTGAAGCGGCGCAGGGATTCCAGCTCGCCTTCGAAGATAACGATGTCTTCACGCAGTACACGGATTGGACGGTTACGGTGCACAACACCTTCGATAACCATGCAACCGGCGATCGCGCCAAACTTCGGCGAACGGAACACGTCGCGGACTTCAGCAACACCCAGGATGTTCTCCCGCACGTCGCTGCCAAGCATACCGGTGAGGGCTTTCTTGACGTCTTCGATGATGTCGTAGATCACGTTGTAGTAACGCATATCCAGACCTTCCTGCTCGACGATCTTGCGAGCGCCAGCATCGGCACGCACGTTGAAGCCGAACAGTACAGCGTTGGAGGCCAGTGCCAGGTTGGCGTCGGACTCGGTGATACCACCGACACCGCCACCCACAACACGCACTTGCACTTCGTCGTTACCCAGGCCGTTCAAGGCACCGTTCAACGCTTCCAGCGAACCACGGACATCGGATTTGAGGACAATGTTGAGCGTCTTCTTCTCTTCCTGACCCATGTTCTCGAAGATGTTTTCAAGCTTGCCGGCGTGAGCACGGGCCAGCTTGACTTCGCGGAACTTGCCTTGACGGAACAGAGCCACTTCACGGGCTTTCTTCTCGTCGGCAACCACGCTCATCTCGTCGCCAGCGTCCGGGGTACCGTCCAGGCCGAGGATCTCGACAGGGATGGAAGGACCGGCTTCCTTGATTGGCTTGCCGTTCTCGTCGAGCATGGCGCGAACGCGGCCATAGTTCGAACCGACCAGCACCATGTCGCCTTGGCGCAGGGTACCGTCTTGAACCAGAACGGTAGCAACCGGGCCACGACCTTTGTCGAGACGCGATTCAACCACGACGCCACGGCCAGGAGCCGAAGGAGTCGCTTTCAGTTCCAGGACTTCAGCCTGCAGCAGAACAGCTTCGAGCAACTCGTCCACACCCGTACCGACTTTCGCCGAAACCGATACGAACGGGGTGTCGCCGCCCCACTCTTCCGAGGTCACGCCGTGAACCGACAGTTCGCTACGGATGCGATCGAGATCGGCGCCCGGCTTGTCGATTTTGTTCACAGCCACAACCAGAGGAACACCGGCCGCCTTGGCGTGCTGGACAGCTTCAATGGTCTGCGGCATCACGCCGTCGTCCGCTGCAACCACCAGGATCACGATGTCAGTCGCCTTGGCACCACGGGCACGCATTGCGGTAAACGCGGCGTGACCTGGGGTGTCGAGGAAGGTGACCATGCCGCGTTCGGTTTCAACGTGGTACGCACCGATGTGCTGGGTGATACCACCGGCTTCGCCAGCGGCTACCTTGGCACGACGGATGTAGTCGAGCAGCGAGGTCTTACCGTGGTCAACGTGGCCCATTACGGTCACGACTGGCGCACGGGAGAAGGTCTCGCCTTCAAACTTCAGGGACTCGGCCAGGGAATCTTCCAGGGCGGTGTCGCTGACCAGGGTCACTTTGTGGCCCAGCTCTTCAGCAACCAGTTGGGCAGTTTCCTGATCCAGTACCTGGTTGATGGTGGCCGGAGTGCCCAGCTTGAACATGAACTTGATGATTTCAGCTGCCTTGACCGACATCTGTTGAGCGAGATCGCCCACAGTGATGGTCTCGCCGATCTTCACTTCACGCACGACAGGGCCGGTTGGGCTCTGGAAACCGTGGGCGTTGCGTTTTTTCAGCTTGGCCTTGCCGCGACCACCACGACGGAAGCCATCGCTTTCTTCGTCGGTAGTACGTGGGGCAACGCGAGGTGCCGGCGCCTTTTCCTTGACCGAAGCGCGATGCGGAGCGTTTTTGCGCTCACCATCGCCACTGCCACGACGATTGTTATCGTCGGCACGTGGTTTGTCAGGACGACGCTGTTCTTCACGCTTGCGAGTGTCGACAGCAGGGGCTGGAGCAGCGGCCACGACCGGTGCGCTTTCACGCACAGGCTCGGCAACTGCGGCAGGAGCTGCAGCAACTTCGGTAGTCGTGGTTTGCGCAGCAGCAGGCTGGCGACGCGCTTCTTCTTCGGCGCGACGCTTGGCTTCTTCTTCAGCCTTCTGACGTGCAGCATTTTCTACTGCGCGACGTTCTTCCAGTTCGCGTTTGCGCTCGGCTTCGATTTCTTCCGGGCTGCGCTGTACGAAGACTTTCTTCTTGCGTACTTCAACGCTGATGCTTTTGCTGCCAGCAACACGCAGGGTGCTGGTGGTTTTACGCTGCAAAGTGATCTTGCGCGGTTCTTCCACTTTCGCCTTGTGGCTGCTTTTCAAGTGAGTCAGCAACGACTGCTTCTCACTGTCGCTCACATGTTCCTCGGCGGCGGTGTGCGGCAGACCTGCCTCACGCATCTGCTGCAACAGGCGCTCTACCGGTGTTTTGACCTCATCGGCCAGTTGTTTCACCGTGACTTGCGTCATGCACTTCTCTCCTCAGGCCGCGCCTAATTACTCGAACCAATGGGCTCGGGCGGCCATGATCAACTTGCCGGCACGATCATCGTCAATGCCGTCGATGTCGAGCAGGTCGTCAATAGACTGCTCGGCCAGGTCTTCGCGGGTAATTACGCCGCGCACCGCCAGTTCCATCGCCAAATCCTTGTCCATACCCTCAAGCGAGAGCAGGTCTTCGGCCGGATGGGCGTCTGCCAGCTTTTCCTCAGTAGCGATGGCTTTAGTCAACAAGCGATCCTTGGCCCGAGCGCGAAGCTCGTTGACGGTGTCTTCGTCAAAGCCGTCGATGTTGAGCATTTCTTCCAACGGTACGTAGGCAATCTCTTCCAGGCTGGTAAAGCCTTCATCTACCAGCACCTGCGCCAGGTCTTCGTCGACTTCCAGCTCGTCGATGAAGTTGCGCAGGATGTCGCCGGTTTCTGCTTGCTGCTTAGCCTGGATGTCCGATTCGGTCATGACGTTCAGGGTCCAGCCAGTCAACTGGCTGGCCAGACGCACGTTCTGACCACCACGACCGATGGCCTGGGCCAGATTGTCTGCGCCAACGGCGATGTCCATGGCATGGGCATCTTCGTCAACGATAATTGCCGCGACTTCAGCCGGGGACATGGCGTTGATCACGAACTGCGCCGGGTTGTCATCCCACAGGACGATATCCACACGCTCGCCACCCAACTCACCGGATACGGCCTGGACACGCGAACCGCGCATACCAATGCACGCGCCTTGCGGGTCGATGCGCTTGTCTTTGGAGCGAACCGCGATCTTGGCGCGCGAACCCGGGTCACGGGACGCAGCCATTACTTCGATCAGGCCTTCAGCGATTTCCGGCACTTCGATACGGAACAGCTCGATCAGCATTTCCGGCGCGGTACGCGACAGGATCAGCTGAGGGCCGCGGTTCTCGGTGCGGATTTCCTTGAGCAGCGCACGCAGGCGCACGCCAACCCGGAAAGTCTCGCGAGAAATGATGTCTTCACGGGCCAGCAACGCTTCTGCGTTGTTACCCAGGTCGACGATCACATTGTCGCGGGTTACTTTTTTCACGGTGCCGGAGATGATTTCACCCAGGCGCTCGCGGTAGGCATCGACGACTTGAGCACGCTCAGCTTCGCGAACCTTCTGCACGATGACTTGCTTGGCAGTCTGTGCAGCGATGCGGCCGAACTCGATGGAGTCGATCTTTTCTTCAACGACGTCGCCAACCTTGGCGCCAGGGTGCGTTTCAGCAACCTTGCTCGGCCAGGTTTCGATCGCAGGATCGTCCAGGTCGGCTTCCTCGACGACAGTCCAGCGACGGAAAGTCTCGTAGGCACCGGTGTGGCGGTTGATTTCCACACGCAGGTCAACTTCGTCTTCAAAACGCTTTTTGGTAGCCGTGGCCAAAGCCAGCTCCAGCGCTTCAAAAATCACGCTTGCCGGTACACCCTTTTCATTGGATACCGACTCAACAACCAGCAGTACTTCTTTGCTCATCGTACGCCTCGCCTTTCGCAAGCCATTGGATCCGCGGGATCCGCGTCTCAGTCAAAACTGGGAATTATGTTGGCCTTGTCGATCATATCGATCGGCAACAGGAACTCATGGTCTTCTACCTGCACCACGATGTCCTGCTCCTCTATCCCGCGGAGAAGGCCCTGAAAATTACGCCGACCTTCGAAAGGCGAGCGCAGCTTGATCTTCACTTGTTCACCGACATACTTGGCAAACTGTTCAAGAGTGAACAGCGGGCGTTCCATGCCAGGAGAGGAAACTTCAAGGGTGTACTCAACAGTGATTGGATCTTCGACATCCAGAACACCGCTGATCTGACGGCTGACGATGGCGCAATCGTCCACCAGCACACCGCCTTCTTTATCAATATAAACGCGCAACAGTGAGTGGCGGCCTTGAGCTGAAAACTCGATACCCCAGCATTCATAGCCAAGGGCCACGACCACCGGGGCCAACAAGGCCTGCAACTGTTCTAGCTTGCTCGACACCTGAACCCCCTCGTGCATGCTTGTGCAAATAAAAAATGGGCGAAGCGCCCATCCCGGAAACGCCGTTGAATAGCGGCGTTATAAAGTGTCCAGCTAACAAAAAGCCCCTGAAAAGGGGCTCCGCTAAAACTGGTTGCGGGGGCCGGATTTGAACCGACGACCTTCGGGTTATGAGCCCGACGAGCTACCAGACTGCTCCACCCCGCGACAAAGCTGGGGCGGAAGTATACGACCGATCCCCTTAAGGGTCAATGTAACCTTCCACCTACAAGAAAGCCCGCAACAGCGGGCTCTCCTGATAATTGGTACCGAGAAGGGGACTCGAACCCCTACACCCTATGGGCACAACCACCTCAAGGTTGCGTGTCTACCAATT
Organism: Pseudomonas sp. CF161; assembly: GCF_000416215.1. NCBI lineage: Bacteria > Pseudomonadati > Pseudomonadota > Gammaproteobacteria > Pseudomonadales > Pseudomonadaceae > Pseudomonas > Pseudomonas sp. CF161. The sequence continues at coordinate 21,488 of NZ_ATLP01000117.1, forward strand.
CCACCACCTCGGCAAATACTGCGTTACTGCGTGAAACCCTTCTTACTTTTGCTCTTGAGCTGGAGGTACGTCAGTCGCACTGTTTGCCGACTTTTGCTCTTGAAGCACCGGTACATCATCAGAAGCCGGCTTTTGCTTTGGAACTTCCAACACTGCTGGGTTTGGCAAACCTACTTGAGTCAGCTCATGAGCTTTCTCTTTAGCAAAGTAACCTAACCCCAAGCTGGTTATGAAGAAACCTGCGGCAAGTATAGCAGTAAACTTACTAAGAAAGGTAGAGGAACCTTGGCTTCCGAACACAGTATTTGAAGCACCTGCACCGAAAGACGCACCAGCATCCGCACCTTTACCCTGCTGCAGCAAAACCAGAGCAACTACGCCCAGAGCGCCCAGCAGATGAAAAACGACTACGACTGTTTCCAGCATTTTTTCAGTTTCCCGCGGCGCGACAAATCGCACCGAACTCATCTGCATTCAGGGAAGCTCCACCAATGAGCCCCCCATCGATATCCGGCATGCCGAACAGTTCGACCGCATTGGCCGCCTTCACGCTGCCGCCGTATAGAAGCCGCACACCTCGTGCGACCTCAGAATTCTCTGCCGCCAACTGCGCGCGAATGGCTGCGTGCACATCCTGCGCCTGTTGCGGTGAAGCAGTCAGCCCGGTGCCAATAGCCCAGACCGGCTCGTAAGCGATGACCGCATTGGCGAAAGCACCAACACCCAGCTCTTCGATGATGCTGCCCAGTTGACGCCCGACAACTTCCAGGGTCTTACCGGCTTCGCGCTGCTCCAGGGTCTCCCCCACACACAGGATCGGCTTCAAGCCACATGCCTGTGCTGCTGCGAACTTGCGGTTGAGAGTCACATCACGCTCGCCCATGATCAGACGGCGTTCAGAGTGCCCAACCAGCACCAGGGAACAACCTGCGTCCACCAGCTGACTGGGAGCAATCTCACCCGTCAGCGCACCTTGCATGGATTCCACCGCAGAATTCTGCGCGCCGACCGAAATCGACTTTCCTTTCAGGCCATCAATCACTTGATTGATGTACAGGCAAGGAGGGAATACCGCGACATCAACACCGCTTGGCAAGGCCAGATGACGAAGGCCATTGATCAGCTCAGCGACGCTGGCGCGGGTACCGTGCATCTTCCAGTTACCAGCTACCATAGGGCGACGCATGCTGTACCTCGTCGGTCAAAGTGGGCGCAGATGTTACCCAACCGCGTTAACACTGGCAAGCCGAAATCAGGCAGAAACTTCAGCAACCAGTTTTGCCAGCTCATCGGCGTAGCCACGAACCACAGCCTCGTCGTCACCTTCGACCATGACACGCACCAAAGGCTCGGTACCCGACTTGCGCAGCAACACACGGCCACGCCCCGCCATGGCAGCCGTAACGCGCTCACACGCTTCCTTGACCGCCGGATGCTCGACCGGGTTCTTGCCGCCGGAAAAGCGCACATTGACCAGGACCTGCGGGCATTTGCGCAGCGCCTGACGGGACTGAGCCAAACTCTCGTTACGCGTCTTGAGCGCCATCAACACCTGCAGCGCGGCGATGATAGCGTCACCCGTGGTGGCATGCCGGAAACACACGATATGCCCCGAATTTTCGCCGCCCACCTGCCATTTGCGCTCGATCAGCTCGGCAATCACGTAGCGGTCGCCAACATTGGCACGCACGAAGGGAATCCCCAGATCAGCCAGGGCCAGTTCGAGCCCCAGGTTGCTCATCAAGGTCCCTACAACGCCGCCCTGCAGACGATCACGCTCATGCAGATCACGGGAAATGATAAACAGCAGCTCGTCGCCGTCGACAATCGCCCCGGTGTGATCGACCATCAGCACCCGGTCACCGTCGCCGTCGAAGGCAATCCCAAGGTCGGCATGCTCAGCCAATACCGCGACCTGTAACTGCGACATATGGGTCGAACCGCAATTGTCGTTGATGTTCAAACCGTTGGGCTGCGCCGACAGCACAGTGACGTCAGCACCCAACTCGCGGAACACGCTTGGAGCTACCTTGTAGGTAGCGCCATGAGCACAGTCGAGGACGATTTTCAGACCTGCAAAACTGGTGCTGGAAGGTACGCTGCTTTTGCAAAACTCAATGTAACGACCAGAGGCGTCATTGATCCGCGACACTTTGCCCAGCTTGCTCGACTCCACCACGGTCATGGGGGCGTCCAGCAGCTCTTCGATCATCAATTCCACTTCATCCGGAAGCTTGGTGCCCTCACCGGAGAAGAACTTGATGCCGTTATCATCGTGCGGATTGTGCGACGCACTGATCACAATCCCGGCCTCGGCGTGGAACGTCCGCGTCAGGTAGGCAATGGCCGGCGTCGGCATAGGCCCCAGCAGCAAAACATCGGCACCTGCGGCGGAAAGACCGGCCTCCAGGGCAGATTCGAACATGTACCCGGAAATTCGCGTGTCCTTACCCACCAGAACACGACAAGCGCCCATGCTACGGAAGGCCATACCAGCCGCCCAACCGAGCTTGAGCATAAAATCGGGGGTAATCGGGTACACGCCCACACGACCGCGAATGCCGTCGGTGCCAAAGTATTTTTTAGTCATAAGTGCTCCATCATTCTTATTCGGCCATTTCCACTGCCGTGATCATCCGCACCACATCCACCGTCTCTGCCACATCATGGACGCGCAAAATCCGCGCACCCTTGCCCATGGCCAGCGCAGCGAGAGCCAGCCCTCCATAGAGGCGCTCTCCCACCGGACGATTCAGGGTGTGACCTATCATGCTCTTGCGGGAAACCCCTACCAGCAGGGGGCGCCCGAAGACATTCAAGGCCTCCATATGCTTGAACAGGCTCAAGTTATGCTGCAGGGTCTTGGCGAAACCAAACCCCGGATCAAGCACGATCCGCTCGGCTGCGATGCCGACCGCCGCACATTGAGCCATGCGCTCAGCCAAAAACGCACACACTTCCTCAGTCACGTTGCGATAGTGCGGATCATTCTGCATATCGCCAGGCTCACCCAGCATGTGCATCAGACACACCGGCAAGCCGGTAGCCGCAGCTGCGTCCAGCGCACCATCACGCTGAAGGGAGCGCACATCGTTGATGAGGCCAGCCCCCAGGCGCGCAGTCTCTCGCATGACCGCAGGCGTGGAAGTGTCTACAGAGATGATCACATCCAGTTCGCGATGAATCCGCTCGACAATCGGCGCCACTCGTTCCAGCTCCTCCAGGGGAGAAACCGCTCGTGCGCCAGGCCTAGTCGACTCACCGCCAACATCGATCAGCGTAGCACCGGCCGCAACCATTGCCTCGGCATGCCGTAAGGCAGCATCAAGCTGACTGAAACGACCGCCATCGGAGAAAGAGTCAGGAGTGACATTAAGAATGCCCATAACATGCGTATGGGCCAAATCAAGAACCCGGTTGCCGCAAGGCAACCGGGTTGAGAACGACACAGAAGTCATTTCAAACCTTAATGGTCAGCAGCTGGGCCGCCGATCGGGGTTTCTGGACGCTCATTCTGCACAACAGGTGGAGTAGTGCCCGAGCCACCTTCCCAATCCCGTGGTTCACGCGGAGTACGGCCCGCCATGATGTCGTCGATCTGCTCGGCATCAATGGTTTCGTACTTCATCAAGGCATCGGCCATGGCATCCAGCTTGTCACGGTTATCCATCAGGATCTGCTTCGCCGTGCCATAACATTGATCAATGATGCTGCGCACTTCGGAGTCGATCAGCTTGGCTGTCTCACCCGAGAAACTTGCGCTTTGACCGCCACCGCCGCGACCGAGGAATACTTCACCCTCTTCTTCGGCATACATCAACGGGCCAAGCTTCTCGGACAGGCCCCACTTGGTCACCATGTTCCGTGCGATCTGACTCGCCCGCATGATGTCGTTGGAGGCGCCGGTGGTCACACCGTCGAAACCCAAGGTCATCTCTTCAGCAATACGGCCGCCGTACAGGGAGCAGATCTGGCTGATCAGGGCACGCTTGGACAAGCTGTAACGATCTTCTTCCGGCAGGAACATGGTCACACCCAGCGCACGACCGCGCGGGATGATCGACACTTTGTAAACCGGGTCATGCTCAGGCACAACACGGCCGACGATAGCGTGGCCCGCCTCGTGATAAGCGGTGTTCTGCTTTTCTTTCTCGGACATGACCATGGATTTGCGCTCGGCGCCCATCATGATCTTGTCTTTGGCCAGCTCAAACTCTTTCATTTCAACGATGCGTTTGCCGGTACGAGCCGCAAACAACGACGCTTCGTTGACCAGGTTGGCCAGGTCGGCGCCAGAGAAGCCAGGGGTACCACGAGCGATCACGGCCGGGGCGACATCATCACCCATAGGCACTTTGCGCATGTGAACCTTGAGAATCTGCTCGCGACCACGAATATCCGGCAGACCTACCACGACCTGACGGTCGAAACGGCCCGGACGCAGCAACGCCGGGTCCAGTACGTCCGGACGGTTGGTTGCGGCGATGACGATGATGCCGTCATTCATTTCGAAGCCGTCCATCTCAACCAGCAACTGGTTAAGCGTCTGCTCGCGCTCATCGTGACCACCACCCATGCCAGCGCCACGATGGCGACCGACGGCATCAATTTCGTCGATGAAAATGATGCAAGGGGCGTGTTTCTTGGCTTGCTCGAACATGTCACGAACACGACTAGCGCCCACACCGACGAACATTTCGACGAAATCGGAACCGGAAATGGTGAAGAACGGGACTTTTGCTTCGCCGGCAATAGCCTTGGCCAGCAGGGTTTTACCGGTACCTGGAGGGCCAACCATCAGCACACCACGAGGAATGCGGCCACCCAGACGCTGGAACTTGCCTGGATCACGCAGGAACTCGACCAGCTCGCCTACTTCTTCCTTGGCTTCGTCGCAACCTGCAACGTCACCCAGGGTGGTTTTCACCTGATCTTCAGAGAGCAGGCGCGCCTTGCTCTTGCCGAAGCTCATGGGGCCGCCCTTGCCACCTGCACCGCCCTGCATCTGCCGCATGAAGAACATGAACACGGCAATGATGACCAAAATCGGGAAGCTGGCGACCAGAAGCTGGGTCCAGATGCTTTGCTGCTCAGGCTGCTTGCCTTCGACAACCACGTGGTTATCCACCAGGTCACCGATCAGGCCATTGTCCTGGATAGCAGGACGGATGGTCTTGAAGCTGTCGCCATCGTTGCGTTTGCCGGTGATCACGTAGCCGTCAACCGCTACGCGCTCGACCTTGCCATCCTTAACTTGCTGGATGAAGTCGGAATAGTTAAGGGTCTGCGGCTCGTTAGGGCTGGAGAAGTTGTTCATTACCGTCACCAGGACAGCCGCAATGATCAACCACAGGATCAGATTCTTTGCCATATCGTTCAATTAACTACCCTCTGAAGCAAGCTCCGCTACTGGCGCGCGCTTCGCATGATATTCACCGGCCTAACTTACTACATTACCTACAGCTCTGGCAGGCGCTGTCTGTAACCCTTTGTGAAACACTTCCTACACAGTATTCGCTAATGCTCACGGGGCGAAATACGAAAAACCTATCGGCCCCGCTAAAAACCTCGATTTACTCACTACGGCCGCGGTAACCCCAAGCCAGCATGTATTGCTCGCGGGAACTGCCACGGGAAGAGTCCGGCTTGATCATCTGGACCTTGTCGAATTTCTGACGAGCGTCCTTCACGTAAGCATCAAACCCTTCGCCCTGAAACACCTTGATCACGAAATTACCACCCGGCTTGAGTATCCGAGCCGCCAGATCAAGAGCCAGCTCACATAGAAACATGGCTTTCGGCATGTCCACCTCAGGCGTACCACTCATATTGGGGGCCATATCGGAAATCACAAGGTCCACCTGCGAATTACCAACGGCTTCAAGGATCTGAGCGAGCACGTCGTCCCGGGTGAAGTCACCCTGGATGAAGGTCACGTCCGGAATGCTGTCCATCTCCAGGATGTCCGAGGCGATCAGACGCCCCTGACCACCGATCAGCCGACTCGTGACCTGCGACCAGCCACCGGGCGCCGCTCCCAGGTCGACAACACTCATACCTGGACGGATCAGTTTGTATTTCTCCTGGACCTCCAGAAGCTTGTAACTCGCACGCGAGCGGTAACCATCCTTCTGCGCCTGCTTCACATAGGGATCATTGACATGTCTTTGCAGCCACTTAAGGCTTGTCTTGGAACGGGCCACGGGCCACCTCAAATAAAACGGGTAGTGATTAACTGGGCGGTCCCGGACTCGCTCGGGTAAACTGGCCGCCGCTTTTTACAAGATCAGACGCAGGGGTCAGATTATGCCGCTCACTCAAGAGCAGAAGAAACAGTACAAATCCATTGGCCACCATCTGAAACCAGTATTGACTGTGGCTGACAACGGTTTGACCGAAGGTGTATTAGCCGAACTTGAACGCGCCTTGAGCGATCATGAGCTGATCAAGATCAAGCTCAACATCCTCGAGCGCGAGTCTCGCCTGGCGGTCATCGCCGAGCTGTGCAAGGCGGGCAAGGCTGACTTGGTGCAAGTCATCGGCAAAATGGCGTTGATTTACCGCAAAAACGCCAAGGTAAACAAGCAACTGTCGAACGTCCATCGCTTCAACTGACGTCGACACGGGTCAAGGGTGCGCTTCGCGTACCCTGCCACCCCATCCAGGCACTGGCTGCAGCACCAGCACCAAGCCGGAAAACCCAAGCACGAGATAGCTGAACAATTGCCAGCGTTGCGCCTCAGGCAACAGCATGCGCACCACGAAATACATCGCACACGCATAAAGTCCCATCAGCAGCAGCTGCCCGCGAATATCCCGCCACACGCTTGCCAGTCCCTCGGACTGAATCAATATCAGCACCTGCAACACCAGACACGCCGCCGAAAAGCCCACCAGCAACGCACCCAGCATTTTGCCAATATCGTCGATCAGCAGCGGTGCCAGGCCTATTTGCCCGAGCACCGGCAGCAAACCGATGTGCAGAAGCCACAGGCCGCCGACCCAAAGCATCTGGGCCAGCTGCCAAAGCATGGCACCCGCGCGAAGCGGGTGCCGTCTTTCAGATGTGACGAACTTCGACAATCTCGTACTCGATAACGCCACCAGGCGTTTTGACGGCGACCACATCACCCTCTTCCTTGGCAATCAAGGCACGAGCCAATGGCGAGCCGACGGATATCTTGCCGAGCTTGAAGTCAGCTTCATCCTCGCCCACGATTTGATAGGTCACGCTTTCGTCAGTTTCGACGTTGGCGATCTCGACCGTGGTACCGAAAATCACTTTACCGGTGTGAGGGATGGTCGTGACATCGATGATCACCGCATTCTGCATGCGGCCTTCGATATCGCGAATCCGCGCCTCGACCATACCTTGCTGCTCGCGGGCAGCATGGTATTCGGCGTTCTCTTTAAGGTCACCCAACTCGCGGGCCGTTCCGATGTCCTGGCTAAGCTTCGGACGAACGACCTTGGTCAGGTGAGCGTGCTCTTCTTCCAGGGCCTTGGCGCCCTGGACAGTCATCGGGTATTTGATCATGCCTTCAATCCTGCGTGTAGATCCTGCAAGCGGCGCACGGTCTTCTCGGGACCGAACTTCAACGCTTCGCAGATGGCTTCGCCAGCAGCAATGGTCGTGGTGCAGTAGATCTTGTGCTGCAAGGCATTACGACGAATGGAGTAGGAATCGGCGATCGACTGGCGACCTTCCGTGGTGTTGATGATCAGGGTGACTTCGTCATTCTTGATCATGTCGACCACGTGCGGACGACCTTCGGTCACCTTGTTCACACGACGCACTTTCAGGCCGGCAGCTTCAATCAGCTTGGCAGTCCCGGCAGTGGCAACCACTTCGAAACCCAAGTTGATCAGATCACGCGCCACACCTGCAACCAGCGGCTTGTCATCGTCACGCACGCTGATGAACGCGGTACCGCCAGTCGGCAACACTTCGCTGGCACCCATCTGGGCCTTGGCGAAGGCTTCGCCGAAGGTGTCACCGACACCCATCACTTCACCGGTGGACTTCATCTCTGGGCCGAGGATCGGGTCCACACCAGGGAACTTGGCGAACGGGAACACCGCCTCTTTCACGCTGTAGAAGTTCGGAATGATTTCCTTGGTGAAACCGATTTCCTTCAGGGTTTTACCCGCCATCACGCGAGCCGCGATCATGGCCAGGGAAACACCGATGCACTTGGATACGAAGGGTACGGTACGGGAGGCGCGCGGATTGACTTCGATGACGTAGATGTCCTCGCCTTGCAGCGCCAACTGTACGTTCATCAGGCCGACAACACCCAGCTCCAGGGCCATTTTCTTGACCTGTTCGCGCATCTCGTCCTGGATATGCACCGGCAGCGAGTATGGCGGCAGGGAGCAGGCAGAGTCGCCGGAGTGAACACCGGCCTGTTCGATGTGCTGCATGATTGCGCCGATCACCACATCGGTGCCGTCGCAAACCGCATCCACGTCCATTTCGATGGCGCAGTTGAGGAAGTGGTCGAGCAGCACAGGGCTGTCGTTGGACACTTTCACCGCATCACGCAGGTAGCGCTTGAGCTCTTCTTCTTCGTAGACGATTTCCATCGCCCGACCGCCCAGCACGTAGGACGGACGCACCACCAGCGGGTAACCGATCTTGGCAGCTGCACGAATCGCTTCGTCTTCGCTGCGCACGGTGGCGTTTGGCGGCTGACGCAGGTTCAGGCGCTCGACCATTTGCTGGAAGCGCTCACGGTCTTCAGCACGGTCAATCGCATCAGGGCTGGTGCCGATGATTGGCACGCCAGCAGCTTCCAGGGCACGCGCCAGTTTCAGCGGGGTTTGGCCGCCGTACTGGACGATCACGCCTTTAGGCTTCTCGACGCGGCAGATTTCCAGCACGTCTTCCAGCGTTACCGGCTCGAAGTACAGACGGTCGGAAGTGTCGTAGTCAGTGGAAACGGTTTCCGGGTTGCAGTTGACCATGATGGTCTCGTACCCGTCTTCGCGCAGCGCGAGGGCGGCGTGTACGCAGCAGTAGTCGAACTCGATGCCCTGGCCGATACGGTTTGGACCACCGCCCAGGATAATGATCTTGTCGCGGCCCGACGGCGCAGCTTCGCACTCCTCCTCGTAGGTGGAGTACAGGTACGCGGTGTCGGTGGCGAACTCGGCGGCACAGGTGTCAACACGCTTGTAGACCGGGAAGATATCCAGCTTGTGGCGATGCGTGCGCAGGTTCTTCTCGGTCACACCCAGCAGCTTGGCCAAACGCTGATCGGAGAAACCCTTGCGCTTGAGGCGGAACATCAGGTCGCGGTCGATGGAGGACAGACCGAGGGTCTTGACCTTCTCTTCTTCCTTGATCAGATCTTCGATCTGCACCAGGAACCACGGATCGATCATGTTCATGCCGAAGATGTCTTCGACGGTCATGCCGGCACGGAAGGCGTCGGCCACGTACCAGATACGCTCAGCGCCCGGCACAGTCAGCTCGCGTTTGAGCACGCTCATGCTTTCCGGGTTGCTCAGGTCGAGCTTCTCGTCCAGACCGCAAACGCCCACTTCCAGGCCACGCAGGGCTTTCTGCAGGGATTCCTGGAAGGTCCGGCCGATGGCCATGACTTCACCGACAGACTTCATCTGAGTGGTCAGGCGCGCGTCGGCTTTCGGGAACTTCTCGAAAGCAAAACGTGGCAGCTTGGTCACGACATAGTCGATCGACGGCTCGAAGGACGCCGGCGTAGCGCCGCCAGTAATTTCGTTTTGCAGCTCGTCCAGGGTGTAACCGATCGCCAGCTTGGCGGCGATGCGCGCAATCGGGAAGCCGGTCGCTTTCGATGCCAGTGCCGAAGAACGGGATACCCGCGGGTTCATCTCGATGACCACCATGCGACCGGTGTTCGGGCAGATGCCGAACTGGACGTTGGAGCCACCGGTTTCCACGCCGATCTCACGCAGTACCGCCAGGGAGGCGTTACGCATGATCTGGTATTCCTTGTCCGTCAGGGTCTGTGCTGGTGCAACAGTGATCGAGTCACCGGTGTGCACGCCCATCGGGTCGAAGTTTTCGATGGAGCAGACGATGATGCAGTTGTCCTTCTTATCGCGGACAACCTCCATCTCGTACTCTTTCCAGCCGATCAGGGATTCGTCGATCAGCAGCTCTTTGGTCGGCGACAGGTCCAGGCCGCGAGCGCAGATTTCTTCGAACTCTTCACGGTTGTACGCGATACCGCCACCGGTGCCGCCCATGGTGAAGGACGGACGGATGATGCACGGGAAGCCAAGCTTCTCGAGGACCGCATTGGCCTCTTCCATGCTGTGGGCGATACCCGAACGCGGGCAGTCCAGGCCGATGGATTTCATCGCCTTGTCAAAGCGCGAACGGTCTTCGGCCTTGTCGATGGTGTCAGCGTTGGCACCGATCATTTCTACGCCGAACTTCTCCAGAACGCCTTCGCGCTCCAGGTCCAGGGCGCAGTTCAGAGCGGTCTGGCCACCCATGGTCGGCAACAGGGCGTCTGGACGCTCCTTCTCGATGATCTTGGCAACGGTCTGCCACTTGATCGGCTCGATGTAGGTGGCGTCGGCCATGTCCGGGTCGGTCATGATGGTCGCTGGGTTGGAGTTCACCAGGATGACGCGGTAACCCTCCTCGCGCAGGGCTTTGCAGGCCTGGGCGCCGGAGTAGTCGAATTCGCAGGCCTGGCCGATCACGATCGGGCCAGCGCCGAGAATCAGGATGCTTTTAATGTCTGTACGTTTTGGCATGGGTTTGTCACTCAAATCCGCAGGTCAGTCGGCAAGCCGTCTTGATCAATTTCTGAAGTTCCAAGGGGGCCACCGGGTTGATCGGGGCCGCCCTCGGACGACTTCTCGCTACATTCTCAAGGCGAGCGCTTAGCGTCGCTTGGCCATCTCGTTGATGAAGCGGTCGAACAGCGGCGCCACATCGTTCGGGCCTGGGCTGGCTTCAGGGTGACCCTGGAAGCTGAAGGCGCTCTTGTCGGTACGCTCGATGCCCTGCAGGGTGCCGTCGAACAGCGACTTGTGAATCGCCCGGACGTTGGCTGGCAGGGTTGCTTCATCTACCGCAAAACCGTGGTTCTGGCTGGTGATCATCACCACGCCGGTGTCCAGGTCCTGGACCGGGTGGTTGGCGCCATGGTGACCGTGACCCATTTTCAGAGTCTTGGCACCGGAGGCCAGGGCCAGCAGTTGGTGACCGAGGCAGATACCGAATACCGGGATCTCGGTTTCCAGCACTTCCTTGATGGCCTTGATGGCGTAGTCGCAAGGTTCCGGATCGCCAGGACCGTTGGACAGGAACACACCATCCGGTTTCAGGGCCAGGACGTCGGCAGCCGGGGTCTGTGCAGGCACCACGGTTACGCGGCAGCCGCGCTCGACCAGCATGCGCAGGATGTTCACCTTGACGCCGTAGTCGTAGGCCACCACGTGGTACGGCAACTCGGAGGCATCGATGGTCGCGTGGCTGTCGGTTTTCAGGTCCCAGACAGTCGAGCGCCACTCGTATTGCTTCTGGGTGCTGACGACTTTTGCCAGGTCCATGCCTTTGAGGCCAGGGAAACCTTGGGCGGCGGCGATGGCGGCTTCTTCGGAGATGTTGTCACCGGCCATGATGCAGCCGTTCTGTGCGCCTTTCTCACGCAGGATGCGGGTCAGGCGACGGGTGTCGATACCGGCGATTGCCACAACATTGTTGGCTTTCAGGTAATCGGACAGGGACATGGTGTTACGCCAGTTGCTCGCAACCAGTGGCAGGTCACGAATGACCAGGCCGGCGGACCAGACGCGGTCGGATTCGGCGTCTTGCGGCGTGGTGCCGGTGTTGCCAATGTGCGGGTAAGTCAGGGTAACGATCTGCTGGGCGTAGGAAGGATCGGTAAGGATTTCCTGATAGCCGGTCATGGCGGTGTTAAACACCACCTCACCAACGGTTTGACCGTCGGCTCCAATTGCTTCGCCGCGAAAAATGCTGCCATCAGCAAGGGCGAGTATGGCTGGCTTAGTCAAGAAGACCTCCCGTAAATAAAGCCTGAAAGGGCGATCGCAGGTGTAAAAAAGCGGAGTGACGTATGGACACGTCACCCCGCTCATTCACTGAATTATTCTGCGCGCTTTTAGTGAACACACTAAAGCTGTAGCTTACAGAAAAAGGCTTTTTTGGTCCACCGCTAATGAGCCTAAAAGGCAGAGGAATGCGACAGAACATCGCTTAGCGGGATAAAACAGGGCTCAGGCACATGGCTGAACCCTGCTTTGAATGCATCTCAGCGCAGGTCGAGCACATCCTGCATATCGTAAAGACCTGGCTCACGACCGTCCAGCCACAACGCCGCACGCACCGCGCCCTTGGCGAAGGTCATGCGGCTGGAGGCCTTGTGCGTGATCTCAAGGCGCTCACCCTCTGCCGCGAACAGGACCGTGTGATCGCCCACCACATCACCACCGCGAACCGTGGCGAAACCGATGGTTTCACGATCACGCACCCCGGTATGGCCTTCACGGCCATAGACCGCCACTTTCTGCAGATCACGCCCCAGCGCATCAGCAATCACCTCGCCCATGCGCAGGGCCGTGCCCGAAGGGGCATCGATCTTGTTCCGGTGATGGGCCTCGATGATTTCGATATCCGCATCATCACCCAGCACCCGGGCCGCCATATCCAGCAGCTTCAGCGACAGATTGACGCCGACACTGAAGTTGGCCGCGAACACGATCGGAATCTCCTTGCCCGCCTCGGCCAGCAGCTGCTTCTGCGCAGCATCCAGGCCAGTCGTGCCGATCACCATCGCCTTGCCCGCCTTGCGGCAGAAGGCCAGGTTTTTCAGCATCACTTCCGGCAAGGTGAAGTCGATCAAGACATCGAATTCATCGGCGACACCCTCGAGATGGCCCGATAGCGGCACGCCGATACGGCCCAGGGAAGCCAGCTCGCCGGCATCGACCCCGATCAGCGTGCTGCCAGGACGCACGATGGCAGCGGTAAGGCCGGTCAGCGGCGCACGTTGCTGCACCGCCTCGACCAGAATCTTGCCCATGCGCCCGGCGGCACCCATCACAGCTATACGTCGCATGTGTCGCTCCTTACAGATCGCCGAAGAAGCGCTTCACGCCTTCAAACCAACCCGTGGTTTTCGGTGAATGGGTATTGTCATCGGCCAGGGAGCTGCGCAGCTCTTCCAGCAATTCACGCTGACGACGCCCCAGATTAACCGGAGTCTCCACCGCAACGCGGCACATCAAGTCACCCGCACCGCCGCCACGAACCGGCGCCACACCCTTGCCACGTACGCGGAACTGCTTGCCGGTCTGAGTCCCCTCGGGGATCTTCAATTTGACCCGGCCATCGAGGGTCGGAATCTCCAGCTCGCCGCCCAGCGCCGCATCAACAAAGCTGATTGGCACTTCACAGAAAAGGTGCTTGCCATCGCGCTGGAAGATCGCGTGCTCACGCACATTGATCACCACGTACAGGTCGCCGGTAGGTCCACCCTGCGCGCCCGCCTCACCTTCACCCGACAGACGGATACGGTCGCCGGTATCGACACCCGCCGGCACTTTGACCGACAGCGTCTTGTACTCTTCGACGCGGCCTTCGCCGTGGCAGGAGTCGCACGGATCGGAAATGATCTTGCCCTGGCCATGGCAGCGCGGGCAGGTCTGCTGCACCGAGAAGAACCCCTGCTGCATGCGCACCTGGCCAATACCGCCACAGGTCGGGCAAGTGATAGGCGAGGAGCCTTTCTTGGCACCCGAACCATCGCACGGTTTGCAATTGACCAGCGTTGGAACGCGGATATTCACGGTAGTACCGCGCACCGCCTCTTCCAGGTTCAACTCCAGGGTGTAGCGCAAATCGCTGCCACGCTGAGCGCCGCCACGGGAACCGCCACGACCGCCACCGAAGAAATCACTGAAGACGTCGCCGAAGATGTCGGAGAAATTCTGACCACCGAAGCCAGCACCGCCGCCACCCATGCTCGGATCAACACCGGCATGACCGTATTGGTCATAGGCGGCACGCTTGCTCGAATCAGAGAGTACTTCGTAGGCCTCATTGGCCTCTTTGAACAGCTCTTCCGACGCTTTGTCGTCAGGATTACGGTCCGGGTGATGCTTCATCGCCAGGCGCCGGTAAGCCTTCTTCAGGTCGGCCTCGCTGGTGCCTCGTTCAACACCCAACACTTCGTAATAGTCACGCTTTGCCATAAGTCTTTGCACTCTTAAGGACGTCCGGCCAAGCTCTCCTGAGCCTCACCAAACTCGTTGAGCCCCAATACAGGCCCGGACCCAACTCACGTCAATTCAACGATCCTGGTCTTTGAAAAAACCAGCCAGCAGTGGCCGGCCATTGCGGTAATCCCGCTCGGAAAGCAGGAGCATTTCCGGCCATACCGCCACCCCCGCGCAACAGGTCACGCCGAGTAAAAAATTTCGCTTGCTCCAGACACGCCAACGCGGGAGCAAGCTCCCGCGCGGCGACATCCTACCAGCCACCGCACAAAGGCAGTCAACCGGCCGACCAACAAGCAGTTACTTGTGGTCTTTTACTTCTTCGAACTCAGCGTCGACTACATCGTCAGCTTTTTCAGCCGACTCGCCTTGCTGAGCCGCGCCTTCTGCAGGCTGGGCCTGTTCGGCGTACATCTTCTGAGCAACCGGAGCCGAGACTTTGGACAGCTCTTCAACCTTGGCGTCGATGGCCGCTTTGTCGTCGCCTTTGACGGCGGCTTCAAGGGCAACCACAGCCGCTTCGATTGCGGTTTTCTCTTCAGCGGTCACTTTGTCGCCGGCATCAGCGATCATTTTGCGAGTCGAGTGAACCAGGGCATCACCTTGGTTACGCGCGCTGGCCAGCTCTTCGAACTTGCGGTCTTCGTCGGCGTTGGTTTCAGCATCGCGAATCATCTGCTGAATCTCTTCCTCGGACAGACCGGAGTTGGCCTTGATCACGATCGACTGAGTCTTGCCGGTGGCCTTGTCTTTGGCGCCTACGTGCAGAATGCCGTTGGCGTCGATGTCGAAGGTCACTTCAATTTGTGGCACGCCACGTGGTGCTGGTGGAATCTCGGCCAGGTCGAACTTGCCCAGGGACTTGTTCTGGGCCGCTTGCTTACGCTCACCCTGCAGCACGTGAATGGTCACAGCGCCCTGGTTGTCGTCGGCAGTCGAGAACACTTGCGATTTCTTGGTAGGAATCGTGGTGTTTTTCTCGATCAGCGCAGTCATCACGCCACCCATGGTTTCGATACCCAGGGTCAGCGGGCTGACGTCGAGCAGCAGAACGTCTTTCACGTCACCGGCCAGTACCGCGCCCTGGATAGCAGCACCCATGGCAACCGCTTCGTCCGGGTTGACGTCTTTACGTGCTTCTTTGCCGAAGAACTCGGTCACCAGCTTCTGTACCAGCGGCATACGGGTCTGACCACCGACCAGGATCACGTCGTTGATCGCGCCAACTTCGATACCCGAGTCTTTCAGAGCGATGCGGCAAGGCTCGATGGTGCGCTGAACCAGGTCTTCAACCAGAGCTTCCAACTTGGCGCGAGAAATCTTCACGTTCAAGTGCTTAGGACCGGTGGCATCTGCAGTGATGTACGGCAGGTTGACGTCGGTCTGCAGGCTCGAGGACAGCTCGATCTTGGCTTTCTCGGCAGCTTCTTTCAGGCGCTGCATGGCCAGCGGGTCACCCTTGAGGTTCATGCCGCTTTCTTTCTTGAATTCGTCGACGAGGTAGTCGATCAGACGAATGTCAAAGTCTTCACCACCCAGGAAGGTGTCACCGTTGGTGGCCAACACTTCAAACTGGTGCTCGCCATCAACTTCGGCAATTTCGATCACCGAAACGTCGAAGGTACCGCCACCCAGGTCATAAACGATCACGGTGTGATCGCCCTTGGCCTTGTCCATGCCGTAAGCCAGAGCGGCCGCGGTTGGTTCGTTGATGATGCGTTTTACGTCCAGGCCAGCAATACGACCGGCGTCTTTGGTGGCTTGACGCTGGCTGTCGTTGAAGTAGGCCGGAACGGTGATCACCGCTTCGGTCACTGGCTCGCCGAGGTAGTCTTCGGCAGTCTTCTTCATCTTTTTCAAGATTTCAGCCGAGATCTGTGGCGGCGACATTTTCTGGCCGTTCACTTCAACCCAGGCGTCGGCGTTGTCAGCCTTGACGATCTTGTAAGGGACCATCTGGATGTCTTTCTGTACCACTTCTTCTTCGAAGCGACGACCGATCAGACGCTTCACCGCGTACAGGGTGTTATGCGGATTGGTCACTGCCTGACGCTTGGCCGACTGACCAACCAGGATTTCGCCATCGTTGGCATACGCAACGATCGACGGCGTGGTACGCGCGCCTTCGGCGTTTTCGATAACTTTAACGTTGCCGTTTTCAAGAATAGAGACGCAGGAGTTGGTAGTCCCCAGGTCGATACCGATAATTTTGCCCATGTTAACTCTCCCGAAACTTTGGATTTTGTTGCCGCAGCGGTGGTGGCCAACTGCGGTAGCACTTAAACGCTTGACTTCTAAATGGGGGCCTTACGGCTGATTTCAAGCCTTTTCATCAATAGAAGGCGAAACCGGAGCCGGAGCCTTGCTGACCACGACCATGGCCGGGCGCAGCAGGCGACCATTGAGCTGATAGCCCTTCTGGAACACCTTGAGCACGCTGTTGGGTTCCATATCGGCGCTTTCCTGCATGGCCATCGCCTGATGATGCTCGGCGTTGAACGGCTCGCCGTGCGGGTCGATGGCTTCCAGCTGATAGCGCTTGAGGGTGTCGTGGAACATCTTCAGGGTCAGCTCGATCCCTTCACGCATAGGACGAATGCTTTCGTCATCCGCGCTGGACAGCTCCAGGCCACGCTCGAGGCTGTCGATTACTGGCAACAGGTCACCAGCAAAGCGCTCCAGCGCGAATTTATGCGCTTTTTCCACGTCCTGCTCGGCACGGCGGCGGACGTTCTGCAGATCGGCGGCAACACGCAAAGCCTGATCCTGAGCGCCGGCCAGCTGCTCTTCGAGCACTTTTACACGAGCCACCAGGTCTTCGCCCGAGGTCTCGGGAGCCTGATTGGCGTCTAGATTTTGCGTATCCAGCGTCTGTTCGTCAGCCATGAAATTCTCCTTTCAATAACGTCCGTGAGCTCAACTCACGCTTCTGCCCCGGTATATGGGGTCGCATTTCTCAGGTTCAAGGGCTCGACCCATGGCAAAACCTTTCAAGACTGGAAACAGACCCGGGTTCGACATTCCTGGTTGCGCTAAAAAAGTTTTCCACCCAAGCAAATCGAGCTAAGGGAGGGCATTGTCAGCCAGAAACAAAACACTGTATAAATAACCAGACCTAAAGCCTGGGAGCGGCCGTCATGCTGGTGCACCTGTCCGTACACAACTACGCCATCGTTGAACATCTCGATCTGGAACTGGATCGCGGGATGAGCGTCATCACGGGCGAAACCGGCGCCGGCAAGTCGATCATGCTCGACGCCCTGGGCTTGACCCTGGGGGATCGCGCCGACAGTGGCGTGGTGCGTCCGGGCGCAGACAAGGCCGACATCCTCGCGACGTTCGACCTTGTGGACATCCCTGAAGCCCGCACCTGGCTGGCCGAACGCGACCTGGACAGCGAGAGCCCGTGCATTTTGCGCCGGGTCATCACGGCCGAGGGCCGCTCGCGCGGCTACATCAATGGCTCGCCCTGCCCGCTGGGAGATCTCAAGGCCCTCGGCGAACTGCTGATCGATATCCACAGCCAGCACGAACATCAGTCGCTGCTGAAAACCGAGACCCATCGGCGCCTGCTCGACGAGTACGCCGGCGCCACCGACCTGTCGCGCCAGGTTCAGCTTGCCGCGCAACGCTGGCGCCAGACGCGTCAGGAGCTTGAACGCCTGTCCAACTCCGGCGACGAGCAACGCGCCCGTCATCAACTGCTCAGCTATCAAATGGAAGAGCTGGAAAACCTGGGCCTGGGCGACAACGAACTGGAACAACTGGAGCAGGAACACAAAAACCTGACCAACGCCGAAACCCTGCTCGGCATTTGCCGACAGGTGGTCGAGCAATGCAGTGAAAGCGATTCCGGCAATGTCCTCAATGCCCTGACCGCCAGCCTCAATCGCCTGTCGAGCGTCGGCAACTCGCCGACCGCCCTGGGCGAAGCCACCAACCTGCTGGCCAGTGCTCAGATCCAGGTCGAGGAAGCCGTAGGCGAGCTGAACCGTTTTCTCGACCACTTCGATGCCGACCCGGCACGCCTGCAACAACTGGAGGAGCGCCTCGACGCCATCTATACCCTGGCCCGCAAGCACCGAATCCAGCCAACCGAGCTGGCAGCCATGCAGCAACAACTGCTGGATGAAATCGAAGCGCTGGACGCCAATGACGAATCCATCGAACGCCTTGGCGACGAGTTGAAGTCATATGCCCGGCATTACCAGGAGAAAGCCAAGGAACTGAGCCGCCTGCGTCAGCAAGCCGCTACCACCCTGGCCAGTGCGGTAGAACAGGAGATCCAGCGCCTGGGCATGCCTGGCGGACGCTTCACCATCGAGCTGCACGCCAACACCAGCGATGAGTTGCTGCCCTACGGCCTGGAACAGGTGGAGTTGCTGGTCAGCGCCAACCCGGGGCAACCGCTCAAGGCGCTGGCCAAGGTCGCATCCGGGGGCGAACTGTCACGTATCAGCCTGGCGATCCAGGTGATCACCGCGCAAACCTCCCGCGTACCGACCCTGGTCTTCGACGAAGTGGATGTGGGTATCGGTGGCCCGACCGCAGAGATCGTTGGCCAATTGTTGCGCCGACTGGGCGAACGAGGCCAGGTACTCACCGTCACCCACTTGCCGCAAGTGGCCGCGCAGGGGCATCAGCATCTATTTGTGCATAAGGTGCGCGGCAGCGATGCCACCCATACGGCTGTCTCCAAACTGGGCAAGACCGAGCGGGTCGAAGAAGTCGCTCGCATGCTGGGCGGCATCGACCTGACTAAAGAGTCGCTGGCCCATGCGAAAAAGATGGTAGTGACCGCAAAAATCTAAGCGTTCGTTACTCGAAAGCCAGAAAGCACGAAGGCGACCCTAGGGTCGCCTTCGTTCGTTTCGCGGACATGGCCCGCGCGACATGCTTACTTTTTCTTGTGGCGTACGTACAGCACCAAGTTGTGATCCACCAACTCGAAGCCATGCTTCTCGACGATCGCCTTTTGCAGTTTTTCGATTTCTTCGTCGAAGAATTCGATCACTTCGCCAGACTCCACGTTGACCATATGGTCGTGGTGGCCGCCGTCGGCCAGTTCGAATACAGCGTGGCCGCCATCAAAATTGTGGCGAACCACAAGGCCTGCAGCTTCGAACTGAGTCAGTACACGGTAAACCGTGGCCAGACCGACATCCTCGCCAGCTTCCATCAGCGCCTTGTAAACATCTTCGGCGCTCATGTGTCGCTGCTCGGCGGAATCGAGCATTTGTAGAATTTTGACCCGTGGCAGAGTCACTTTAAGGCCGGCTTTACGTAGTTCGCTATTTTCAACCATGGTCAGCTTTCTCGCGGATGCTGCTTCGCAGCTTCTCTTAATGCGGGTATGATCGGGGTTTACGTTGTCCCAGCCAAGATAGTGGAAGTCGCCCACCGATGCAAAACACCAAGCTCTTGCTAACCAGTTTCACCTTCGTGGGACTGCTCGCACTCGCCGGTTGTTCATTCCCCGGGGTTTACAAAATCGACATCCAGCAGGGCAATGTCGTCACGCAGGACATGATAGACCAGTTACGCCCGGGAATGACCCGCCGGCAAGTACGGTTTATTATGGGCAACCCTCTGCTGACCGACACGTTCCATGCCGATCGCTGGGATTATTTGTACAGCCTGCAACCAGGGGGCGGTGAGCGCCAACAGGAACGCGTCAGCGTTATCTTCAATGGCAATGACCAACTCGTCAGCCTTTCGGGCGACTTCATGCCGGGCGTAAGCCGCGACGAAGCCCTGCTGGGCAAGGACAGCGGCACCACCGTGACCGCACCGGCCGAGAACACCGAGAAGCCAAAACCGGAGAAACCAGTCAAGCCTGGCTCTCTGCTGGATCAGATCCAGAAAGACGTGGATGGTGTGAAAGCCGTCCCGGTTCCGACACCGGAGCCACTGGACACTTCGCCACAATAAGTTGTGTCGAAATAAAAAAGCCCGGCATGTCCGGGCTTTTTATTGCGTGCTTTCTAGCCAGGAGCGCTAATCCTGCAGACGGGCCTGCGCTGCCTTGGCCGCGCGCAAACGCCTGACCTCTTTCGGATCTGCCAGCAACGGACGATAAATTTCAATCCGCTCACCCGCCTGCAGCAGGTGACGATCAGGATCGGCAATCACTTTGCCAAAAATCCCCACAGGGCAAGACTGCAAATCCAGCTCGGGAAACTGCGCGGCAATGCCGGAAGCCATCAGCCCCGCGCGCAGGGTCGAGCCGGCAGGCACCGAGACCTTGAGCAACACTTGGCGGTCGACGGCGGCATACACCACCTCGATCTCGATTGTTGACTCAAGCATGCAATTGTTTGGCGCGCTGACAGAATGCATCAACCAGCGTATTCGCCGCCTGGTTGAACAAGGGCCCGAGGGTGGCCCGTACCAGCGGCCCGGCATAGTCGAACGACAGGTCCAGGCTGATCTTGCAGGCCTTCTCACCCAACGGCTTGAAAACCCAGACCCCGTGCAACTGATTGAACGGCCCCTCCTCCAGGTTCATCTCGATCGACTGCCCCGGGACCAGAATATTGCGCGTTACAAAATGCTGGCTGAGTCCGCCCTTGGCCACCGCCAGGCTGGCGCGCATATGCTCATCGCTACTTTCCAGCACTTCGGCAGATGAGCACCAGGGCAAGAATTCCGGATAACGCGCCACGTCATTGACCAGCTCATAGAGAAACTGTGCCGGATAAGGCAAAAGGGCCGAGCGTTGAATATGGGTCGTCATGTCAGCGTCATTTCCACAGCTGGGCGGCAAACACTACAAGAATGCCGATGGGCGCTACATAGCGCATCAAAAACAAGGTCAGGGCGAACAACACAGGGCTGCGCATCGACAGTTCATCACGAACCGCATCGCGCCCCATCACCCAGCCAGCAAACACCACGAAACACAAACCACCCAGGGGCAGCATGATCCGCGAGGTGAAGAAGTCGATCACTCCAAAGAGGTCCAGGCCGCTGGCCGCCCCCCACTGGTAGAGATGAAAAACCCCGCCTTCGTTCACGAAAAATTTGGCCTGCTGCCAGATGTTAAAGGAGAAAACCGTCCCCAATCCCACGAACCAACAGCTGAAGGCCAGCCAGAATGTTACCCAGGCGCGGCGGATTTTAGTCCTCTCAACCAGATAAGCCACCATGGGTTCGAGCAAGGAAATCGCCGAACTCCAGGCAGCAATGGCCACCAGGACAAAAAACACTACGCCCATCAACTGGCCGAACGCCACATTACCAAAAGCAAATGGCAGGCTGACGAACATCAACCCCGGGCCCTCGCTGGGGTTGAGCCCGGCGGCAAACACAATCGGAAACAGCGCCAGGCCAGCCACCAGCGACACAAAAGTATCGAGCAGCGCGACGCCCACTACAGTACCGGACAGCGATGCATGCTTCGGCATGTAGGCGCCATAGATCATGATCGAACCAACACCCACGCTCAGGGAAAAGAACGCGTGCCCCATGGCCGGCAGCAACCCGTCGAGTACCTTTTCCGGGTTGAAGTCGAACATGAAGTGCACACCCTGCATGAAATGCCCGGTGGTCATGCTGTAGCCCAGCAGCACCAGGAGCATCACGAATAGCAGCGGCATCATGATCCGCAGGCTGCGCTCCAGCCCCGCGACCACGCCTTTGGCGATCACCAGGGCCGACAGCAGCATAAACAAGCTGTGCCACAGCGTCAGGCGCCAGGGGTCGGCCGTGACCGAAGCGAAGTAGGCACCGACCTGATCAGCCGTCACACCCTGGAAATCACCGCGCCCCATATCAATGATGTAGTCCAGCGACCAACCACCGACCACGCTATAAAAAGAAAGAATCAGCAGCGCCGTGATCATTCCGGCAAAGGCGCCCCAAGACCATTTGGCCGAGTGCCCGGCTTCGGTCGCCAGCACTTTAAGGGCATTGGCCGGGCTTTGTCGGGCGCGGCGGCCGATCAGGGTTTCCGCCAGCATTACCGGGATACCGATCAGCGCAATGCACAGCAGAAACATCAGGACAAAGGCACCGCCACCGTAGACGCCGACCATGTAGGGAAACTTCCAGATACTGCCCAAGCCCACGGCAGAACCCGTCGCGGCGAGTATGAAGACCCAACGGCTAGCCCAGCCGCCGTGGACAGAAACCTTGTCTGACGACATCGTTAACGCGCCCAACCGATAAAAAAAGAGGGCGCATTGTCCGGGATTCACTCATAGGGCTCAAGCACGCAGCTTCACCGTAGCCGACAGCCTTGCAACTCCCTATAATGCCGCCCCTATGGCTAATCAGAAGAAACACCCAACAGGGACCATCGCGCAAAACAAAAAGGCGCGACACGATTACTTCATCGAACATCGGTTCGAGGCTGGTCTGGTCCTGGCCGGCTGGGAAGTAAAAAGTCTGCGGGCGGGCAAGGCGCAACTGGTCGACAGTTACGTGCTGCTCAAGGATGGCGAGGCCTGGCTGCTGGGTAGCCATATCACGCCACTGACCACCGCCAGCACCCACGTCATTGCCGACCCGGTACGCACGCGCAAGCTGCTGCTCAACCAGCGCGAGCTAGCCAAGCTGTTTGCCGCGGTGCAGCAGAAGGGTTACGCGTGTGTCTGCCTGTCGCTGTACTGGAGCAAGCATTTGATCAAATGCGAAATCGCTCTGGGCAAGGGCAAGAAGGAATACGACAAGCGTGACACCGAGCGCGAACGCGACTCCAATCGTGAGCTGCACCGCGCCGTGCGCAACAAGGGCAAGGAAGAGTAAGACCTCGACCTGCACCGCCACCGGCATGCCGGCTCCTGATCCAGGAGCTGGCTGCTGGCGTTTATCCCACCTACATCCCCTTGCGCCGCTCGGCGCGCGCCATGCGCTGCACTTCCTGACGCACTTCCTCCAGCACTTCCTGCACATACAGAATGTGCCGGCTGGAGACTTCCCGCGCCTGTTCCGCACGCCCTTCGATAATCGCCAGATACAAATCACGGTGCTGGCTGATCAGCATGTCGCGGGTTTCCGTGCGCTGCTTGTACATGCCGCCGATGTTGGTCACAACGTTGCGCTTGAGCAGGTCGAACAGCCCGCGAATGGTGTGCAGCAACACCGCGTTATGGCTGGCTTCGGCAATGGCCAGGTGAAACTTGGCATCGGCGGCGCCCTCTTCGACCCGGTTGCTATCGCCTGGCCGGCTGTAACAGTCCTGCAGTTCCTCAAACGCTGCCGTCAGCCGCTCGCGGTCCACCTCGGTGGCGCGCAAGGCCGCGTAATAAGCGCAAGAGGCTTCCAGGGTGTGGCGAAACTCCAACAGATCGCGCTGGGCCTCAGGGTTGCTTTCCAGCAGGTGCAATAGCGGATCGCTGAAGGTCGAGCCGAGGGAATCGACCACATAGTTGCCGCCCCCCTGGCGACTGATCAGCAAGCCCTTGGCCGTCAGTTTCTGGATCGCCTCGCGCAATGACGGACGTGACACGCCAAATTGCTCGGCCAAGGCCCGCTCGGCCGGCAAGCGTTCACCTGACGTCAAAGTGCCCTCAAGGATCATGCCCTCAAGCCGCTCGACAATATCGTCAGACAAACGGCGCTGACGTATCTGATCAAACCCCATAACCCACTCTCCACCATCCCGACCATGTGCCGGGCTCTCTATTCTGGCCTATTGAGGCCGGGCCCACACCTACCAGACGCTGCTCGATTGAACCGATCAGATGCTCGCCACATAGCGCATTCGACAAAAGTTTTAGGGCGGCAAATTGACACATCCCACACAAGGCTTTTACCCTAGCCAACAGTGATTGTAAATTGGTCTTACCAATTTACCGCATCACCTCGAAGTGCCTGACCAACAACAATTAGGGGCCACCCCATATGCAAACCTGGCAACAGCTCTATAGTCCGCTTGGCAGCCTCGGCCTTTCCGCCCTCGCCGCCGTTATCCCGATCGTGTTCTTCTTCCTGGCCCTGGCCGTGTTCCGCCTCAAAGGACACGTCGCCGGGAGCATTACCCTGGCCTTGTCGATTCTGGTGGCGATCTTTGCCTTCCAGATGCCTGTCGACATGGCCCTCGCTGCCGCTGGCTATGGATTTGCCTACGGTCTGTGGCCTATCGCCTGGATCATTGTCGCCGCTGTCTTCTTGTACAAACTGACCGTAAAAAGCGGCCAGTTCGAAGTCATCCGCAGCTCGGTGCTGTCGATCACCGACGACCAACGCCTGCAAGTGCTGCTGATCGGCTTCTGCTTCGGTGCCTTCCTCGAAGGTGCGGCCGGCTTCGGCGCGCCGGTGGCGATCACCGCCGCGCTGCTGGTAGGCCTGGGCTTCAACCCGCTGTACGCCGCCGGCCTGTGCCTGATTGCCAACACCGCGCCCGTGGCCTTCGGTGCGTTGGGGATTCCGATCATCGTCGCCGGCCAGGTGACGGGTATCGACGCGTTCAAGATCGGCGCCATGACCGGTCGCCAGTTGCCGCTGCTGTCGCTGTTCGTGCCGTTCTGGCTGGTGTTCATGATGGACGGCATGCGCGGGGTCAAAGAAACCTGGCCTGCCGCGCTGGTCGCCGGCCTGAGCTTTGCCATCACCCAGTACTTCACTTCGAACTTCATCGGCCCGGAACTGCCGGACATCACCTCGGCCCTGGCCAGCCTGATTTCCCTGACCCTGTTCCTCAAGGTCTGGCAGCCAAAACGCAGCGCGGGCGCACAAATCGCCGGCGCGACCTCGGGTACCGCAGTCACTGCCAGCGCCGGCGGCTTCGGTCTGCCGCGCAGCACCGTGGCCTCGCCTTACAGCCTGGGTGAAATCTTCAAGGCCTGGTCGCCGTTCCTGATCCTCACCGTGCTGGTGACCATCTGGACCCTCAAGCCGTTCAAGGCCATGTTCGCCGCGGGCGGCTCGATGTACAGCTGGGTGTTCAACTTCGCGATTCCGCACCTGGATCAGATGGTGATCAAGGTCGCCCCGATCGTCACCAACCCGACCGCGATTCCGGCGGTGTTCAAGCTCGACCCGATTTCCGCCACCGGCACCGCGATTTTCTTCTCGGCGCTGATCTCGATGCTGGTGCTGAAGATCAATTTCAAAACTGGTCTTACCACTTTGAAAGAGACCTTCTACGAGCTGCGCTGGCCGATTCTGTCGATCGGCATGGTGCTGGCCTTCGCCTTTGTCACCAACTATTCCGGGATGTCCTCGACCATGGCCCTGGTCCTGGCCGGCACCGGCGCGGCCTTCCCGTTCTTCTCGCCGTTCCTCGGCTGGCTCGGTGTGTTCCTGACGGGCTCGGACACCTCGTCCAACGCCCTGTTCAGCTCGCTGCAAGCCACCACCGCGCACCAGATCGGGGTCAATGACACCCTGCTGGTGGCGGCCAACACCAGTGGCGGTGTCACCGGCAAGATGATCTCCCCGCAATCGATCGCCGTGGCCTGCGCCGCGACCGGCCTGGTGGGCAAGGAATCCGACCTGTTCCGCTTTACCCTCAAGCACAGTCTGTTTTTTGCCACTATTGTCGGTCTCATCACCCTGGCCCAGGCTTACTGGTTGACCGGCATGCTGGTGCACTAAGCGCGACACGTAGACGCAAGAACCTGCGCCGGGCCAGCCCCCGGCGCAAGCAATTCACAACCGGGTCTGCAAGGCTGCTGAAAGTTTGCCTCTCTACTATCAGCAGCCTCAGCGGACGGATAACCGGGACCACCCGGAGACACGCCTGATGAGCGAGCTTTTTTACAACGCCGTGCCCAATGCGACCCGCGTCGCACCGCCGCTGGCCGAACCACGCCAGTACCCCAGCGAAAAACCGCAGCAGGTCTATCTGTTCGGAACCTGCGTGGTCGACCTGTTCTATCCCGAGGCCGGGATGGACGCGATTCATCTGCTGGAGCGCGAAGGCATTCGCGTCGAGTACCCGCAAGGACAAAGCTGCTGCGGACAACCGGCCTACACCTCGGGCTACACCGAGCAGGCACGGACCGTGGCGCGCGCGCAACTGGCGCTGTTTGCCGGGGACTATCCGGTAGTGGTGCCGTCCGGCTCCTGCGCCGGGATGTTGCGCGAGCATTACGCCGATTTGTTCAAGGATGAGCCGCAGATGCTGATACAGGTTCAGGCCCTCGCGGCGCGGACCTACGAGCTGGCGGAGTTCCTGCTGTTTGTGTGCAAGGTGCAACTCAAGGACAGCGGCGAGCCGATCAAGGTCGCGCTGCACACCTCGTGTTCGGCGCGCCGGGAAATGAACACCCACCTGCATGGCCGCCAATTGCTGTCGCAGTTGGACAATGTGCAACGGGTCGAACACAGCCATGAAAGCGAATGCTGTGGCTTCGGCGGGACTTTCAGCGTCCGAATGCCAGACATCTCCGGTGCGATGGTGGCGGACAAGACCCGCTCGCTGAAAGAATCCGGCGCGCACAAGGTGCTCAGCGCCGACTGTGGCTGCTTGATGAACATCAACGGCTCGCTGGAGAAACAACAGGCCGCGCTGCGCGGGCAACACCTGGCAAGCTTCCTCTGGCAGCGTACCGGGGGTGGCCAATGAGCACGCCGCAGCTGATACCGACCGTTGCCGTGTCGGAAGATTTTCGCACCCGGGCCCACCAGGCCCTGGGTGATACGCAACTGCGCAATAACTTTCGCAGTGCGATGGATTCATTGATGACCAAGCGTGCGGCGTCGTTCAGCGATGCCCACGAGCGGGAACATCTGCGAGCGCTGGGCAATGCTGTCCGCGCCCGTGCGTTATCCAAGCTGCCAGACCTGCTCGAGCAACTTGAACAGAACCTGACCCGCAACGGTGTGACAGTGCACTGGGCGGAAACGGTGGACGAGGCCAATGGCATCGTCCTCTCGATCATCCGCGCTCACGAGGCGCGGCAAGTGATCAAGGGCAAATCGATGGTCAGCGAAGAGATGGAGATGAACCATGTCCTCGCTGAACAAGGCATTGAATGCCTTGAGTCGGACATGGGCGAATTTATCGTCCAGCTCGACCACGAGAAGCCTTCACACATCATTATGCCGGCGATCCACAAGAACGCCGGTCAGGTCGCGTCCTTGTTCCACGACAAACTTGGCGTGGAGTACACCAAGGACGTTGACCAACTCATTCAGATCGGTCGCAAGGTCTTGCGGCAGAAGTTTTTCGAAGCGGACATCGGCGTCTCCGGCGTCAACTTCGCGGTGGCCGAGACCGGCACCCTGCTGCTGGTGGAAAACGAAGGCAACGGGCGCATGTCGACCACCGTGCCGCCGGTGCACATTGCCGTCACCGGCATCGAAAAAGTCGTCGAAAACCTGCGCGACGTGGTGCCGCTGCTGTCGCTGCTGACCCGTTCGGCCCTCGGCCAGCCCATTACTACCTACGTCAATATGATCTCCGGGCCACGCCAGGCGCACGAGCTCGACGGCCCGCAGGAAGTGCACCTGGTGCTGCTGGACAACGGCCGCAGCCAGGCGTTTGCAGACAGCGAGCTGCGCCAGACCCTGAACTGCATCCGCTGCGGCGCCTGCATGAACCACTGCCCGGTCTACACCCGCATCGGCGGCCACGCCTACGGTGAGGTCTACCCCGGTCCGATCGGTAAAATCATCACCCCGCACATGGTCGGCCTGGCCAAGGTTCCGGATCACCCCAGCGCCTCGTCGCTGTGTGGCGCCTGCGGTGAAGTGTGCCCGGTGAAGATCCCGATCCCGGCGCTGCTGCGGCGCCTGCGCGAAGAAAACGTCAAGGCCCCGGACAGCCATCATCAGGTGATGCGCGGCCAGGGCAGCAAGTACTCGCGCAAGGAACGCTTCATCTGGAACGCCTGGGCCCGGCTCAACAGCTCGCCCACGCTCTATCGGCTGTTTCTCCTGGCCGCCACTCGCCTGCGTGGGCTGACGCCAAGCAATGTCGGGCCCTGGACGCAAAACCACAGCGCGCCGAAACCTGCCGCCCGCTCCCTGCATGACCTGGCCCGTGAGCACCTGGCCAAACAGGAGGACCGTCGATGAGCGCCAAACAGAACATCCTCGCCAAGCTGCGCCACAGCCTGACCGGCACCACCCCGGTGGCGGACAACTTCGACGAAGCGCTGGTGACCGAGCCCTACACCTACAGCCCGGAACAACGCATCCCGCAGCTGCGCAAACTGATGGAAGCGGTGCACACCGAAATCCACCTCAGCACCGGTACCGATTGGCCCGAGCTGCTGGCCCGGTTGCTCCAGGACCGGCAATTGCCCAGCTTGTTGATCGCCCCCACCACGGCCCACGGCCAGCGTGTCACCGCGTACTGGGCGGAGCACTCGGATCTGCCGACTCTCAAGGCCTACGACCGGCCGGTGGAGGAGTGGAAAGCCGAGTTGTTCAACGACACCCCGGCCAGCCTCACCACCACCCTGGGCGCAATTGCCGCCACCGGCAGCCTGATCCTGTGGCCGACCCGGGAAGAACCGCGGCTGATGAGCCTGGTGCCGCCGGTGCATTTTGCCCTGCTCAAGGCCAGTGAAATTCGCGACAACTTTTATCAGGTCCAGCAGCAGATGAACTGGGCTGCCGGCATGCCGACCAATGCCCTGCTGGTGTCCGGCCCGTCGAAGACTGCCGACATCGAGCAAGTCCTGGCGTACGGCGCCCACGGCCCGAAAGACCTGGTGGTACTGATCCTGGAGGACCAATGAGCCTACCGGCCGCTTTCCTGCGTGATGCTCAGCAACTGATTCCCCAGGAGCGCCGTTTCGACGACCCGCTCTCGACCCTGGCCTTTGGCACCGACGCCAGCTTTTATCGGCTGATCCCCAAGCTGGTGATCCGCGTCGAGTCCGAAGACGAAGTGGTCGCCCTGCTCGAACTGGCCCAGCGCGACCGTGTGCCGGTGACCTTCCGCGCCGCCGGCACCAGCCTTTCGGGGCAGGCCATCAGCGACTCGGTATTGATCGTGCTGGGGGATAACTGGAACGCGAAAGAGATCCGCGGGCAAGGCATGCAGATCCGCCTGCAACCGGGGGTGATCGGGGCCCAGGCCAATGCCTGGCTGGCACCGTTCGGACGCAAGATCGGCCCCGACCCGGCCTCGATCAATGCCTGCAAGATCGGCGGTATCGTCGCCAACAACGCCAGCGGTATGTGCTGCGGCACCGCGCAAAACACCTATCACACCCTGGCCGGGATCCGCCTGGTGCTGGCCGACGGCAGCCGCCTCGACACCGAAGACGCCAACAGCGTGGCCGCCTTCCGCAGCAGCCACGGCGAACTGCTGGAGCGCCTGGCAACCCTGGGCCGCGAGACCCGGGCCAATGCCGAGCTGGCAGCCAAGATCCGCCATAAATACCGCCTGAAAAACACCACCGGCCTGTCGCTCAATGCCCTGGTGGATTACGACGAGCCTGTGGATATCTTGAGCCATCTGATGGTGGGCTCCGAAGGCACCCTGGGCTTTATCAGCGCAGTGACCTACGACACGGTGATCGACCACCCGAACAAGGCGTCGGCGCTGATCGTGTTCCCCGATGTGGAAACCTGCTGCAACGCCGTGACCGTGCTCAAAAGCCAACCGGTCTCGGCCGTGGAACTGCTGGACCGCCGCAGCCTGCGTTCGGTGCAGGACAAACCCGGGATGCCGGCCTTCGTCCAGCAACTGTCGGCCGGTGCCTGCGCGCTGTTGATCGAGTCCCGCGCCGCGTCGTCGTCGCTGCTGCACGAACAACTGGCGCAGATCATGAATTCCCTGGCCGCCTTCCCGGTGGAAAAGCAGGTGGACTTCACCGAAGACCCGCAGGAAAACGCCAAGCTCTGGGCAATCCGCAAGGACACCTTCCCCGCCGTGGGCGCGGTGCGTAAAACCGGGACCACGGTCATCATCGAAGACGTGACCTTCCCGGTCGAACAGCTGGCGATCGGCGTCAACCGCCTGATCGAGCTGTTCGACAAACACCATTACGACGAGGCGATCCTGTTTGGCCATGCCTTGGAGGGCAACCTGCACTTCGTCTTCACCCAGGGCTTCAACAGTGCCGAAGAAGTGGCGCGTTACCAGGCGTTCATGGACGACGTGGCGCAGTTGGTGGCGGTGGAGTTCGGAGGTTCGCTCAAGGCCGAACACGGCACCGGGCGCAACATGGCGCCCTTTGTCGAGCTGGAATGGGGCAGCGACGCCTACCAGTTGATGTGGCAACTCAAGCGTCTGCTCGACCCCAACGGCATCCTCAACCCGGACGTGGTGCTCAGCGATGACCCGCAAATCCACCTCAAGCACCTCAAGCCGCTGCCGGCGGCGGACGAGATTGTGGATAAGTGCATCGAGTGCGGGTTCTGCGAACCGGTGTGCCCGTCCAAGGGGCTGACCTTGAGTCCACGCCAGCGCATCGTCATCTGGCGCGATATCCAGGCGAAAAAACGTGCCGGCGTCGACACCCGCGAGCTGGAAGAGGCCTATCAGTACCAGGGCATCGACACCTGCGCCGCGACGGGCCTGTGTGCGCAACGCTGTCCGGTGGGCATCAACACCGGGGAGCTGGTGAAGCAACTGCGCAGCCGCAACGCCACCCACGGCAAGACCGCCGACTGGCTGGGCAATCACTTCGCGACCACCTTGCAGGGCGCGCGCTTTACCCTGCACGTGGCCAACGGCGCGCGCATGCTGCTGGGGGCTCCGCGCCTGGCCAGGCTGTCGGCGTCCTTGAGCAAGCTGTCCAAGGGACAGGTCCCGCAATGGACCAGCGCCATGCCGCAACCGGAAAAAGCCATCCGTTTCAGCCCCAGCGTCAGCGATCAACGCCCGCGGGTGGTGTACCTGGCGGCGTGCGTGTCGCGGGTAATGGGCCCGGCAGCGGGCGACAAGGAGCAGATGTCGCTCTACGACAAGACCCGGGGTCTGCTGGAAAAAGCCGGCTTCCAGGTGGTGATCCCCGACAACCCGGACAGCCTCTGCTGTGGCCAGCCGTTCGCCTCCAAAGGCTATGCGGAGCAGGCCGAACACAAGCGCCAGGAATTGATCGGCGCCCTGCTCCACGCCAGCCGTGGCGGCCTCGACCCGATCTACTGCGACACCAGCCCGTGCACCCTGCGCCTGGTACAGGACCTGGGCGACGTGCGCCTGGACCTCTATGACCCGGTGCGTTTCATCCGCACCCACCTGATGGACCGGCTGGAATTCACCCCCCAGGAAGCGCCTATCGCAGTGCATGTCACCTGCAGCACCCAGCACCTGGGAGAAAGCCAGGCCCTGATCGACCTCGCCCGGCGCTGCAGCAGCAACGTGGTGATTCCAGAGGGTATCCACTGCTGTGGTTTCGCCGGCGACAAGGGCTTCACCACCCCCGAACTCAATGCCCACTCACTGCGCAGCCTCAAGGACGCGGTGCAGTATTGCAGCGAAGGGATCTCCACCAGCCGCACCTGTGAAATCGGCCTCAGCCAGCATGGCGGCATCGACTATCACGGGCTGGTGTACCTGGTGGACAGGGTGACCCGGGCCAAGGTGGCCTGAGGCATCAACCTGACTGAAAAGGGGCATTTTTTGCCCCTTTTTAGTGCCCCCAGTACCAGCCGGTTGGTTTTTTCATACCCGGGGCAAAAAAAACCGAATTCCTGCGCGCGGCTATAGTCATCTGCTTAGGCCCCAGTGAATGAGGCTTATAACCGACCTCGGCAGGTTGTCCTGATTGATCGGCAGCACCGAGACTCATCGTTCAAGGAGATACCTTATGAAGCGTTCTGCATTGGCTGGACTGTTCATTACTGCGGCAATGTTGGCCTCCCCGGTGTTCGCGGCCGCGCAGGAAGACCTGTGTCAGATCAACCTGCAAAAAATCCGCGACGCCAAAGTCAGCACTGAAGCCATGAGCGAACAACTGAGCAACGACATCGACGCGTCGGTTCAACAGGCAACCGCCGAGAAAGCCAAAGGCACCGAGGAAGGCACCAAGAATTGCATCTCGCTGACCACCCAGGCGATCCAGAAAATCCAGAACAACACCAAGGGCGATCAGTAAGCAACCGCTCAAGGTCAACCTTCGGGTTGGCCTTCTGAGCCCGGTTGGCGTACACTGTGTCGACCTGCTGGTTACGTACAGCAGGTTCGGGGCCGTTTAGGATTCGACGCCGGTTGCGAAACTTTAGGTGCATGCCGAGTTGGTAACAGAACTCGTAAATCCACTGTTGCAACTTCCTATAGTTGCCAATGACGAAACCTACGGGGAATACGCTCTCGCTGCGTAAGCAGCCTTAGCCCTTCCCTCCTGGTACCTTCGGGTCCAGCAATCATCAGGGGATGTCTGTAAACCCAAAGTGATTGTCATATAGAACAGAATCGCCGTGCAGTACGTTGTGGACGAAGCGGCTAAAACTTACACAACTCGCCCAAAGCACCCTGCCCGTCGGGTCGCTGAGGGTTAACTTAATAGACACGGCTACGCATGTAGTACCGACAGCGGAGTACTGGCGGACGGGGGTTCAAATCCCCCCGGCTCCACCAAACAAGCTACACAAATCAGGCACTTCGCGTTTATCGCAAGTGCCTTTTTTGTGCCTGAATGGGTGGCTTTGGCTCGGTTATGCCAGCTTAATGACAGCATTTTTAGTGGGTATGTAATGCCGCAACAAGTCAGCCCGACTTGATCGGCACGCTGGGTGTTCCTTTTTTCCAACCGAGTCGAGGGCATGCTAATTATTGCGACCGCGCGTGAAGGTCGGCAGGCAAATGCCCTGACGCAAACCTGGCAAGCCCACAGAGCAATCTGCTTTTGCTAACGCAGGACAATACGATGCCCCCCAACTGAACCTTGCAGCTAAGCAGGCGCATCAGTAGGGCTTTGAGGTACGCGTACGG
The DNA here is from genome assembly GCF_000416215.1 of Pseudomonas sp. CF161. NCBI lineage: Bacteria > Pseudomonadati > Pseudomonadota > Gammaproteobacteria > Pseudomonadales > Pseudomonadaceae > Pseudomonas > Pseudomonas sp. CF161. The sequence continues at coordinate 54,516 of NZ_ATLP01000117.1, forward strand.
GCATGCTCTCGATAAGCTTGCTGACCCATGGATGGTGCCCGCCACACACCGCGAACTCCGGTGCAGGCTATTGACTCGATAGGTGGCTTATAGCCATATATTCGATACATGCCGCTTGGCTTCGACCTGTGAAGGGAAAATATGAAATCACTTTTGCTCATTCCGGCGCTGTTTTCACTTGCGGTATCAGCAGCTGAGACACCTACGCCGCCGGGACCAAATCCCATGCAATTTACAGGACGCGTTTTTACGCTTGCGGCAAACGACCCGCTGGGGCAAATCAAACCTCCTGCAAAAATTGGATATACCGCATTGGTTCTGGATGAGCAGAAGACCGTTCGGACCGATATCGGAAATGTAGTCACTGCAGATCGTGTGCAGTTCGCGTTAGACGACGGAGAAAACTTGCCGAATGGAACCAGGGTGACGCTGGATTGTGGCTTCGTCATGGGAGCCGAGACTCATCACCACTTCGAGCCGCTGGTTTGTGGCCAAAGCAAGTTGACTGTATTGCGATAGAAGCCGCTATCCCGCTACTCAAGTTCGGCTTGACCAGGTTGAAGGCCTGGGAATCGGACTGATGCCCCATCGATCTGTGTCCTGTAGCCCGCCACTGCGCGGGCTTGTTGTTTCTGGCGATACCCTAATTTGCTATCGTCGCGACCTCGGATCGCAATGGAAGCAACGAAGAATGGACTCATGGAAGATGATGGTCGCCGCCCTCACGTTATCGATCAGCGCTCATGCCACTGAGCGGACCGATAATTCCTATGAAAAATCGATGATCATGATAACGCTAGCCCCAACCACGGTCCTTTCTGCAACCACTGGGTTTTCCGAGCTGGCTACTAAAAATTTCAAACCTGCAAAAGCCGACGCACTTGCGTTCGTCGGTTCTGATGGCGAGATTCGCGGCGCGCAGTTTGAGCAAGCAGTGCGGTATTACCGTTCGACATACGCCCCGCCCTTGATGACCGACCAACAATTGGCCCTGGCGATCGCTACTTCATTCTGAGGTAGACCTCCAAACTCTCCACGGCCACAGGTTTCTTGTTTCTCAAATGCGGCTCACCCCGCAGTCCAACGCCACACATCCGCGTCTTATTCAGGGTACGACGGGCGAAATGAGGGCGCGGCTGCAATCGGTCTGCTGGCCGGCTTCCAGACGCACCGGGCGCGGTTGGTCGCAGCGAATGTCCATGGCGCTGGCGGTGTTCAGCATGACCCGGGGGCCGTCCGGCAGGATGCATCCGTGGCGGTCGCGCTAGAGATCGCCGATATTCTGGTGTGGACTGTTAGGAAGGCCATGGGGCTTTTGTTGCTGGAGGCGTGAGGCAGATGATCCAAAGATGATCAACTTATGTTAAAAATCACCAGCGCGACTTGAGCAGAACAGCTCGGAAAAAATCACCGAACCGCGAGCAGCAATGCTCCGGATTTGGATTAAGGCAGCGCTTTTCAAGCTCAAACAGCAAGGTTGTTAAAAGCAAGTGTTTACTTCAACCGCTTGCTAAACAAACCGTCTAGTTAGTCTCGTCGCTTTATATTAGGCCTTGGTCGAATACCGTCTGTCCGCTTGTACCGGCATTTAACGTCTTGTATGTCAGTGGTATGTACGTACTTGCCCAACGTAATGAAAAATCTTGCATTGTCTTCAATGTTTGAGCAAAGTTCGCTTAATCCTGATGGATAATGAGCTCATGACATGGATAGTCAATTCAAATACGCTGATTTCGTCCCCGTCGACGAAGGTCATTCAAACGTCTGTTTACAATCTGAACTTGAAACGCTGCTGGGGGAGCTGCAAGGGCTAAGTTATGCCTACTTTGCGGTTCCTCGTAATCGTGAGGCGGCCCCGCTTATTGTTTCAAACTACCCTTTGCCCTGGCTTAAAGCCTATAAGGACGCCAGCTATCATTTGATCGATCCGATCATTCATCACGCGCTTAAAAGTTGTGCGCCCTTTTCCTGGGACGATGCGGTGCAAAGCGCGTCCTGTGAAAAGAGTCGGGAGTTTTTTCGCCGTTCCAGCCAACACCGGATCTGCTCCGGCGCCACCTTTATCCTGCATGACCCCTGCGGCCTGTTCAGCTCGTTGAGCCTTTGCAACAAAGGGCCGCAAGCCGATTTTGAGCGCCGCATGGCCGACCAGGAAGCGCAGATCCAGATGGCGTTGATCCGCTTTCATCGCCGGCTGCTGAGCCTGCGGACGGTCGATGAGTGGTTTGCCAAGCTGCAGAGCGGCCCGCTTTCGGCCAAGGAGATGGCGGTGCTCAAGTGGGTGATGATGGGCAAGTCCTACCGGGAAATCGCGCTGATCTGCGCGATTTCCGAGCGGACGGTAAAATTTCACATGTCCAACATCGCCGGCAAGCTACAGGTCTGCAATGCCAAACAGGCGGTTTATGAGGCTCAGCGCCAAGGCATCCTCTGACTCAGGCACTGACCCGCTCGGGCACGCCGAGCGGGCTGTCGCCAGCCGGCAGCGGGTGCGGCCACAGGCTGGCCTGTGCGGCTGACAGGGGCTGCTTGCGCGCGATAGTGGCTAGCAGACGCTGGCGATTCAGCTCGTTGACCGGCATGTCCAGCAGCAGCACTTTTTCCCCTGGCGAGGCTTCGCCGGTGTCCAGCACGTCGTAGTGCCAGCCGGCGTTGCGCACGATCCGCCCCATGGCGTTGCTGACCACCGTGATGATCGACTCCAGGCCCTTGGCCGCGGCGTAGTTGTGCATGCTCAAAAGCAGCATTTCGGTCAGCGGGACCTGGGCCAGGCCGTGGTGGCGTGAGCGGATCTTGTCGACGAAGAAGCGGCTGGATTCGGCCATCAGCGCATGTTTTGGCGGCTCACAGCGGAAAAAATCACGGAACGGCCCTTCGACCATATAGGGGTCCAGGGTGTTGATCAGCCGCAGGCCGGCCAGGGGAATGCTCTCCCAGGTGCCGATCAGGTAGGTGGTGCGCTCGTTGTCATATTCATCGAACTCGATGCCGTTGTTTACATTGACCTTCCAATTCAGGCGGTCGGCGAATACTTCCTTGCGCAGGCCATACAAGTCAGCGACCCAGGCATGGGGCGTCGCACTATAGTCAAGCGTGTAAAAATCGATGGCGTTCATATTATTAACGTTCTTCCATGAAGGTAGTACTTAAGTACTAAGTAGCGCGATAGGGACAAGACCGCCCGGCATTAACTTCCGCATATCGAAGATAACCCGACGACTTTCCTTAGTTTATCAATATCCGCTCAGCAGCGACCTGTACCTTAGTGCAGTTGGGGCCTGCGCACTTTGACTTTAATCACCTATCTGTACCTAGATACAGTTGTCCTGCCCTGGCAATTACGACAACTTATGCCCGGCAGTGGTTAAGCCCGGATGACGCCACACGCTGAACTTTCAATATTGGACGATTGTTCTAAGTTGCGCTCATCGCTTGTAATTGAAAGTACTCCATCTGCCTCTATCGCCCATTACGCCAATGACAGTCTGAGTGTCTGGATCAGGCTTCTTCATGCTGTGCGGCATTCAAGCCAAAGACATCGAAACAGGGAAGATCATGGAAAAGTCTGCTTCTTTAGAACCGCGCCGGGTCGTGGTAACCGGTTATGGCGCCATCTGCTCGCTTGGCGAGAATGCCGACGCTATCTGGGACGCGATGATGGATTACCAGGTGGGCTACCGTCAGCACACCTTCGATGATCCGAGCATCCACGCCCGTTACTTTGGTTTTATCGATGATTTCGGGCATGCGGCGATGCGTCCGTTTTCGAAGAAAATCTCCAAGATGTTGCCGCTGTTCGCCAAATACAGCCTGGTGGCGACCCACGAGGCGATCCGCATGGCGTTCGGTGATACGCCGCTGGATGAGATCGTCTCGCCCTTCGATCGCGGCGTGATCCTGGGCACCGGTTGGGGTGGCCTCGACACCGCCAACAACAATAACAACGAATACCGGGCCCACGGCATCTCCACCTCCTTCGCCACGGTGATGTCGATGTGCAATGCGGCCACGGCCGGCATCACCATGAACTGGAACATGCGCGGCATCCAGAACAGCCCGGTGGCGGCCTGTGCCACGGGCACCATTGCCATCGGCGAAGCGTACGAGGCGATTCGCAGCGGCCGCGCCAAAGTGATGATTGCCGGCGGCAGCGAGTCCCTCAAAGAGCAGTTCAACGTGTGGTCGGTGGATGTGATCCAGGCCCTGAGCAAAGAGCAGGAAAACACCCGCCTGGCCTGCTGCCCGTTCAGCAAGGGCCGCAGCGGCTTCGTGCTGTCCGAGGGCGCGGCGGTGCTGTGCCTGGAGGACTACGAGTCGGCCCGGGCCCGGGGCGCGAAGATTCTTGGCGAGATCACCGGCTACGCCAACTATTCGGATGCCTACGACATGACCGCCCCGGCCGAAGATATGCAGGCCCGGGTACGGGTGATCAATGAGGTCTGCAAGCAGGCCGGCGTGCAGGCGGCGCAGATCGACTACATCAACCTGCACGGCACCTCGACCCCGCTCAACGACGTCAACGAAACCCGCTCGATCAAGCTGGCCCTGGGGGACGCCGCGTACGGCATTCCGATGTCCAGCACCAAGTCCTACACCGGCCACCTGATCGGCGCCGCCGGCTCCATGGAAGCGGTGTTCTGCCTCAAGGCCATGGCCCGCGGCACCATCCCGGCGACGATCCACATGGATCAGGCCGACCCCGAGTGCGACCTCAACTACGTGCCCAACGAGCACCTGCATGGGCAGCGCCTGAACAACGTGATGAACCTGAGCTTCGGCTTCGGCGGCGCCAACGCCGGCATCATGCTGCGCAAGGTGGTTTGAGCATGCAGTTGCAATTTGCAGCCGAGCAGATCGAGGCCTGGGCCGGCCTCTCCGGTGATCGCAACCCGATTCACTTCGACCTGGAAGCGGCGCGCCGCATGGACGCCGCCGATGTGGTGGTGCACGGCATGCTCGCGCTGCTGCCGGTCAAGCAGCGCATGGGCCGCGTCAACCCGGTGCAGCCCGAGGACTGGATGCAGTTCAAGGCGCTGCTCAAGACGCCGGTGCTGCGCGACAGCCTGGTCGCGCTGTCGACCCGCGAGCGCAGCGACAGCACCGCGTTCAAGTTGCAGTCGAGCGTTGGCAACAGCGAACACATGATCGGCCACGTGCGCATCGTCGACGCGCCGCTCTGGTCCTCCAGCACCGCGGACTTCCTTCTGGCACGGGAGGAAGTGACGGCCTGGCTCGCGGAATTTCGCCAGGGCCTGGGCCAGGGTTTCGATGATTGGGTCGCGCTCGATGCGCTGATCTTTTCCCACTTCATTCGCAACCACATGGGGGTGGTCTTCGACTCCCTGTCAGCGCAGTTCCGCCAGCGGGAAAGACCCAACCGGCTTGAGGACCTGTCGGACCTGCTGGTGGTGCAGACCAGCCACCAGATCACCTTCTGCACCTCGCTGCGTTCCCTGGGCGGGTTGCAGACCGATATCCGCTGTGAGATCGGCAACATCAACCTGATCGAAAGCCCCGGCAAGGCCGTGGGCACCCTCGATCTTGGGGTGCATGTCAGCGATCGCCACGTCATGACCATCACCCTCGGGCTGATGGCAAAAACCCTTTAACCCCACCAAGGAGCTGTGCAATGACCACCGTAGAGAAAGTATTTGCCGTTGTTCGTGACCTCATTCTGGAACTCAAGGACGTCGACGAAAACGATGTGACCCTCGATACCAAGATCGAATCGATGGCGTTCGACAGCCTGGATTTCGTCGAGATGCAGCTTGTGGTGCAGAAGAAGATCGGCGTGGCACTGGATCCCGATTCGTTCGCCAGCCGCCAGATCGCCACGCTGCGCCAGCTGTGCGAATTCGTGGTCGAGGTCAAGGAATCGGCCACCGCACCTGCCTGACCGGCAGATCTACCGTTACCCATTAGGAGCAAGGGAATGTCCACGCTGACCAATAGTGTGCTCACCATTTCAGAGGCAAGGGAATCGAAGGTCCGCAAGCTGAGCGAGGTCTCGCATCACAAGACCATGGACCACGCGACCGTCTTGCCCTGGCATCAGGAAGTCGATCGCAGCCTTTATCCCAAGGACCCCAATCATCTGTGGATCAATGGCACGCGCTTCTGTGAAGGCCTGAGCGAGGCGCAGAAACTGGAGCTGGCCTGGCTGGAAACCGGCCGTGATATCTCCATGTTCATCTGGCTGGAGCAGACCATTCCGTCGTTGTACATGGGCTATATCACCCAGTTCCACGACCGCATCTCCCAGGACCTGCAGGAGTACCTGATGATCTTCTCCAAGGAGGAGATCGTGCATACCCTGACCTTCAAACGCTTCATGGTCAAAGCCGGCCTGGAGATCTGGAACCCGCCGGTCGGGCTCTACGAGTTGCTGACCGTGACCCTGCCGAAAATGGAGCCGGCGGTGGGCGTGCTGTTCACCCTGCTGATCGAGTGGGTGGCGGAAATGGGCGCGATGCACACCTCCCAGGGGCCTGGCATTGAACCCATGACCCGGACCCTGTTCCGTGAACACCACCATGACGAGGCCCGGCACATTGCCTTCGGTCGCTGGATCAGCGAGTCGTTCTTTGAAACGGCGAGCGCGGAGTCCATCGCCCAGGTGAAGGCCATGAGCCGTCGGATCATCCCGGCGCTGATCGACATGTTCACCTACAACCCGGAAATCGCCCGGCACACGTCGTTCGAGTTCCCGATCGCGATGGACGACAAGGCGAAGATCGAAGAAGTCTGGCGCTCGGACAGCAACGCCCGGATCAATGACGTGCGTTTCACCGAGATTTACGCCTGGGTCGACAAGCTGGGGTTGCGTCAATGAGCCAGCCGTCCTGGGACGCGATTTTCGTCGGTGCCGGGATCACCAGCCTGGCCTGTGCGGCCATGCTGGTCAAACGTGACCCTGGGGTACGCCTGCTGGTGATCGACAAGCATATTGTCGTCGGCGGGTATGCCTCCACGTTCAGCCGACCGAAGCAGGAGGCGGTGTTCGATTGCAGCCTGCACAAGCTCAGCGGCATGGCCGAGGGCGGCAACCTGATCCGCATCCTGCGCAGCCTGGAGCTGGAGGACACGCTGGACCTGGTCTATCCCGAGGACTACTTCTGCGCTTACCAGGACGGCACGCCATTGCCCCTGGCCAACGATGTGGACGACGCGCAACAGCAGTTGCTGCAGCGCTTTCCCCATCAGGCCGAGGGCATTGCAACCTTCTTCGAACAGGTTCGGACTTACGGGCGCAACGGCTATTACCAGTTCCAGATGCTGGAGGGCACCTTTGAGCCGGACATGGCCCAATTACGCTTCGCCCATCGCCACCTGAAGCAGAAGACCGTGCGCCAGGCGCTGCACGAGCTGTTCGACGACCCGTACCTGATCGAGATCCTGGCGGCGCCGGGCATCTACGTCGGCGGCTACTCCGAGGACCTGGGCTACCTGTATTACCTGCATGTGGTGTACGCCACCCTCAACCGGGGCAACGCCTATGTCAGGGGCTCGTCCCAGCACCTGTCCAACCTGCTGGCGCAGCGGATCGAGCAGGCCGGCGGGCAGGTGCTGCTCAGCACGGCGGTCGAGCAAGTGCTCACCGACGGCCAAGGCACCGTCACGGGGGTCAGCACCAAACGCGGCGTGTTCCATTCGCCGCGGGTGTACATCAACGCTTCACCGCACTACGCGGTGCAGTCGCTGTTCGCGGCGGACGTGGAGCTGGCCCCCACGCGGGAGAAACTCAGCGCGCTGAAACCGGCCCGCTCGACCACCACCGTGTACCTGGTGACCGACCTGCCACCGACGCAACTGGGCTTGCTGCACAGCGAGTCGATGTTGTTCCCCGACGACCCGGCCGTCGGCGCCGAGCTGCGCATGGCTGCCGAACGCAGCGGTTACGAGGCGGCGCTGAGTGAACGGGCCTTCTGGGAAATGTCGCCGGTCGAGGTCACCAACTATCACGCCCTGGACCCGGCGGCGGGCCTGGTGGTGTGCATCAACGTGCTCGACTCGATCGCCCATTGGCCGCAGCGCCGCACCGAACAGTACCGGGCCAAGAAACAGCGCGCCGGCGCCGTGCTGGTGGAGCGTCTGTTGCGCCAGGTACCGGGATTGCGCGGGCATGTGCTGCACACCGAGGTGGCCACGCCCCACACCTATGTGCGGTTCACCAACAACACCGACGGTTCGGGTTATGGCGCGATGGTGAGCACGGACCTGAGCGGCCATGTCTTCCATCACGGCTTCCCGGTGCAGGGCGTGCAGTTTCTCAGCGCCTGGGTGGCGGGTCCCAGTTACGAAGCGGCATTCGGTTATGCCGAGATGAAGGCCAGACAATGGAAACGAGCATGAGCAAAAACGAGCAATCGACGGGTTGGCTGGGTGTGGCCATTTCCAAGCTGTTCATCCGCACCATGTTCCGCCAGGTCCAGGGCTGGAAGCGCGACGTCCCCAGTCGCGCGGCCGGCTTTGTCGAAGTCGCGCGCGACGGCAGCCGGCTGGAGGGGGCGTCCCTGCGCACCACCGTCACGCACCCGCGGGGCGTGGTGCTGTTGTGCCACCCGTTCCTCAAGTACGGCATGCATTACTTCTTCGAGAACCAGCTGGACCAGGCGTTCCTCGACCAGGGTTATCACGTGGTCGCCTTCAACTTCAAAGGCTTCGGCCGCAGCACCATCGGCGGCCACGCCTTTGCCGACGACGTGCTGGCCATTGCCCGGCGGGTGCAGCGAGACAACCCAGGCCTGCCGATCCACCTGGTGGGCTGTTCGTTTGGCGGCTATCACCTGTCCCATGCCCTGGCCCGGGATACCACGCCCTTTACCTCGGCGGTGCTGGACAGTGTGCCGGTGTCGGTGCGCAGCTATTTCACCCGCGGCCCGCTGCGCCTGGCCATGCGCTGGATCAGCGGCAGCCGCCTGGCGGTGCCCACCGGCACCTGCGCCATCGACCACTCGTTGCGCAGCGTGGGCCGGTTGCCGATCGCCTATTTCTACGGGCTCGACGACCGCTTTATTCCGGCGGCCAGCGTCGCGGGGCTGAGCCTGGATTGCGCGGCGCTGCACCTGGTGGGTTTCGAAGGCTGTCGCCACCTGGAAAACCACAAGAAGCATCGGGACCGCTACTTCGAGGAAATCTTCGATTTCTTCCACCGTGCAGAAGCTAAAACCCCCGTCGTGCCCGCGTAACAACGGCAAGGACCCTCAGGCTAAAGGATGTAGATCATGGATGTTCAGCAGGCTTCAAACGGCAAATGGGTGCTGGTCAGTGGCGGCAGTCGCGGCATTGGCCGCGCACTGGTTTCGTCCCTGGCCCGGGAAGGGTATCAAGTCGCGTTCACCTACCAGTCTTCAGCCGACTCGGCGCGGCAACTGGAGCAGGAGGTGGCGGCCAGCGGTGGCCTGGCCCACGGCCACGCCTGTGACGGGCGCGACCATGGGTCGGTCGAGGCGGTGTGCGCACAGCTGGTGGAAACCCTCGGCGAGCCCTACGGCCTGATCAACAACATGGGGGTCACCGGTGACCAATTGCTGCTCAAGTTCGACATCGAGCGTTACCGCGATGTGATCGCGACCAACCTCGATTCGGCGGTGTATTTCAGTAAATGCCTGGCACCGGCCATGGCGGCCGAGCGCCGCGGCAAGATCCTGCACATGTCCTCGGTCAGTGGCTTCAAGGGCAACAAGGGGCAGTTGAGTTACTCGGCGACCAAGGCGGCGATGATCGGCATCACCAAGACCATGGCCCTGGAACTGGCGCGCTTCAAGATCAACGTCAACGCCATCGCCCCGGGGTTCATTGCCACCGAAATGGTCGAGCAGATCGCCGATCCGGTGCGCAAGTCGATCACCGACACCATTCCCCTCAAGCGCTTCGGTGAAGTGCGTGAAGTGGCGGCCCTGGCCAGCTTCCTGCTGTCGAACCAGGCCGACTACATCACCGGCCAGACATTCGTAATCGACGGCGGCCTGACGGTCTGATTGAGCTGTCCCGATCCGGCCGCAGAGCCTGGAGATGTAATGAGTCAAGAATACGATACGGTTTTCGTCGGCGCGGGCCTTGGCGCGCTGGCGAGTGCCAGCCTGATGGCGCAACGCGGCCAGAAAGTACTGGTGGTGGAAAAACACAATGTGCCCGGCGGTTATGCCAGCAATTTCCGGCGCAAGGATTTCAACTTCGATGTGTCCCTGCACTCGTTCGACGGCGTGGTGCGCGGCGCCGAGTCGTTCAATGTGATCGAGGCCTGCGGCGTGGCGGACAAGGTCGAGTTTCTGCATCACCCGACCCTGTACCGCTATCGCTCGCAGGACGTCGACATCACCGTCGGGCACCGCGACCTGGAAGGCTACAAGCGCGAGCTGTTCCGCTTCTTTCCCGAGGAAGTCGACAACATCAACCGCCTGTTCGCCGAGTCCCAGCGCAACTACAAGGACCTGTGCGGCTTCCTGTATTCGCGCAAACCGTTCTGGATGAGGCTGATGGCCACGCCCCTGGTCTACCCGCGGGTGCTCAAGTATGGCCACGAAACCGTGGACCACTATTTCTCGCGTTTCACCGCCAACGAACGCCTGAAGGAAGTGCTGTCGGCGCAGTGGAGCTACTACGGCCTGCCGGCCAAGGACCTGGCGTTCGGCTACTTTTCCTACCCCTTTATCGACTACCTGGAAAACGGCGGCTACTCGATCAAGGGCGGTTCCCAGGCCCTGTCCAACGCCCTGGTGGAAGTCATCGAGCAGCACGGTGGCCGGGTCGAGCTGGAGTCGGCGGTGAACCAGATCGTGATCGAGCGCGGGCGCATCAATGGCGTGGTGACGCGCAAGTCGGGGCGGGTCAAGACGCGCAATGTGGTGGCCAATATTTCACCCCATGCGGTGGTGGCCCTGGCCGGCGAGCAGCACTTCGACGCCAAGTACCGCTCGCGCCTGCGCCGGCTCAAGTTGTCGGTGTCCGGGTTCCAGGTCTACCTGGGGCTCGATTGCCCGCTCAGCGAGTTGGGCGTGGGCCCCGAGGAGTACATCCACTTCTTCGCCCCGGAGAAAACCCAGAGCGAACAGTTCGAGCACATCCAGGCCGGCGAGCTGCATGGCGACAACACCAGTTGGTCGATCAACTACTTCTCCAACGTCGATCCGTCGATGGTCCCGGCCGGCAAGTCGAGCCTGGGCCTGTTCACCCTGACCGGCGCCAAGGAGTGGCTGGCCCTGGACAAGCTCGACTACCGGCGCAAGAAGCAGGCACTCACCGAGCTGCTGATCGCCAACGCCGAACGGGTCATTCCCGGCCTGAGGCAGCACATCGAGGTCTGCGAGAGCGGCTCGCCCCGGACCATGACCAAGTTCACCCATAACCCGGCGGGCGCGATCTACGGCTTCGAGCAGAACACCCGGCAATCCGGGCTGTTCAACCGGTTCCCGCAGAAATACCCGGTCAAGGGGCTGTACCAGGTCGGGGCCTGGACCTTCCCGGGCGCAGGCTTCATCGGAACGATGCTGTCGGCGCGGTTGTTGGTCGACCGCTACTTCTGAGTGGCGCCCTCCCCCTGTCAAACCCGACTTTTACGAGACACACCATGACCTACGTAGTGACTGACAACTGCATTCAATGCCGCCATACCAGCTGCGTCGATATCTGCCCCGCGGATGCTTTCCACCTAGGGCCGAACTTTATCGCCATCAACCCCCAGGAATGCGTCGACTGTGGGCTGTGCCTGCCGGAATGCCCCGAGGAAGCGATCCAGCCGGAGAACCAGCTCGATGACAGCAACCGGCATTTCATCGAACTCAACGCCGAGCTGGTCCAGCACTGGCCGGTGATCCTGCAACGGATCCCGCCCCTGGCCAACCACGAACACTGGAGCCGCCAGCCGAACAAGCTGCCCCACCTGATCCGTGAAGCCGAGGCGGTCGACCCGACCCGCGACCACCACCTAGCCCATGCCTGATGCGCCACTGGAACCTATCCCATGCAAAGCTTTGATCGATTCAAGACCCTAGAGAGCGACACCTTTGACGTGATCGTGGTCGGCGCCGGCATCGGTGGCCTGACGGCGGCGGCAACCCTGGCCAATCGCGGCAAACAGGTGCTGGTGCTCGACATGCACTACGAAATGGGCGGCTGCGCCACGGTGTTCCACCGCAAGGGCAAGGACTACGAGTTCGATGTCGGCCTGCACTACATCGGGGACTGCGGCAAGCACGGCCTGATTCCGCGAATCCTGCGTGGCGCCGGGATCAATGACGGTGAAATCAAATTTATCGAGCAGGACCCGGAGGGCTTCGAGACCCTGTGTTTCCCTGCCTTCGAGTTCGCGGTGCCCCGTGGTTATGAACGCTTTCGCCAGAAGCTGCTGGAGGCCTTTCCCGAGGAGCGGGCGGGGATCAACCGCTACTTCAAGATGCTGCAGCAGGTCTGGGACTTCATGGGCATCCACTCGCGGCCGCTGACCGCGCTGTGGGTGCTGCCACGTTCGTGGATGCTGATGCGCCATGCCAAATCGACGGTGGCGCAGTTCCTCGACACCTGCACCCAGAATCAACGCCTGCGGGCGGTGCTGACCGGGCAGTTGGGGGTCTATCACCAGCCGCCAAGCCGCGCGACCATGGCCGGCCATGCGGCGGTGGTCAACCACTTCCTGCAGGGCTCCTACTACCCTTCGGGCGGTGGCCAGGTGTTCTCCGACAAGCTCGGCGAAGTGGTCGAGCGCAAGGGCGGCAAGATCCTGTTGCGCTCCAAGGTCGAACGCATCCTGATCGAGAACGGTCGCGCGGTGGGCGTCGAGTTCAGCAACAAGCACCTGGGCAAGCGGGTGGTCAAGGCCGACTCGGTGATCTGCAATGCCGACCTCAAGCAGTCCCTGCTGGGCCTGATCGGCCGTGAACACCTCAAGCCGCAGACCGTGCGCCGTGCCGAGCAGTTTGAAATGTCACCGGCCATGGGCGTGGTCTACCTGGGCATCGACATGGACCTCAAGGCCATGGGCCTGAAGAACACCAACTACCGCCTCTACCCCGGCTACGACTACGAGAAGGCCTACCGCGACGTGTTCGCCGGCGAGTTCCCCGACGAGCCCCATCTGTTCATCGGCAACGCGACGATGAAAGACCCGGACAACCCGGCCATCGCCCCGCCAGGCATCTACAACCTGCAACTGATGTCGGCCGTGCCCTCCACCCCCCACAGCTGGGGCGTGACCCAGGCTGAGCTGGACGATGGCAGCTACCGCACCAACCCGGCCTACCTGGCGAAGAAAGACCGCTACGCGCGCCAGTTGATTGCCCTGGCGGAACGGGTGATTCCGAACATGTCGGCGCACATTGTGTATCAGGAGGTCTCGACCCCGTTCTCGGTGACGCGCTTTATCGGCTCCGAAGGCGGCACCTCCTACGGCCTGGCCTTTACCCCGGAGTACTTCCTGCACAACCGGCCGGGGGCCAAGACCGAGATCCGCAACCTGTACCTGTGCGGCGCTTCCACCCGTACCGGGCACGGTATCTTTGGCGCCATGACCGGCGGCGTGGAAGCGGCCGCGGCGGTGTGCGGGCGTCACGTGCGTTACCAGGTGATGGACGTCGGCACCCGCGCCGAAGCGGCAACCAGCTGATCAAGTGGCTACCCTGAGCCCTGGCGCGGCAACGCCTCCGGGCTCAGGGTGGCCCTCGGGCCTCAAGGAGCGATGGCATGACAAACGAATACAACATGGCACTGGTGATCGGCGCCGGGCTCAGCCTGCTGGCGGCCCTGATGCATGTCGGGGTGATCGTGGGCGGGCCCTCCTGGTATCGCCTGTTTGGCGCGGGCGAACGCTTTGTGCGGGCGGCCCAGGCCGGGCGCTGGTTTCCGGCGCTGGTCACGGCAGGGATTGCCCTGGTGCTCGGCGCATGGGCGGCGTACGCCCTGTCTGCGGCCGGCGTCATCGAGCCGCTGCCCCTGCTGCGCCCGGCCCTGTGCGCAATCACCCTGGTCTACCTGCTGCGCGGCCTGCTGGGGCCCTTCACCCTGGTCGGCACCGGGCGCAGCGTGCGCTTCGTGGTGGTCAGCTCGGTGGTGTGCCTGGTCTATGGCCTGGTGCACCTGTTCGGCCTGGTGCAGGTGTGGGGATCACTGGCCTAGGCCGCCGCCCTGCTAAGGCGCGCGGGCAACCCCTCTGGGCAGCGGCTGAGCCTGCATTGCCTAGGGGGCGATGGCTGCTGCCGCCTGCGCCAGACGCGCCGTGGCCTGCCGGATTTCCTCCCGATTGAGCGAGGCGAAGCCTATGCGCAAGGCATTCTCGGGTTGATCCAGCGGCGAAAACTGGCGACCGTTGCGCACCACCAGGCCAAATTCCAGGGCCTTTTTTACCAGTTGATCCACATCGATTGCCGTCTCGAAACCGACCCACAGCGCCAGCCCGCCTTCCGGCTCACGGACTGAAATCCGCTCGCCGAACGCTGCCAGCAGGCCACTGTGCAGGGCTTCACGGCGCCGCAGATACTCCTTCGAAACCCGGCGCAGGTGCTTCTTCAGTTCACCGTCATTGATCAGGTCCGCGAGCATCCGCTGCATCACCGCATCCCCCTGGCCCAGGGTCAGCGCGGCATGTCGCTCCAGCACCTCAATGACATTGGTGGGCGCCACCACATAGCTGCAACGGAAGGTCGACCCCAGGGCCTTGGACAGCGAGCCGATGTAGATCACGTGGCGCTGCGTGCTGTCGCTGGCCAGGGGCAGGTACGGCCGCCCGTCAAAGTGGTACTCGTGGTCGTAGTCTTCCTCGATCACGCAGAAATCATGGTGCCTGGCCAATGCCAGCAACTGTTGCCGGCGTCCGGCGTGCAGGCTGACGGTGGTGGGGAACTGGTGATGAGGCGTGAGGTAGATCATCCGCACCTTGTGCACCCGGCACAGCGCGTCAATCTGATCGACCCGGCAGCCTTCGCTGTCCAGGTCCAGGGTCACCAGTTGCGCCCCCAGCTTGCGGAATATCTCCCACGCCGGTGGATAACTCAGGCGTTCCACCAGCACCACGTCGCCGGGTTGGAGCAGCGCGCTGGCGGTCAGGTACAGCGACATCTGGGTGCCCTGGGTCAGGCAGATATGCTCGGCGCCAACCGCCAGGCCGCGATTGTGGCGCAGCATGTCGGCCAGCGCGCTGCGCAGGTAGTGGCTGGTTTGCTCGCTGCCGTGACGCACGGTGTTGGAAGCGAAACTGCTGCGCAGCGCCGTGCGGTAGTAGCGGTGCAATACGGCTTGAGGCAGCAGGCGGTGGTCGCACGCACCGTTATCGATGAACAGCGTGCCGGGCCGATGCTGCAAGGCCGGCACCTGCTCGCCCTGGGTGAAATACGCCACCGCGGGGTGCGCCAGCAGTTCCAGGGCGAATGACGGCTGGGCACCGCGGGCGCTGGGCTGGGCGGCCAGTTGCGCGTTGACGAAGGTGCCCCGGCGCGGCTCGCTGACCAGCCAGCCCTTGGTGATGGCTTCTTCATAGGCCAGGATCACGGTCTTGCGATTGACGTCGAGCAGCTGCGCCATTTCCCGTGTCCCGGGCAGCAGCGTCCCGGGGCTCAGGCGCCCGTCGACGATGGCCTTTACCAGGCCGTCGACAATCCGCCGGTAAGAGGCCCGGGTCTCGCTCCCCTCAAGTTGCAGCAAGGGCCGCCATTTACGCATCTGGACCATCTGAAGTATCCAAAACTGGAGGTTCTAATGGTCCTAGTCTAGCGCAACAATCAGGCCTCACTTACCCGAGGTCCTTATGAACCAACGCCATGTCATTGCAGTGTCGCCATCGGGAAAAACCTTTGACGCCGGGGATGAGCTGCTGCTCGACGCCATGCTCGCCAGCGGCTTGCCGGTGCCGTTCTCCTGCCGCCGTGGGGCGTGCGGGTCGTGCAAGGTCAAGGTGATCAGCGGGCAATACCGCGCCACGCCCCCGGCTGCGAATGGTGCTCCGGCCTCCTTCCCCCTGGCAGCCGATGAACTGCTTTTGTGCCAGAGCCATGCCTGCGCCGACATGCGCCTGGAGATCCCCGGCTGGTCCCTGGACACCCCGACCCTGGCGATCGACGCCCGCGTGCTGAGCCTTCGTGCCTTGAGCACCGACGTCATCGAGCTGGTGCTGCAGCCGAGCACCCGGGAGCCCCTTGAAGTCAGGCCCGGGCAATACCTGAAGTTGCGTCTGGGGGAGGACCACAGCCGCTGTTACTCCATCGCCAACCTCCCGGCCGAGGATCAGGGGCAACTGACCTTTCATATTCGCCAGGTGCGTGGCGGGCGGTTTTCCGAGGGCATCCTGCCGACCCTGGAGATCGGCCAGACCCTGACCCTGGAAGGCCCGTTCGGCGCCTGTACCTGGCAGCACGATGACGATCGTCCGGTCGTCCTGTTCGCCACCGGCACCGGTTATGCCGGGGTCAGGCCGATCCTGCTCAACGCCCTGGCCCGGGGAGCGAGGCTGATGCTGTACTGGGGCGGTTCAGGCCCGGCGGACTTTTACGACCGCGACTTCCTGGACCGGGCCAGCGTCGAGCACCCGGGGTTTGCCTGGCACCCGGTGCTGGCGGCGCAAGCCCGGGTGCAACAGGTTGCACTCGACCACGGGCATCCCTGGGCAGAGGCCCAGGTCTACGCCTGCGGCAACAGCACAATGATCAGCCAGGTCCGCGCGCAATGCCTGGCTGCCGGGCTGGCGGCCCACCGTTTTGTCGCGGAAGCCTTTGTGCCCAACGGCATGCCAGCTACGGTGTCGACACTCAAGCCCCTGGACCCGGTGTGGGAGAAGGTCGGCCCGCGCTATTCCCTGGACGGCATGCTGGCAGCCCGTGAGCAATCGGTGCGCGCCCTGGCCTTGATCGCCAGCCAACTGCGGGTCGGCATGACCACCGCCGAAGCCATCGACATGGCCAACCGGCAATTGACCCGGATGGGCGCCTCCCACACCTGGCACCCGACCTACATCCGCTTCGGCGAAGACACCATTCGCTCGCCACGGGAAGGCATCGACCCCCTGCGCCAACTGCGCGCGACCGATATCGCCGTGGTCGATCTCGGCCCGGTGTGGGACGGCTATGAAGGCGACTATGGCGACACCTTCGTGTTCGGCGAGCACCCGCTGCACCGGGCGTGCGTCACGGCCTTGCATGAGGTCTTCGACGAAACCCGCGAGGCCTGGCAGCGGGGGCTGACCGGGTGCGGGCTCTACGATTTCGCAGAGCGCAGCGCGGCGGCGAAGGGCTGGAGGCTGGAGCGAAACCTGGCCGGGCATCGCATCGCCGACTTCCCCCACGCCCTGTTCGGCAACAAAAAACTGGCCGAGCTGGACATCGTGCCGAGCGAGATGGTCTGGGTCCTGGAAATTCAGCTCTGCCATCCCACCGAAGCCGTCGGTGCATTTTTCGAGGACATCCTGATCGGCGAGCCCAGCCCGGCCCCGTAAACCGCAAGCGTTGCGCCCTGTACCGGTATCGATTCGGCCTCTGATAAGCTTGCCGCCCCCTATCTACACCCGGTGCAGGATGCACGATCTATTAAACCCGGCAGTGTCTTACCAAGCCGAAAGCGAGCAGCAGGCCCTGGCTCGCTACAGCGGCTTTGGCGAAACGTTGTTTGCCGAGCTGTATCGGCACTTCCCCTCACTGACGGGCCAGGTGCGGTTTTTCCGCAACGGTGAACTGCCGGATGTCTGGGCCATTTGCGGCACCGGGCCTTCGGCGTTCGCGGTGCAGCTGGACCCTGATATCGACGTCATCTGCCTGTGGAATGCACGCCTCCAGGAAGAAATCACCGCCTGGAACCCCGAGCCCGTGGCCCACGCCATGGCCCGTATCCGCACCGACTACTACCGGCTCGACGGGTCCCAAGTGCTGCAACAGTGGCTCGACCTGGCCCGGGAGGATGAGGTGGTGATCGATCCGCAGCACATCAACCACGAAGCCCAGAGCAACCTGTGGCAGTTTTCACCCACCGACGAGCAGACCCCGGGCATCACCGTGGCCGGCATCGGTGGTTTTATCAACGCCATCCTCGAAGCCCGTCGCGCCAGCCTGGGCCCCAGCGCGATGCTGTTCTACTGCTGGCACGACGCCCAGGTACGCCAGCTGCGCTTCAGCCTGGTCTCGCAAAGCCACGGCCGCCTGCCCTTTGGGCGCAAGACCCGGCGCACCGATAAGGTCGAAGACATCGCCCAGCGCCTGTATGCCGACTGGCACGAACTGCCGAGGCAGATCCACACGCCTGAGGCGACGCGCCATATCCTTCCGGTGTTTGTCGCGGCGATAGCCTGACCCTAGCCTTTCCAACCGCTTGGTGATTAAGCATGACCACAGCCTTGAATTCGATTTTCACCACCCTGGCCGAGGCCGCCGAACAATCACGCGCCCAGAACGATAAATGGATCGTCATCGACTGCGCCTACCAGCACCTCGACGCCCTGCGCCTGCATGACTACCCGCAGGTACTGGAGCAGATCCTGGCCTTGGTCGAAACCTATCCGGAACTGGATTACGGCGGCCCCGGGCCGTTCGGGATGCTGATCGAAGCCCAGGCCATTCCCGCCTACGAAGGGGCGCTGCTGGCGTCCCTGGCGCGCCAGCCCAGCACCCAGGTTCTCGGTTGGCTGAGCCGCACGATGCAGCTCGAAGACGCCGAGCGTGACGCCCTGGGGCTGATTTCCCGGGCGCGTTTTACGCAACTGCTGAAGGACGTCCAGGTCCATCCATTAGTGCCCGAGGACTGCGTTGATTTTGCCCAGCTCTGCCTGGAAGACGATCAACCAGACGCCTGAGTACACTCCCCCTTTGAGGCTGACCCCATGAGCGCTACCTCCTCCCACGCCCAGACCCTGGCCGCCATCGCCCATTGGGTTGCGCAACGCGCGCCGGACCTGCCGCCGATGTTCCGGCCCGGCGCATCAGAGGCCGAAATGGCCGAGGCTGAGCGTCAGCTCGGGCTGCCCCTGCCGCCCATGTTGCGCGCGCTTTACGCCATCGCCGACGGCCAGACCGAAGGTGCCGCCACGCTGCTGGATGCCTTTGCCTGGATGCCCTTGAGCGAGGTGGTGGAGCGCGCGGCCTTCCTCAACGAGTTCTTCCCGGGCGGGGTCAACGAAGAAGACCCCGACCACGAGCCGATGCAGGTGGATGCCGGTATTCGCCCGACCTGGTGGTGGCCGCAGTGGCTGCCGATCATGGCCAATGGCGGCGGCGATTATCTGTGCGTCGACCTTGACCCGGCACCCGGCGGGCAGCCTGGGCAAGTGCTCGCCTACTTCCATGACGAGACCTACCGCAGCCGGGTCGCGCCCGGGATCGAGGGGCTGATCGAGCATGTCGCCAGGGGGCTGGCCAACGGCACTCTCGACCTCACGGACGGCATGCTCTGCGAGGTCTAGCAGGCGAGTTCAGAACACCCCGCGCGCCTTCGCCAAGCCCAGGCTGCTGAGGGCCGGTGGCAGGGGTTGCCGGATCAGCGCCAGCAGGGCTCGGGGCCTGGGCATGTGCGGTCCTTCGTCAGTGGCGCGAAACGAATACAGGCTGCGGCCGCACAACAGGCTTCGCGTTCACGGCTCAGGGGACAGTTCGCGTTCCATGACGATGGTGCGCTCGCCGTCGTCCTCGATCTCGCGCACCACCTGGTAGCCAAGCCGCGCGTAGAAGGCCTGGGCGGTCAAGGATGACGGCACTGCCAGCACCCTCACCCCCGCCTCGCGGGCTGCGCGCTCGACCACGAACATCAGGTGCCGCCCGATGCCGCGCTTGTGCATCCGGGGGTCGACGAAGACCGAGCGCACGGCGCGCCCGTCGAGGCTGGCGGTGCCGACCGGGACACCGCCGATCAAGGCCACGTACATCTGGCGTTTCTTCATCAGTTCGGCCACCGCGGCCGGCGTGAAACTCTGCTGGACCCGGGCGATGACACTGGGCGGATAGTCCTGGGCGTTGCTGCCGAGCAACGCGGCAAGAATCACCCGGCTGACTCCGGGTGCATCGCTGTCACGGGCCAATCGAATCAGACACGGCATAACTTCTCCCGCTATAAAACCGCACACTGGACTGCGCAGCATAATCGAAGCCCAGGTGGTTTTCGTACAGCGCCCAAGGCTTATGGCATCTGGAACACCAGACACGGGCTGTCGTTCAAGCGTCCTTCAAAGGCCGGGGTGGATGACTCCAGCACGCTGCCCTGCAACAGCGCCCGATCCTTGCGCGCCACGATGACCCAGGCCCCGCGTGGCAAGGCGTCCAGCTGTGCACGCTGGGCCTGGGCGATAAACAACGGCTGCTCGTCGTGGTCCAGGTTCATCATGTAGCGCACGGCCCAGGTGTCCTGGCCCAGGTTGAAAAACACCAGAGGCCCCGGGCTCGCGGCGCGCAACCCTTCGACCTGGCCGACAAAACCCCGGGTGTCGAACTGCAGGTCCTTGGCCGGCTCCACCACCTTGATCAACAGCCACCATTGAGCCGCCAGGGCGATCAGGCTGAGCAGTACCAGGCGGCGCCCCACGGCCTGGCGCGTGGTGCGCCAGCCCTGGATCGCCAGCAGTTGCAGGAGCACAAACGCCGCCACCAGCAGCGGCAGGGACACCGGCGGCCAGTAGCCGTGCTTGTGCCAACTGTGCCGACAAACAAACAGCACCACGATGCACACCGTCGGCAACACCGCCACCAGCCAGGTGTAGGCGCCACGCACCTTGAGCATCCAGCCCTGGGCATGGAGCAAGCCGTAAGCCGCCACCGCCGCGAACATCGGCACCATGGGCAGGATGTAATAGGCGCGCTTGAAGTGCGGCACCGACAGCCCCAGCAGAATCATCAGGCCGCATGCCGCCAGGCGCAGCACCAATTGCAGATCGCCCCGGGCATGCCGCAGGTGCCACTGCCGGCGCAGGGCAAACAGCGTCGCCAGGGCCAGGGGCACCACCGGAAAGTAGCGATACAGGCTGAGCTGGAAGTAGAAAAAGAACGGCTCGCCGCTTTCATCGAGGCGACCGCTGACCTGCATGTTGAACACCTGATCGGCAAACGCCTGGCCGCCGCTGAGGCGTGCCAGGTGCATCAATCCCCACCAGCAGCCAGCCAGCAGCACCAGCCCGAGCAAGCCGTAGGCCAGCACCTGCTTGAGCACCCGCAGGCGCTCGGCGCGCGAACGCAGCGGGCCCAGCAGGCAATAGGTACAGGCCACGCCGCAGACTTCGATCAGCCCCAACGGGCCGCGAATGACGAACGCCAGCACCAGCAACGGTAATACGCCGTAGCGCCGCCAGCGCGAGCCAATCTGCTCGCCACTGTGCAACAGGTAGAAGGCCCCCAGGCACAGCAGGGAAACCATCTGGTCGATACAGACCGAACGCGACTTGTCCAGCAACTGAGAGGTCAGCGCCGTGAGCAACACCGCCAGCAACGCCCAGGCTCGGCCATAGGGCACGAGCAGGCGATACAACAGCGCCAGGACCCCGGCCGAGGCGATGGCGGTCGGCAAGACATTGGCTAGGTGGTTGGGCGCGCCGAACAACTGGGCCCACAGCCAACTGAACCAGGTCGCGGTGCCCGGGTAATCCGGGTACGGCTGGCCATAGGTGGTGGGAAAGAGGCTGGGGCCGTGGCGGAACATTTCCTGGAGAAACAGCGCCCAGCGCCCATCGAAGCCCTGGGGCGGCTGGTCCCAGATCCCCAGGGTGAACAGCGCCAGGGCCAGTAGCAGGATGCAAAACGATTCGACGCGATACCTTGTGTTGTGATCCATCGCTGACCCGTCAGGTTGATTCGCCGCTCAATAGGCGTGGCCATGGTGCCGGGGAACCCCCTGAACGCCTCCTGAACAGGCGCGAAAAACCCCGGCCATCGAGGGCAACAGCCTTTTTTTGTGGCGCGGCAGCGTGTCCGCCGCCACACCGCGAACACAGGCCTTACGGCCGCTGCGCGAGCAAGCACCCTCGCCGCGCGGACTTCAATACAGGTGAAGCAGCAGTGCGTAGGCGGCGGTGCCGATCACGGCGGTACTGATCAACCCGCAACCCGTGAGCAGCGCCAGGCCTGCCACCAGCAGCATAGACAGGCTGGCGGCGAGGGGGTCGCGGCTGATCTCGCTGTAGGCGATGTACAGCGCAAAATTGATAAACACCGCCACCGGCAGCACCCGCTCCAGGCAGCGTTGCAGGCTGCCGGGCAAGGGCACCCGGACCAGCGCCGGGACGATCCGCACCAGGCAACTGGCGGTGAACAGCGCGGCAATGGCCATCAGCGTCGAGGGGTTCATAGCTTGGCCCAGGTCAGGATCAGGGTCGCCAGCAGCACACTGGGGATCCAGAAATACACCGGCCCCAGCCACTGGATCAGCCCCCAGGCGCACAGCACGCACACCGTCAGCGCACCGAGCATCGGCAGCCAGCGCTCACCCACGTGCAGCAGGCGGCCACGCAATTGGGAAATCGACAAATACATCAGCACCACGCTGGCCGGGTAGCCCAGGTTGACCTCGGCGCCGATCCATTGCGCCGGCAGCAACTGGCCGAGCAGCGCACCCAGGACCCCAGCGGCGGCCCAGGTGAGAAAGATCGTGGCCCGAATCAACAGCACCACCCCGGGCCCGTCCTGCTCCCGTTCGGTGGCGTAGGCTTCATCGCCGAGCATGTGCGCAGCCAGCACCTTGCGCCCCCAGGGCCGGGGCAGGCGGCCCGCGGTGGTAAAGGCAATCGGCAAGTAGCGGCTGTTGATCGAGGCGGTGACCAGCAGCATGGTGAAAAAACCCGCCCCGGACTGCTCCAGGGGCAGCACCGCAAATTGCCCGCTGCCGGAAAACCCCAGCACGCCGATCAAGGCCACCTCCAGCAGGGACCAATCCGCACGCTCCGCCAGCACCCCGAACAGCAGGCTGACCGGCACGATGGCCAGCGCCGTCGGTGCCACCCGGCGCCAGACACTCGAGCGGCCCGGTGTCCATTCCAATTCACTGCCTTGCATAACCACCTCCGATATCCGGCGGGCAGCATGCAAGGCTCAGGCAACAGGGTCTTGTACGATTGTGCAGGCGGGCCTCAGCCCCGATTCACCACAGGAAAACCACGCAAACTCCACAGTGTGCCGCGCCCGCTATCGATAGCCTTGTGCGGTCATCAGCCCTCAATGGTCCGCTTCCCCATGTCCCGAACCTCCACCTCCACCCCCATTCGTACCGTGCGCGTCATTGACTGGTTTATCACCTACCTGGTCGGCGTCGCGGCGCTGTCCCTGGTTGTGGCCCTGTCGTTCGGCCTGCTGATGCTCGGTGGCAGCCCCACGCGGTGGAGCAGCCTGCCGTCGGTGATGTCTTTCAGCCTGGCGATCGGCTGTTTGAGCGTCATGGTGGTCGGCACCGTCGCGGCCCTGCCCTGCGCCCTGTTCTTCTGGCTGGCCCAGCGCTTTACCTGGCGCCATATCGCGATCTACCTGCTGTGCGGCGCCCTGAGTGCGTTGCCCACCATTCCTCTGGTGATGCAGCTGGACCCCGATTTCTATACCGACCCAGCCGAAGAGCAGGTATCCCCCAGCACCCTGGAGCGCTGCTGGCCCCTGGCGCCGCTGTTCAGCGCCTCGGGGGCCTTGCTGGGGGCGGTGTTCTGGTGGCGCAGCGGCCGGCACCTGCGCTGATCAGCGACGCAGGCGTTTCCCCCAGCGCAGCGCCTTTGCCCGCTGCGCAGGCGCTGGTTTACCGAGGCGGGTGCTGTCAGTTCTGCTGCGACAGGAACGGCAGCACCAGGGCGATGAACTCCTCGGGTGCCTCCTCGGTAATGAAGTGCCCGCAATCGGCGACGATGGCGCCCCGCAGATCCAGGGCATTGCCTTGCAGGGTCTCCAGCGGCGCATTGTCGGTGGCGTGCTGCGCGCCAATCGCCAGCACCGGCATGGCCAATGGGGTCGCCGCCCGCCGCTGGTTTTGGCGGATAGTTTCGGGAATCGCCCGGTAATAACCAAAGCCGCCACTCAGGCCGCCCGGCGCCGAGTAAGCCTTGACGTAGGTGTCCACCGCCACCCGGTCCTGGCGAAACGACCACTTCTCGAACATGTAGGCCAGGTACTGCGCCTCGCGCCCGGTGATCAGCACCTCGGGCAAGTCCTGCAACTGGTTGAACATGAAGTGCCAGAGGAAAATATTCAGCTCCGGCGGGGCGAAGATCGACGGCGCCGGGGCCAGCCCCGGGATCACGGCTTCGGTGAGCACCAGTTTTTCCACCGCCTGCGGCTGGTCGCTGGCCAGGGCGTAGGCGATCCACATGCCCACGTCATGCCCCAGCACCGCATAGCGCTCGTGCCCCAGCGCCTGCATCAAGGCATTCAGGCGCCCGGCACTGGTGCCGGTGTCGTAGCCGTCCCGGGGTTTATCCGACAGGCCCATGCCCGGCAGGTCCACCGCAATCGCCTGGTAGCCCTGCTCGGCCAACGCCTGCATCACGTGGCGCCAGGTGAACCAGGTCTGCGGCCAGCCCGGTATCAGCAGCACCGGCCGGCCCTGGCCCTGCGTCACGTAGTGCAGGCGCAGGCCGTCGATACGCACATAACCGTGGCGCTGCTCGTGTCCGGCAAAGGCCATTTGTTCAGCGTTGTCCATGCTCATCATCCTTATGCCGCGACCGGCGCAATGCCGAGTAGTTGATTGATCTGGGCCTGATCCACCGGGGCTCCGGCGAAGTCGTCGAACACCTTGTCGGTCACCTGGATGAT
This sequence comes from Pseudomonas sp. CF161, assembly GCF_000416215.1. Lineage (NCBI taxonomy): Bacteria > Pseudomonadati > Pseudomonadota > Gammaproteobacteria > Pseudomonadales > Pseudomonadaceae > Pseudomonas > Pseudomonas sp. CF161. Next base: position 79,187 of record NZ_ATLP01000117.1, read on the forward strand.
GTGCTGGTTGATAAAGGCCACGCCCTCGCGAGCCCCCTGCTGCTGGTCCTTGAGGCAGCACTCCCACTCCAGCGCCGCCCAGCCGTCGTAGTCATACAGGGCCAGCTTGGAAAAAATCCCCTTGAAGTCGACCTGGCCATCGCCCAGGGAGCGGAAGCGCCCGGCACGATCGGCCCAGCCCTGATAACCGCCGTACACCCCCTGGCGCCCGGTGGGATTGAACTCGGCGTCCTTGACGTGAAACATGCCGATGAACTCGTGGTAGATGTCCAGGTAGTCCAGGTAATTGAGCTGCTGCAACACGAAGTGGCTGGGGTCGAACAGCATCTTGCAGCGCGGGTGATTGCCCACCCGTGCCAGGAACATCTCGAAGGTCACGCCGTCGTGCAGGTCTTCGCCGGGGTGGATCTCGTAGCACAAGTTGACCCCCTGCTCGTCACAGGCATCGAGGATCGGCAGCCAGCGCTTGGCCAGCTCGGCAAACGCCGAATCGATCAGGCCTTCAGGGCGCTGCGGAAACGGAAAGAAATACGGCCAGGCCAGGGAGCCGGAGAAGCTGCCCATCTCTGTCAGGCCCAGGCGCCGCGAGGCCTTGGCCGACATCTGCAAACGCTCCAGGGCCCATTGGCTCTTGCCCGCCGAATTGCCCTTGAGCCGGGCCGGGGCAAAGCCGTCGCACAGGCTGTCATAGGCCGGGTGCACCGCCACCAACTGGCCGAACAGGTGGGTGGTCAGCTCACTGATCACCAGCCCGTGCTCGGCCACCACGCCGCTGATTTCATCGCAGTAATCCTGGCTTTGCGCGGCCAGGCTGACGTCGAACAGACGCTCATCCCAGGCCGGCAACTGCAAGGCCTTGAAGCCCATGCCAGCGGCCCAGGCGGCAATCGACGGCAGGCTGTCGAACGGCGCCGTGGCGTCACTGAATTGAGCCAGGTGCAGGCTCGGTCCTTTGAGGGTTTTCATCGGGCACTCCTATTATTTGTCGGTCGACAAACAATAGAGGCCGCGCCAGGACCCCGTCAATACGCGGGCTTGATTTTTTTGTCGATCGATCAATAATGCACGCCGGCACACCCCCTTCATTCAGGCGAGGCATCCACAGCATGGCCGGCAGACCCCGGGAGTTCGATCGAGACCAGGCCTTGCGCCAGGCCCGCGATGTGTTTTGGCAGCGCGGCTTTGAAGCCACGTCCATGGCCGACCTGGTGCAGGCCCTGGGCATCGCCTCGGCCCGCATCTACGCCGCCTTCGGTTCCAAGGAAGCGTTGTTTCGCGAAGCCATTGCCCTGTACGAGAACGGTGAAGGCGCCTTTGCCGACCTGGCCCTGAGCGAGGAGCCCACGGCACGCGCGGCCATCGAGCGCATGTTGCGCGACGCCATCGAGCTCTACACTCGTCCCGACGGGCCCCTGGGTTGCATGGTGGTGTCATCGGCGACCAACTGCACCCTGGATAACGACAGCATCCGCGAGTGGCTGGCCGGGCATCGGCGCGACCGCACCCGCTCGATCATCCAGCGCCTGGAACAGGCCGTGGAGTCCGGCGAACTGCCGCGCCAGACCCCGGTGCAAGCCCTGGGCGACTGCTACGCCACCCTGCTGCACGGGTTGTCGGTGCAGGCTCGGGACGGCATCGAACAACCACGGCTGCTGGCCACCCTGCCCATGGCCCTGGCAGTGTTCGATGCCGCGGCCGGCACCAGCCCGGCGTAAACCTAGCGGGTGGCGCAGGGCTCCTGGGGCGGGCGCCGGCCCTTGATCAGGCCCACGGCCAGCGCCGACAGAATCAGCACCATGGCCAGCGCCTCCCGGGCATCGACCTGATGCCCCAACAGCAACACCGAGCCCAGCACGCCGAACACCGGGATCAGCAACGACAAGGGCGCCACCCGCGACACCGGGTACTCGCGCAGCAACAGGTTCCAGCCCCAGTAGCAGAAGTGCGTGGCGCCATACACCTGGAACGCCAGGGACCACAGGGTGCGTTGATCCAGCCCGCTCGCCAGGTTCGCAAAAGGCGCCGAACCCTGGCTCAGCCAGGTCAGCGCAAACAGCGGCAGCGGCGCAAACAGACTCGACCAGACCACAAAGGCAAATATCTCGCGCACCCCGGAGCGCTTGATGATCACGTTGCCCAGGCTCCAGCTCAGGGCGCTGATCAACAACAGCCCGTAGCCCAGTGACGTGCCCTGCCCCGGGCTGCCTTGCAGGATGCACAGCAACCCCAGCGCCGCCAGCACCAGGCCGAGCACTTGCCCCCGGCTCAAGCGTTCGCCAAACAGCAACACGCCCCAGCCCAGGGTGAAAAAGGCGCTGAACTGGATCAGCAGCGCGGCGGTGCCCGGCGCCACGCCCAGCTTGATCCCGAGGTTGATCAAGGCCCACATCGCCACCCCGAAGATCACGCCATACGCCGCCAGCCAACCGATGGCGACCTGGGGCCTGCGGATAAAAAACACCCAGGGCAGGGCCGCCAGGGTAAAGCGCAGGCCCGTGAGCAGCAGCGGGTCGAGGTTGGCCAGGCCAAGCTTGGTGATCGGAAAATTAAAGCCCCAGAGCGCTGTCACCAGCACGGCCAGGATCAAGTGTCGGTTCTGCATCAGCTCGCGTTCCAGCACAAAGGCCGGCGCAGAGGCGCGCCGGCGAAGACGCCACTATGACCAGCTCGTGCCATGGCCCGCTTGCAATGCCAGGCCATTGATCATTAAATTCGGGCCATGCGCCAGATAGATATCGATCCTTACGAAAACACCCCGCGCGACGCCGTGGTCACCGCCAACGACTACCACCCCGGCCAGCACTTCCCGCGCCACAGCCACCAACGCGGCCAATTCGCCCTGGCCGCCAGCGGCGTGATCACCCTGTTCACCGATGCCGGCAACTGGGTGGTGCCGCCGCAACGGGCGGTCTGGGTGCCCGCCGGCGTGCCCCATGAAATGCACATGAGCGGCCCGGTGACCATGCTCAACACCTACATCCGTACCCCCGCCGCCACCGCGCTCCAGCTGCCGGCACGGTGCCAGGTGTTCGGGGTGTCCGAGTTGCTGCGCCAGTTGCTGCTGCGGGCCATGGACATTCCCCCGCTCTACGCCGAAGACAGCCACGACGGGCACTTGATGACCTTGCTGCTGCATGAAATCGCCGCCATGGCCCCGCTGTCGCTGAACGCCCCGCTGCCCGATGAGCCGCGCCTTGCAAAGGCCTGCCAGCGCTTGTTGGCCCAGCCGTCCCTGGAAATCGGCATCGACTGCATGGCGCGCGAGGTCAACATGAGCCGGCGCACCTTCACCCGCCTGTTTCGCCAGGAGACCGGCATCAGTTTTGTCGAATGGCGTCAGCAGGCCTGCCTGTTGGCGGCCGTGGCGCGCCTGGGCGAGGGCGAGGCCATCACCCGGGTCGCGACCGACTTGGGCTATAGCAGCCCGAGCGCTTTCAGCAGTGTGTTTCGGCGAGTACTGGGGGATGCGCCCAGTCGCTACTTTCCCAAACCGGCTGTGTGAGTCCAGGCCCGGGGGCCTGAACATCCTGGCCCGGCAGATTGCCTGCCGGGCCAGAGGCGAGTGGCTGCGCCCAGCGCAGCGTTCTACAGGAATACCGCCGAGAGCATGCCCAGGGCCCCGAGGCAGAACCCGATCAAGGCACCACGCCCCGGCTGCTCATGGAAGATCGCCCAGATCACCAGCGGCTCCAGGAGCAGCAACGAGGTGACCGAGACCACGGTAATCAGCCAGATATCACCGACCGCGACATACCCCAGCCAGTACGCGCCAATCAGGCAGATACCGGCAAAGCACATGATCAACACCGGCAATGCCAGGTCGGCCCAGGTGGTGTTGCCGGTATGCGCCAGGCGCGCGGCGACCACTTCACTGTAGATGGCGCAGAACTCGCCCAGCACCATCAACCCTACAGCAGAAACTCCGAGTAACTCTTTGGACATGAAACAAACCCCTTTGCATTGAGAGCCAGATTTTTCAGCTCCCAGGCAGCTATGGCTCCGTTGACGGAGCCTCCATGGCAATGCGCGGGGGTTTGCGGCGGCTCAGTAATCGTGAGGAACCTGAACATGTCCATCTCCTTCTCGGGTGTTGCAAAGGGGGTTGATACAGCGCAACGAGGCCCGAGTGCGCTAGCATCACTGCCCTGCGCTTCCAGCCTCGCTGGCAGAGACTATCGTGATTTGCCCGGAAACCTGAAATGCCCGTTGCACTTTCCCTCGACGCCCTGGAACACCAGATTCTCGACCTGCGCGATGTCGGCAACTCGATCATGGGCATCCAGGCCTGGGAAGCCGGGTCGGTGGAAGACGCCGCACGCCGCTTCGGCCTGCTCGACAGCCCGGGCATCTATTGCGCGATCAGTGCCGAAGAGGCCGAGCAGGTGCTGGTCTGGCTGCTGTGGCGCGACATGGTCCACCGCCAGAAACTCATGGCCAGGGCCCAGGCCCAGCGCTTCGCCGCCGAACTGATGACCCACCTCGCCGCCCCCGGCGCGGCCTTCTATACCAACGGCCCACTGATCAAGACCCCGGACAACCCCGGCGGCGAGGTCAGCTGGACCGCCGTCAGTGACTGCACCTTCGACAGCGGCGTGCTGGCCCTGGCCCCCGGGCGCATCGCCTGCGCCTGGTTTCAGGAGGAGGACTGAGGCCATGCCGCGCTTTGAAGTCTGGCATCACGCACAGTTGATCGGCTGGTCCGAACTGGAGTCCGGCGACCCGCCCATGGGCGTGGCGTTCGGCCTGTTTATCCCGGCGCCGGCCTATGCCCAGGTGCAGGCGCTGATCCGCGCCCGGGCCGAGGGCGACCAGAGCGACCTGGGCCTGAGCGTGCATTACCAGGGCCGCCCGCTGGTCGCCGCCGGGGTGTGTCTCCAGGACTTTTCTGCCGACTGCGGGGAAGACGCCATGGAAGTCACGGTCCTGGGCATCTGCGAGCCGCCCTACGCCGAGCTGTTCGGCCAGCACGCGGCGGCGTATTGGCGGCCGGAAGGCTGAAGCCCGGGAGCATCGCGCCCGCCGTTCACGAATTGTTAAGAATTGGCCCCGTATACTTCGTCGATTGCCTCGCGGCACTTCGATCAACCCTCTACTGGTGGCCCCAAGCTCATGTCGCGACCCGCCCCGCTGCTCTTCCTGCTTGCCGGCCTGCTGTTCTTTTTCGCCCTGGGCAATCATCAGTTGCAAGGCTCCACCGAAGCCCGGGTCGCCGGGATCGCCATGCAAATGCACCTGGACAACGACTGGGTGACCCCGCGCCTGTTCGGCCAGCCCTTCCTGGAAAAACCACCGCTGAGCCTGTGGCTCGACGCCGGCGCCATCCGCGCCTTCGGCGGCACTCCCTGGGCCGTGCGCCTGGCCTCGGCCTTTGCCGGCCTGTTCAGTGTCATGCTGCTGTACGCCATGCTGCGCCGTTTTGGCCGGCCGACAACGGTGGCCTGGGTCGCGGCGGCGATGCTGGCGACCATGGCCAGTTACTGGAGCAACGTGCGCGGCGTGGGCGAAGACGCCTTGCTCAGCCTGGGCGTGACCCTGGCACTGCTGGCGTTCTTCCAGGCTCAGCGGCGCCAGGCCGATCAGCAACCGGCGCTGCTGGCCTGGCTGCTGTTCGCCGTCGGGATCGCCATTGCCACCCTGAGCAAGGGGGTGCTCGGCCTGGCGATGCCCGGGGTGGTGATCTTTGCCTACCTGGTGGCCGACAGCCTGCTGGAAAAACGCTTCTCTGTGGGCCACTGGCTGCGCCCGGCGCTGTTTACCCTGCTGGGCCTGATCCCGCTGCTGATCTGGCTCTACCTGCTGTATCAGCGCGGCGGCCTGCAAGCCTTGGGCGAGGTGCTGTGGACCAACAGCGTCGGGCGCTTCGACGGCTCTTTCGAGGAAGCCGGGCATTACGAGCCCTTCTACTACTACCTGGCCAAGCTGCCCCAGGCCTTTCTGCCGTGGAACATCCTGGTCTACCTGGGCCTGTGGCACTTTCGCAAAAGCCTGATGGAGAACCGCTACCGGCTGTTCTTCAGCCTGTGGCTGGTGGCCCAATTCACCCTGCTGTGCCTGGCGTCGAGCAAGCGCACGGTGTACCTGATGTCGCTGACCCCGGCCGCCGCGGTCCTGGCCGCCGAATACGCCGCGGTGCTGTACCAGCGCCTGGGTCGGCAGGTCGGCACGGGCGGTTGGCTGGGCAAACTGGGCCAGCACCGTCGTGGCCTGGCAGTGGGCATCATGACGCTGGTGGTGTGCAGCTACCTGGCCACCGCCCAGTGGGCTGCGCCCCGGGCCGACCGCACGCTGTCGTTTCTGCCGCTGATGAATCAGGTGCAGGCGCTGCAGGCTGACCAGCATCAGGTCGGGATCTATCAAGCCAATGAGCGGGTCGGCGGCGCCAGCGTGTTCTACACCCAAAGCCAGTTGCCGGACCTGCAGACCGAGGCCCAGCTGCACGCCTTCCTCGCGGCCTCGCCGCAACATGTGGCGCTGATGGCCGCCGAGCAGGAACCCCAGGCTCCGCTGCGGGTGGTCAAACGCATGACAGTCGGGCGCCAGGCTTACTATTTCGTCAGCCACTGAGGCCCGCGGCAAAAAAACGGCACCCCGATCAGGTTCATGCCGATCAGCTAAGCGCTAGAACGAACGAAACATAACCTGTGGCGAGGGAGCTTGCTCCCGTGGGGCCGGCCGGGGCTCCAGGGCGTAACAGTGCCCTTTTTTGGGCCGCTGCGCGCCCCAGCGGGAGCAAGCTCCCTCGCCACCATGACAGTGCTTGCCCTTAACTGAATGGCAGTACCCCGATCGGGGTGCCGTTTTTTTTCTCGCGCTGAGCCCGCTTGAAAGCCCGCCCCGGTTCAGCGGCGGTCCAGCCCCAACGAACGCCAGTCGCTGGCTTCAATAAAGCCGAGCATCTTCGGCGCGGCCTCCAGGCTCGCGCTGGAGACAAACAGCGAGGCGCCATAACCAAAGCTAGAAACCGGCAGCTTCAGGTCTTTCTCCAACTGCGCCATGCATTCGCTGTGGGTCACCAGAATCAGATTGCGCCCCGGCACCTTGTGCGCCAGGGCATCGCGCAACATGGAGTTCTTGCAGTTGAACAACCAGTCCTCGCCGTTGCCGGCGGCGCTGAACATATAACCCGCCGTCTGCACCGCACGGGTCAACGGGCTGTGATAGATATCGGCACGGTCCAAGCCCAGGTGTTCGAACTGCGCCCCGACCCCGACCGCCACATCACGGGAGCGATCGGTAATGCCGTCGGCCGGCCCCAGGCATGCAGCCCTGGACTGGTCACAACGCTCCACATGGCGTACCAGCACGATCATCTGGCCCCTGGCCCAGCCCGCATTCAGCGCCTTGAGCCCCGCCCCATTGCCATGGGCCAGGTCCGGCACCGCCATCGGTTTGAGCAGCCACAGGGTCAGCGGCAGCACCAGCAGCGCCGCCAGCAACACCACCGCGGCGTTTTTGAAACGCGCCAGGCGGCCGAGGTCCGGCACTCGTCGGGTCAGGGCAAAACCGAGTCTTGATTCCACGTGCAAGCCGCCTCTCTGACAATGACCGGGACTACCAGCAGCCAGCGCAGACGCTACCTGGCCCGGATGACAATTGAACGCGCAACGGCGTCGTCAACCGGCGGGCAAGCACCGAGTGACGCCAAGACTCTAAGCAGCCCGGCGTAGGCCGGCAGTGAAATGGATGTGAAAAAAGTCTCAACCCGGCCTGATCCCCCCCAGACAACCCCGACCATCCGCCTATTGCGCTAATCCCGACAAAAACGTTTTAGCAATCGCATTTGCCGCCGATATCCCCCTACGAACACACCTTGCTGGCCACCAAAAACAACAATCTTCCGGCTACCTAACGATAAAGAAGCGCAACGTTCCTGGAGGAATTGAATGAATAGCTGGTTTGCCAACATCAGTGTCAACCTTAAGCTCGGCCTGGGGTTTGGCCTGGTCCTGGCCCTGACCACCATCCTCGCCCTGACCGGCTGGACCAGTCTGGGCAGCCTGATCGACCGCAGTAACTGGATGAGCGACATCACCCAGCTCAATGCCGGCCTGACCAAGCTGCGGGTGTCGCGCCTGCAATACATGCTGACCAATGGCGACGAAACCGCCGCGCAGAGCGTGCAGGCCACCCTCGATGCCTTCGTCGCCCAGCAGCAGAAACTGCTCAACAGCTTCAAGAGCCCGGACAACCTCAAGCTGCTCAAGGAACAGAGCGCGACCATCAGCGCCTACCAGGCTTCGCTGAACAAAATGCGCAGCGCCTACCGCACCGGCAACACCGCGCGCGAGGCCATGGGCAACAACGCCGAAACCGCCAACGGCCTGATCAACGCGATCAACACCCGGGTGCAGCAAATGCCGTTGAGCGACGAGCGCTTCGAGCAGTTCCAGGCCATCACCAAGGCCAAGGAAGCCTTTATGCTGGCGCGCTATGAAGTGCGCGGCTACACCGCCAACAGCAATCCGGAAACCGAACAGAAAGCCGTGGCCCAGCTCAACAACGCCATCGGCGAACTGGCCCAGCTCAACACCCACTTCAGCAGCACCCAGCAGGACGCCCTGCGCCAGCTGGAAGCCGCGCTGAGTGCCTATCGCACCTCGCTGCAAGCGTTCAAGGCGGCGTTCAGCGACGCGGTTCAAGCACGCAAGGAAATGACCGATCAAGGCACCGATATCGTTGCCCGCAGCGACGAGCTGTACCAGATCCAGCTCGACCGTCGCGATGCCGAAAGCGCACAGGCCCGCAGCCTGCAGCTGATCAGCACCCTGCTCGCCCTGCTGGTCGGGGTCCTGGCCGCGGTGATCATCACCCGCCAGATCACCCGCCCGCTGCGCGAAACCCTGGCCGTGGTGGAACGCATCGCCTCCGGCGACCTGACCCAGGACGTGCGCGTTACCCGCCGCGACGAACTCGGCGTGCTGCAACAAGGCATTGCCCGCATGGGCGTGACCCTGCGCGAACTGATCAGCGGCATCCGTGACGGCGTGACCCAGATCGCCAGCGCCGCCGAAGAGCTGTCGGCCGTGACCGAAGAAACCAGCGCCGGGGTCAACAGCCAGAAGATCGAGACCGACCAGGTCGCGACCGCCATGCATGAAATGACCGCCACCGTGCAGGAAGTCGCACGCAACGCCGAACAGGCTTCCCTGGCCGCAGCCGCCGCCGACGGCGAAGCCCGCCAGGGCGACAAAGTGGTGGCCGAAGCCATCACCCAGATCGAACGCCTGGCCAGCGAAGTGGTGCGCTCCACCGACGCCATGAGCGTGCTGCAACAGGAAAGCGACAAGATCGGCAGCGTCATGGACGTGATCAAGGCCGTGGCCGAACAGACCAACCTGCTGGCCCTCAACGCCGCCATCGAAGCCGCGCGCGCCGGTGAAGCCGGCCGTGGTTTTGCCGTGGTCGCCGACGAAGTGCGGGCCCTGGCGCAACGCACGCAAAAATCCACCGAGGAAATCGAAGCCCTGGTGGCCGGCCTGCAGAACGGTACCCAGCAAGTGGCCAACGTGATGAACAACAGCCGCAGCCTGACCGACAGCAGCGTCGAACTGACCCGCAAGGCCGGTGTATCCCTGGAAAACATCACCCGCACGGTGTCCAACATCCAGTCGATGAACCAGCAGATCGCCGCCGCTGCCGAACAGCAGAGCGCCGTGGCCGAAGAGATCAGCCGCAGCATCATCAACGTGCGCGACGTATCCGAACAGACCGCCGCCGCCAGCGACGAAACCGCCGCTTCCAGCGTCGAACTGGCACGCCTGGGCAACCAACTGCAAATGATGGTCAGCCACTTCCGCGTCTGACCCTCCCCCCATCGCCCCTGCAGCCCTCGCTGCAAGGGCGAACTGTAGGCCGCGTTCGGACGCTGGACTGCCAGAACAACCGACCTACACCTGCCACTCCACGGCGCCCTTCCGGGCCAGCGCAGCCTAGCGGCAGCAGCTACACAGGCCTCAACTCACTGGGCGCGGCACACCGTCGAGCAAGGCATCGACCACGGCCCTGGCCATTTCCACGGAATGGATCATCGACCAGATCAGACCGCGCTCGATACCGCTGGCGCTGGTGATCTCATCGGCGGTTTCCTCGGCACACTTGAGCAACAGCGAGACATGCAGCAGCGCTTCTTCGGCGTTCACGCCCTGGCGTACGGCGAACAGCGGCCGTCCTTCACCGTCGCGGCAACCAAAGGTCGTGGCCCCCGTGACACTCAAGGTGTGATGCAACGGCGGCGTGGCATCGCTGCTTTGCAGAGCCTGGAGCAGGGTTTTATTGGGCACTTCCAGTGCGCTGATCAGCTCACGACTGGGTGACGGGAAAGGTGGATCGGGAACGATCTTGTTCATGGCACACAGCTCCTTCTTGGATGAAGGCCGCCAGCATCACTTGCAGATGATGGGTGGCGGCTACGTGCAGGTCTGCAAGACCGGGAAGAAGAAGCAAGCCCGGCAGACCCGAAGGTCTCCCACACGTAGCCACCATAAATCGAACTGAAAACTCAGTGATTCACCGTGGACGCTGAGCGCTTCTTGCTTGTTCGGGCTTGCAGACCCGGTCGCTGAATGGGCAGCGACGGGCGAAGACTAGACCCGGACATTCAGAAGGCGCAAGACAGTGAAACCGCTGAAATGTAACCGGCCGATTCTCTCGGAAAAGCCCTACAAATCAAAGAGAAAAACCGCATTAGCCAGTCGAACTTATCGCGGCTCTAACACACAGTCCTTCCGAACCGACGTCCGAACGCGACCCGAGCCTTCGGCAGCGGCCACAGGGTTGGAGGTCGGGGATGGCCATTTACTTTGCCGTGGGTTTCAAATTACCTTGCAGCTCGCCACGTGAAGGACTCGCCGCCAGGACGCCTCGCCATGACCCTTGGCTACACCTCGGTCCCGCCGCTGCTCAAATACCTGCGCCATGCCGAACAATTGGGCCTGCCAACCGCCCCGGCATTGGCCGCGGCCGGCCTGGAGGCCGGGCAGTTGCGCGATAACAGCCTGCGCCTGCCGGTGGAGGTTCACGAACGCCTGCTCGACTACTTCTGCGCCCACTCCGGCGACCCCCTGTTCGGCCTGCATTCGGCGCGGTTCGTCTTGCCCAACTCGTGGAGCGTGCTGGGCTACATCACCATGAACTGCGCGACCCTGGGCGAGGCGATGAATCGCATCATGCCCTTTGAAAAACTGGTGGGCGACATGGGGGTCAGCCGCGCCGAAGTGGTCGATGGTCAGGTGCGGCTGATCTGGAGTTGCCGCCACCAGCGCGCCGAAACCCGCCGACACATGGTGGAGGATGTGCTGGCCTCCTGGCTGCTGTATGCACGCTGGATCGCCGACACCCCACTCTCGCCCAGCGCCGTGTGGTTCGAGCACCCGCTGCCGGACAAAGCCCGGCGCGAACAGTACGAAAGCTTCTTTGGCTGCCCGGTGCTGTTCGAGCAAGGCTGCTCGGCCCTGCTGGCGCCCGTTGACTACCTGCAACTGCCCCTGCGCCAGGCCGACCCGCAGTTGCTGCGCACCCTGGAAGAGCATGCCCTGGGCCTGATGGCGTCACTGGAAGATGCCTCCCTGGCGCTGCAAGTCAAAAACGCCCTGCGCCAGTTGCTCAAGCAGGGCTTGCCGCGCAAGGAGCAGGTGGCCGAACAACTGGCGATGTCGGTGCGCACCCTGCAGCGCCAACTGCAACAGGCTGGCACTTCCTACCAGCAGATCCTCGATGACCTGCGCCAGGAACTGGCCGAGCACTACCTGCTGCACAGCGATCTGCCGATCCAGGACATCGCCCACTACCTGGGCTTCTCCGATCAGCGCTCATTCCACCGCACCTTCAAAAGTCGCAGCGGCATGCCCCCCGGCGAGTACCGCCACAGCCATCGTCCCCCTTCAGGCCGGCACTAGCACCCTTTGCGCGGCAAAAAACGCCCAGCCCGCTGACCATTGGCCTGGCCCGCGGCATAGCTGCGCACACCATTGACCCAGACCTCGTCGATGCCCTCGGCCGCCCGTTGCGGGTCTTTGAAATCGGCGACGTCGCGCACCCGGGCCGGGTCGAACAGCACCAGATCGGCCCAGTGACCTTCGCGGATCTCGCCGCGCTGCTCCAGGCCAAAACGCGCCGCCGATAACCCGGTCATTTTGTGCACCGCGGTGTGCAGCGGGAACAAGCCCAGGTCGCGACTGAAATGCCCGAGCACCCGGGGGAAAGCGCCCCACAAGCGCGGGTGCGGGAACGGGTCTTCCGGCAGGCCGTCGGAGCCGATCATCGACAGCGGGTGGGCCAGGATGCGCTGCACATCGGCCTCGTCCATGCCGTAGTACACCGCCCCGGCCGGTTGCAGGCGGCGCGCGGCGTCGAGCAGCGGGCACGCCCATTCGGCGGCGATGTCCAGCAGGTCGCGGCCGCCCATTTCCGGGTGCGGGGTCGACCAGGTGATGGTGATGCGATGGGCATCGGTGACTTGCTTGAGGTCCAGGGTCGAGGAGCTGGCGGCATAGGGATAGCAATCACAGGCCACCGACTGGCTCAATGCCGCCCGCTCCAGGGACGCCAACAGCTGCGGGCTGCGCCCCCAATTCCCGGCGCCGGCGCATTTGAGGTGGGAAATGATCACCGGCGCCCGGGCGTGACGGCCGATCTGAAAGGCTTCGTCCATGGCCTCCAGCACTGGGGCGAATTCGCTGCGCAAATGGGTGGTGTACAACGCGCCACAGGTGCCAAGTTCTTCGGCCAGTTGCTGCACCTCATCGGTCTCGGCGCAAAACGCGCTGGCGTAGGCCAGGCCGGTGGACAGGCCGAGGGCGCCGCTCGCCAGGCTGTCGCGCAGTTGCTCGCGCATGGCGGCAATTTCCGCGAGGCTGGCGGTGCGTTGCAGGTCATCCAGATGGTTGCTGCGCAGCGCCGTGTGCCCCACCAGCGCCGCCACATTCACCGCCGGAACCGCCGCGTCCACCGCCGCCCGGTAATCGCTGAAACGCGGATAGACAAAGGCCCCGCGCGCCCCCAGCAGGTTCATCGGGTCCGGCGGATCGCTGCGCAGGCTGACCGGTGAGGCACTGATGCCACAGTTGCCGACAATCACCGTGGTCACGCCCTGGCTGAGTTTGGGCAGCATCTGCGGCTGGCGGATCACCACCGTGTCGTCATGGGTGTGCACGTCGATAAAACCCGGCGCCAGCACGCGCCCGGCGGCGTCGATCTGCTCTTTGGCTTGCGCGCCCTGCAGCTCGCCTATGCGCTGGATGCGGCCTTCGCTCAGGGCCACGTCGGCCAGGTAGCCGGGACGGTTGCTGCCGTCGATGATCAGGGCGTTGCGGATCAGTGTGTCGTAGTGCATGTCAGTCTCCCAGCGGCAGGTGGTCGTCGCCGCCGCGGTAGTCGTCCAGGGCCAGTTTGATCCGGCGCAGGCGCTCCTGGTTCTCCTCGGGCAGCACCAGCGCCACTTCGGTGGCCAGCACGTCGATGGCCAGCAGCATGCCGTAGCGCGCGGCGGTCGGTTTGTAGATGAATGAGGTTTCGGCGCTTTGCAGCGGCAACAGCACGTCCGCCAACTGCGCCAGCGGCGAAGCGCTGCGGGTGATGGCGATGACCTTGGCCCCGTAGTTGCGCGCCAGGGCCACGGCGTCGAGGATCTCCGGGGTGCGGCCGGTCAGGGAGCAGGCCAGCACCAGGTGCTCTTCGTCGAGTACCGCAGCGGTGACCCGCATCATGACCGCGTCATGGCAGGCCACGATGGGATAGCCAAAGCGCACCAGGCGCACCTGCAATTCGTCGCTGCACTGGGCCGACCAGCCGCCCAGGCCGAAGACGTGGATCATCCGCGCCTTGCCCAGCAGGCGCACGGCATCGGTGAAACGTGCCTCGTCGAAACCGGCCAGGTGCTGATGCAGGGTGGTTTCGATATCGCCGAGGATCTGCCGGTAAAAACCCGATGACTCCGGCGCGCCGGCGGGGTCGAGAAAGCGGCTGCCGACGCCGCTGGCCTGGGCCAGTTGCAGGCGCAGGTCACGCAGGTCGCGGCAGCCCACGCTGCGGGCAAAGCGCGAGAGGGTCGCGGTGCTGACCTCGGCGCGCTGCGCCAGTTCGTCGAGGCTGGCGGACGCGGCGAACCCGACGTCGTCCAGCATCAACCGGGCGATGCGTCCTTCGCCGGCGCTGAAGGAGTCCTGGCGGGCGCGAATCTGATAAAGGATGTCCATCTACAGCAGCTCCGAAAGCCCGAGGGTCAAGCCGAAGGCGATCACCGAAATCAGCGTCTCCAGCACCGTCCAGGTCTTGAAGGTCTGGACCACGGTCATATTGAAGTATTCCTTGATCAGCCAGAAGCCGCCGTCGTTGACGTGGGAAAAGATCACCGAACCCGCGCCGGTGGCGATCACCAGCAGTTCCGGGTGCGGGTAGCCGAGGCCAATCGCCACCGGCGCCACCACCCCCGAGGCGGTGGTCAGGGCCACGGTGGCGGAGCCGGTGGCAATCCGCATCAGCGCCGCGAACAGCCAGCCCATCCACAACGGCGACAGCTGGAATTCGTGGGCCAGGCCGACGATCTGCTCGGTGACGCCGGCGTCGATCAAAATCCGGTTCAGGCCGCCGCCAGCGCCCACCAGCAGGGTGATGCTGGCCGTGGGCGCCAGGCATTCGTTGGTGAACTTGAGAATCGAGGCGCGGCTCATGCCCTGGGCGATGCCCAGGGTCCAGAAGCTCACCAGGGTCGCCAGCAACAGGGCAATCACCGAGTTGCCGATAAATTGCAGGAACTGGTTGAAGCCGGTGCCCGGGGTGGACAACTGGTTGGCCCAGCCGCCGATCAGCATCAGCACCACCGGCAGCAGAATCGTGCACAGGGTCAGCGTGGTGCTGGGCAGGCGCTCGCGGGGTTCGCGCTCGGTGAATTGGCGCTCCAGCGGGTTGTCCGCCGGCAGCTGGATGCTCGGCACGATGAACTTGGCGTACAGCGGCCCGGCGATGATCGCGGTCGGCACCCCGATCAGAATCGCGTAAAGCAAGGTCTGCCCCACCGATGCCTGATACGCCAGCACCGCCAGCATCGCCCCCGGGTGCGGCGGAACCAGGGCATGCACCACCGAAAGCCCGGCGACCATCGGCAGGCCCACCATCAGGATCGAGACCCCGACCCGGCGCGCGACGGTAAAGGCAATCGGCACCAACAACACGAACCCGACTTCGAAAAACAACGGCAGGCCCACCAGGAAGGCGATGCAGACCATGGCCCAGTGCGCGTTGCGTTCGCCGAAGCGGTCGATCAGGGTTCGCGCCACCTGATCGGCACCGCCGGACTCGGCCATCATTTTGCCGAGCATGGTGCCCAGGGCCACCACCAGCGCGATATGCCCCAGGGTCTTGCCGACCCCGGCCTCGTAGGCGGTGATCACCCCCGACGGCGGCATCCCGGCGAGCAGCGCCAGGCCCACCGAGACCAGGGTGATGACGATAAATGGGTTGATTCGATAGCGCGCGATCAGAACGATCAGCGCAATGATGGCCATGGCGGCATAGCCCAGCAGCCAGTATCCCGATGCAGGTGTCATGCGTTACTCCTCGAAAGACAGGGTCACGTCGAATGGTTGTGAAACTCTTAAAGCATTTCGAGGAGTAGCTTTCAAACCATATGAAACTAACTTTCGTGAAGAGATACGCTTTGTCGCGAAACGACATGCGCCGGCGTCGGTTATGAAAATCGGCAGGCGTATTTTCATCCCATTGCGGGACGCCGTGCCCCGGCGCGCAGCGTTGCAGCGGGGCCGCAGGCAAGGGGCTCGGGGAGACGGTTTCAGGCCCTAGCGGCGGGCGAAATCATGCTGCGTGCACTGTTCGTAATAGGTCTGCTTGACCGCGGCCGGCTTGAGCCGCGACTGGCTGTTGTAGGTTTGCTCGGTGATGCCCATGGCCGACATGCGCATCCACGGCTGGGGGAATTTGCGCACCTGCAACTGCTTGCGCGCGCCATACAGCGACACCCCGGACAGCTTCGACTGCTGGGCCCCGGCGGCGATGCCCGAACCCCAACTGCAGGCAAAACGCTCACGCTTGCTCAACTCCCGGGCCTGCACCTCAAAGGCGCCACCCGCCAGGACCAACAGTGCCAGGGGCAATACCAAAGTCCGCATTTAGCCAACACCTAAGCTTCTGAAAAGACAGCAAGTTTGGCAACGAAGCGCAGCGTCGGGGGCCAGCAAAATGCCGCCTTTCATAGCGGCCTTTTGCAATCGTTGCTGGAGTCAGTGGCTGTGTGCGGATGCGGGCCCGCGTAACCCCGTCAAACCCGTAGCCGCTGCCGCCAGGCTGCGCAGGCCCTCAGGGACGACGTCATGTCCTGGGGGAATTGGGTGCCTGGTTCGGGCGCAGCGGCTACGTCAGTCGTGTTGCACGCGGGCGCGTTTGAGGAGTTTTTTGCAGCGTTCCGACAGGTGCAGCACCCGCAGGTGTTTGCCGGCCTTGGCGTAGCGTTCGCGCAGGGTCATCAGGGCGGCGATGGCCGAGTAGTCGACAAAGCTCAGGTGGCGGCAGTCGATTGTCACGTGCGGCGGATCGTTGGCCGGGTCGAACTGGTTGAGAAACGGCGCGGTCGAGGCGAAGAACAGGGTGCCGTGCAGGTGGTAATGCTTGCTGCCGTCGGCCTCCAGATGGCTGTCGGCATACAGCTCGCGGGCCTGTTGCCAGGCGAAGTTGAGCGCCGCAATCACGATCCCGCACAGCACGGCGGTGGCCAGGTCGGTAAACACGGTGATGGTGGTGACCGCGATAATCACCAGCACATCATTGAGCGGTACCTTGTTGATCACCCGCAGCGAGGCCCAGGCGAAGGTCTGCTGCGACACCACGAACATCACCCCCACCAGCGCCGCCAGCGGGATGCGCTCGATCAGCGGCGACAGAAACAGCACAAACAGCAGGATCATCACCCCCGCCACCACTCCCGAAAGCCGGCCACGGCCACCGGAACTGAGGTTGATCACGGTCTGCCCGATCATCGCGCAGCCGCCCATGCCGCCGAACATCCCGGAGGCGATATTGGCCGCGCCCAGGGCCACGCACTCGCGATCCGGAAAGCCCCGGCTCTCGGTGATTTCATCGGTCAGGTTCAGGGTCAACAGGGTTTCCAGCAGGCCGACCAGGGCCATCAGGATCGCGTACGGGGCAATGATGCCCAGGGTTTCCAGGGTCCACGGCACCTGGGGCAAGGCCAGGCTCGGCAGGCCACCGGCAATGTGCGCCATGTCGCCCAGGGTCCGGGTTGGCAGGCCCAACAGGTACACCAGCGCCCCCACCCCGAGAATCGCCACCAGGGCCGGCGGCACTGCGCGGGTCAGGCGCGGCAGCAGGTAGACGATGGCCATGGTCAGCAGCACCAGGGCGCTCATCACATACAGCGGGTTGCCGCTGAGCCAGTGTTCGCCACTTTTAAAGTGTTCCAACTGGGCCATGGCAATGATGATCGCCAGGCCGTTGACGAAGCCCAGCATCACCGGGTGCGGCACCATGCGCACCAGCTTGCCCAGGCGCAACAGGCCGAAGGCGATCATCACCAGCCCGCCCAGCAGCACCGTGGCCAGCAGGTACTGCACGCCGTGCTGCACCACCAGCGCGACGATCACCACCGCCATCGAGCCGGCAGCCCCCGAGACCATGCCCGGCCGGCCGCCGAACAACGCGGTCAGGGTGCAGATGATAAAGGCGCCATACAGGCCCATCAGCGGGTTGAGGTGGGCCACCAGGGCAAAAGCGATGCATTCGGGGAGCAAGGCGAACGCGGTGGTGAGTCCGGCCAGGGCATCGGCCCGCAGACGTGTGGCTTTCATGGTTTACCTACAAATGCAGGCCGGCGGTGCCGGGCCTGGGCGTGGCGGGAAGAAGGCGGGGAATGTTACGGAATTGAGGGCGATTCGGCCAGTTGGCCGGCGCCGGGGAGCAGCATCACGCCCCGCGCCGGGATAGGCTGCGCGGCGGCGGACGGGGCGCAGCCAGGTTGAGCGGCGGCGAGCTGGCGCTGCCCATGGGTGACCTGCGATCAGGCCCACCCCACGGCGCCGTGGGCATGAAGTCTGTCTTTTTATCGTTTTTTAACAGGCAGAACCTTTTGCCCAAATTCGTGATCGGGGCAAATCGGATCAACCACAAAAGTCGACCCCGGGCTGAGGTCGATTAGCCCGGGGTGAACAGCTTACCGGTGGCGAGGTCGGTCATTCCTCACCCAAAAACACGCTACCGGCATTGGCGCTCGCGGCTGCACATCAGAGCATTTCGTTGCGGATCCACTCCACCACCGAGGTGCGCTTGGGCACCCAACCCAGCTGTTCGCGAGCGTGTTTGCCCCGGACCCGGCTGTTGGAACCCAGGCCATAGTTGGCCATTTCATAGCCCCATTCGGCTTCGGCATCGGCCAGCGGCCAATCCTGCGGCTGCCCCAGGTTCAGGGCCTGGGCGATGGCGGTGGTCATCTCGACAAAGGAGGCTTCCGCGCTTTCGACAAAGTAGAAAGTACCCGGGGTGTTGCCGGTCAGCGCTAGCAGGTACAGGGCCACCACGTCTTCGATATGCACATTGGACCAGATGTTCTGCCCCGGCCCGACATGGCGCACCACGCCGCTGTTGCGTGCCTGTTTCAGCAGCCGAGGCAACTGCACGCTGTCGCGCCTGACCCCCAGGCTGTGGCCGTAGATCAGGGTGTTGCAGATCACCGCCGAGTTCACTCCGTCCCCGGCCGCCGCCAGCACCAGGTTGTCGATGGCAACGCGCGGGGCCTTGTCCGGCGTGGGCTGCGGCAGTTGGTCCTCAAGGTACAGCCTGTCGCTGGCGTGCCCGCCCGAGGCGTCGCCGACGATGCTGGAACCGCTGGTGTGGAGGAAGGTTTTGTGGCTGCCCTTGAGCGCCGCGAGCAGGGTTTCCACCGCGCCCCGGTGATCGCTGCTGGCGGCGTTGATCACCGCATCGGCCTTGCGCGCCTGCTCGGTGAGCAGGGCCTGGTCGTCCAGGGTGCCGAGCACTGGGGTGATTCCCAGCGCGCTCAGTTCTGCGGCCTGTTCGGCGCTGCGCACCAGGCCGGTGACCTGGTGGCCGGCCTTGACCAGACCCGTGGCAATCGAGCCGCCGATAAAACCTGCCGCACCGGTAACGAATACGTTCATGGAGTAACTCCCAGGGTTGAAAAGTGATGCAGCCAGTATCGAGGCCTGCTCCATGCGGAAACAGCCAGGCTGGCCCAATTCAATCTTGCGTGGGAGTCACGAATCAGCCCTTGAACACCGGGTTGGCATAGCCGGCCAGCTTGCCCTGGATAAAGTCGAGGAAACACTGGATACGCAGCGCCAACTGCGAGTTGCGGTAGTACACGGCATTGATCGGCTGGCGATAGCCGCTGTTGGCCTCGGCCAGCAGCACCTTGAGGCGCCCGGCGTTGATGTCGTCGATGGTCATGAAGTGCGACAGGCAGGCAATGCCCTGCCCCTCCAGCGCCAGGTGGCGCAGGGTTTCACCGCTGGAGGCGCTGATGCCCGGCTCGATCTGCCAGCGGTCGCCGTGCACGTGGCGCAGCGGCCAGTGGTTGAGGGTCTCGGTCTGGGTAAAACCCAGCAGCGTGTGCTCGCTCAGTTGCGCCACGCTCTGCGGCGTGCCGTGGCGTTCCAGGTAGGCCGGGCTGGCGAGGATATGCAGCGGGCTGCAGCCCAGGGAACGCGCGTGCAGGGTCGAGTCGGCCAGCACGCCGATACGGATGGCGATGTCGGTGCTCTGTTCCAGCAGGTCGATGATCAGGTCATTGCTGTTGAGTTCCAGCTGGATATCCGGGTACAGGCTGCGGAACTCGGCCACATAGGGAACGATGGCGTGCAGCATGAAGGGCGATGCGGCGTTGATCCGCAAGCGCCCGGAGGGGGTCTGCTGGCGTGAGCTGAGGCGTTCTTCAAGCTCGTCCATCTGGTCGAGGATCAGCTTGGACTGTTCGAAGAAATACTTGCCCTCCTCCGTCAGGTCCATGCGCCGGGTGGTGCGGTTGATCAGGGTGGTGTCGAGCTTGGCCTCGAGCCGCGACAAGGTGCGACTGACCGCCGAGGGTGTCTGCCCGATCTGCTCGGCTGCGGCGGAAATCGAACCGCATTCGATGACGCAGACAAAAATCTGCAATTCGTCGGATCTGGCTTTCACGTGAACCCTCTCTGGCAACAATTGACGGCGCGGCGAGGGAGCATGGGCCCCCGCGACGAAAGCGCACAGGCGCGTTCAAGGCCGTCAATAGTAGTCGGATTTACGCCGGGAGATTGAACACAGACTGCAGGTGCTCTTCGTAGCGCTTGATGTCGGCCTCGATGGCCGGGCGCTTCATCACGTCGACACAGAGAAAGGTCGGCAAGCCGCTCATGCCCAGGAACTCGTTGGCCTTGTGGAACGGGAAGTACACCGCATCCACGCCCTTGGCTTCGAAGAAGTCGCTGGGGTCATCGAACGCCTGCTGCGGCGCGTTCCAGGTCAGCGACAGCATGTACTGCTTGCCCTGCAACAGGCCGCCGCTGCCGTACTTCTGCGAGGCGTCGGACCGGGTCCGGCCATCGCTGGCGTACAGGCTGCCGTGGCCTTCGGTGAACACTTCGTCGATGTACTTCTTGACGATCCACGGCGCGCCCATCCACCAGCCCGGCATCTGGTAAATGATCACGTCGGCCCAGAGGAACTTCGCCACTTCTTCCTGAATGTCATAACCCGCGTCGATGTGGGTCACCTTGACGTCCATGCCGCCACGGTCGAGCACCGCCAGGGCGGTGTCATGCAGGGTGGTGTTGTAGCGGCCATCGGAGTGGGCGAACTTTTTGCCGCCGTTGAGCAACAGTACTTTTTTCATGATCCAGCCTCATCGGGAACAACCCGTTGCCGCGCTGCGGGACGCCGGGTTGAAGAGATTAAAAACGATGGCGGCAGGGTATCGATGCCCAGGCGCAGGAATAAGCCTGGGTCGGACAAAATACATTTGACCCATACGCACGAATCAGCAGGCGATTGTTGTTATAGGATTTTCAAATCCTACTCAGCGAGAGCGCCCCATGTCCGAGCAACACGGTTTTATCCTCCATGCCAAAACCCGCCCCGAACGAGCCGAGGCCTTCGAAGCGCTGTTTCGCGCCTACGTCGAACCCAGCCGCGCCGAGCCGGGCTGCATCGAGTACCACATGCTGCGCGACCAGCAGGACCCGACGCTGTTTATCTTCTATGAGATCTGGCAATCCCAGGCGCACCTGAACGTGCATTCCAGCCTGCCGCACATGAAACGCTTTTTCGAACAGCGCATGGACTACCTGGAGCGGGATTTCGAGATTCGGCGGATCGACATGCTGAGCCGATCTTCGGCGAATGGCTGATCGCGCCGGCGCAGCAAGCGGGTCAAGATTGATTGGCGAGGTGTGGCTTTGCGGGAAAACCACGGTTCTGGATTGGCCGAACTCGGCAGACAAAACATCTGCAGCACGGCGCTGACAAAAGCCACCCAGCGAATCATGCAGTCGCGTTCCGCCAAGCCCTTGGACGGGGGCTGTAAAACACTGCAACCGTAACGAGCCACACTCAGCTGACCTGCGCCCCACAGCACCAGCAGCACAAAAAAGCACCAGAACCTGCGCGGCGTGCGGCGAACGCCTGAAATGCTTCTTGAGGTCAGATAGAACGCCAGGCACACCGCCAGCGATACCAGGGCATACAACGCCAGGGTCGGTAACGACTCTCGGGGCATGACTTACTGGCCTCCCGGCATAGGGAGGCGGCTGTTGTGGCCAGTGGTCGTCATCGAACGGTATCGGCCATCGCGGCCCTCCTTTTTCATCGTCGAGCACCCTATTCGAAGTGCTTCTGATGAGCTTTAGGATGTGTCCGAAAATGCTGGACGACCGCCGTCATTACCGCCGTGCTGGCCTGGGTGAAGGCCTGGCGCGTCCCTAGCCACTGATCAGCAGATGCGCCCCCAGCACCCCAAGGCCGATAAAGAACACCCGCTTGAACAACCGGGCACTGATGCGCTGGCGCAGCCATTGGCCGAACAACATCCCCAGCAGCGCCGGCGCCAGGGCCAGCAGCGATGCGCTCAACTCGCCAGCGCCCAGGGCGCCGCGCCATGACAGCCCGGCGGCCAGGGCCAGGGTCGAGACCGTGAACGACAGGCCCAGGGCCTGGACCAGTTGATCCTTGTTCAGCCCCAGGGCTTGCAGGTAAGGCACCGCCGGAATCACAAAGACCCCGGTGGCCGCAGTGATGATCCCGGTCACCAGGCCACACAGCGGCCCCAGCCAGCGCTCATGGCGCGGGCTCACCTGCAGCGTGGGCAGCAACAGGCCGCTCAGGGCGTACAGCAGCAAGGCCGCGCCCAATGCCCGCACCACCCCGCCCCCGCCGTCGATCCCCAGCCACAGGGTGCCGGCCCCGGTGCCGAGCACGATCATCAGCAACAGCGGCCACAACCGCTCCAGCAAGCCGCGCAGATGCCCGCCAAAGGCCAGTTGCCAGAGGTTGGTCAGGGTCGCCGGGATAATCAGCAGAGCGGCTGCCTGCGTGGGCGCCATAGCCATACCCAGCAGGCCCATGGCGATGGTCGGCAGCCCGAGGCCGATCACACCCTTGATCATTCCAGCCAGTAAAAAGGTGCCGATCACCAGCAGTGACAGGGCCGGGCCAAGGTTCTGATAAAACGCGAGAAGAGTATTCATGGCCCTATCCTGGGCCTTGGGCAGGTCGCTGAAAATCTGCCATATACTGAGCCAGCCTCTTTCCCAGCAAGAGGCTAGGGTTTTTCAGGCGGCAATGAGGGAGGTGACTGTGCAGTTTGATTTAGTCGATTTACGGCTGTACCTGAATATTATCGAGGCCGGCAATATCACCGCGGGCGCCCTGCGCAGCCATTTGTCCCTGGCCGCCGCCAGTGCACGTATCCGGGCCATGGAAGCCTCCCTGGGGATCGAATTCCTGCAACGTGGCCGGCGCGGCGTGACCCCGACTGCCGCCGGCAACGCCCTGGCGCAGCACGCCCGCCTCCTGTTGCAACAGGCCGAGCACCTGCGCCAGGAACTGGCCGAGTACGCCCAGGGCGCCAAGGGCCAGGTGCGCCTGCTGTGCAACACCACGGCGATCACCGAATACCTGCCGGAGCTGCTGGCGGATTTTCTCTGCCAACACCCCAACCTCGACATCGACCTGCAGGAACTGCCCAGCCAACGCATCACCCACGCCCTGCGCCAGGGCGCGGCCGACCTGGGGATCGTCTCCGACGCGGTGGACACCCAGGGCCTGGACACCCGGGCCTTTCGCGATGACCCGCTGCTGCTGGTGCTGCCGGCCCAGCATCCGTTGGCCAGCCACCCGGACCCGCGCTTCGTCGACACCCTGCATCACGATTACGTCGGCCTCACGGCCCACAGCGCCCTGGCGGTGTACCTCGAAGAACAGGCGCTGCACGCCGGGCGACGGATGCAGATACGGATCCGGGCCGATGGTTTCGATGCCGTGCTGCGCATGGTGGCCCACGGTGCCGGGCTGGCGGTGGTGCCGCAGGCGGCGCTGGTGCGTTGCGCACCGGGGCTGGCGCTACAGGTGCGTCCGCTGCGTGAGCCCTGGGCCCAGCGCAAACTGCTGCTCTGTGCCCGTGATTTGGGCGCCCTGCCGGCCTATGCCCGCGCCCTGCTGGAGGCCCTGGTCCCGGCTTGACTCTCCCCCCAGGGGCCGGCTTTAAGCTAACGATTTGGTGTTCAAGGAAGGCGGCAATGGGCAAACGCATACTGGTGATTCTGGGCCACCCTTCAAGCGCCAGTTTCTGCGGCGCATTGACCGAGCGCTACGTGCAGGCGGCGCAGCAGGCCGGGCACGAAGTGCGACAACTGCGCCTCGGCACACTGGACTTCGACCCGGTGCTGCACGAGGGCTATCAGCAGATCCAGCCCCTGGAGGCCGACCTGGTGCAGGCCCAGGCCGACATCACCTGGGCCGAACACCTGACCCTGGTTTATCCGATCTGGTGGGGCGGGATTCCGGCCCTGCTCAAGGGCTTCTTCGACCGGGTGTTCCTGCCCGGCTTCGCCTTCAAATACCGCCCGGGCAAGGCCTTCCCCGAAAAACTGCTGCACGGCCGCACCGCCGACCTGCTGGTGACCATGGACACCCCGCCCTGGTACTACCAGTGGGTCTACCACATGCCCGGGCTGCATCAGGTGCGCAAGACCACCCTGGCGTTCTGCGGTATCCGGCCACTGAAGACCCTGACCTTCGGCCCGATCCTCGGCTCCAGCCCGGCGCGGCAACAGGGCTGGCTGGACCAGGCGGCGGCGCTTGCCAGCCGCTGATTCTCTCGGATAATGCGCCGACGCTTACACGCTGTCGGCGGCATTGGAAAAGGGAATGTGCATGTTTATCGGCAAAGCCGCGCAGCTGTCGGCGACCACGGTCAAGACCATTCGCCACTACGAGAGCATCGGCCTGTTGCCGCCGGCGCAGCGCCAGGGCAACTACCGCCTCTATGACCAGCAGAGCGTCGACCTGCTGATCTTTATCAAATGCGCCCAGCAACTGGGTTTCAAGCTCAAGGAACTGCAAGGGTTGCTGGCCCGGCACAGCGGCCCGGACTTTCCGTGGGAGCTGGCGCGGGAAGCCCTGGCCAGCAAAAAGCGCGAGCTGGCGCAGCAGATCGACGCCCTGCAACAGTTGCACGCCCGCATCGATGACTTCGAAGCCCAGCTGGAAACCGCGCGCCATCAATGCCCCCTGGGCACCCTCTAGAACACCGCAGCGACACTGGAGGCTGTGTGGCGAGGGAGCTTGCTCGCGCTCGGTTGCGCAGCGACCGCGACACCTGAGCGCGCGGTGTGCCTGATAGACCGGAGTGGCAGGCTTGGGGCCGCTCCGCTGCCCAGCGGGAGCAAGCTCCCTCGCCACCATGACAGTGCTTGCCCTTAACTGACTGGCATTACGCTACGACCCTGCCCTTAGAAAAAGCCCAGGGGATTGATGTCGTAGCTCACCAGCAGGTTTTTGGTCTGCTGGTAGTGGTCGAGCATCATTTTGTGGTTCTCCCGACCCACGCCGGACTTCTTGTAGCCACCGAACGCGGCGTGGGCCGGGTACAGGTGGTAGCAGTTGGTCCACACGCGACCGGCCTTGATCGCCCGGCCCATGCGGTAGGCGCGGTTGATGTCGCGGGTCCAGAGCCCGGCACCCAGGCCGAACTCGCTGTCGTTGGCAATCGCCAGGGCTTCGGCTTCGTCCTTGAAGGTGGTCACGCCCACCACCGGGCCGAAGATTTCTTCCTGGAACACGCGCATTTTGTTGTGGCCCTTGAGCAGGGTCGGCTGGATGTAATAACCGCTGGCGAGGTCGCCCTCCAGGTGCTCGGCGGCGCCGCCGGTGAGCAGCTCGGCGCCCTCCTCCTGGGCGATTTTCAGGTACGAGAGAATCTTCTCGTACTGCTGCTGCGACGCCTGGGCACCGACCATGGTCTCGGTGTCCAGCGGGTTGCCGCGTTTGATCTTGACGATCTTCTTCATGACTTCAGCCATGAAGGGTTCGTAGATCGACTCCTGGACCAGCGCCCGCGACGGGCAGGTGCAGACTTCGCCCTGGTTGAAGAACGCCAGCACCAGGCCTTCGGCGGCCTTTTCAATGAACTGCGGCTCGGCCTGCATGATGTCTGCGAAGAAGATGTTCGGCGACTTGCCACCCAGTTCCACGGTGGACGGAATGATGTTCTCGGCCGCGCATTTCATGATGTGCGAGCCCACTGGCGTGGAGCCGGTGAAGGCGATCTTGGCGATGCGCGTGCTGGTGGCCAGGGCCTCGCCTGCTTCGCGGCCAAAGCCCTGGACGATGTTCAGCACCCCGGCCGGCAACAGGTCGGCAATCAGCTCGGCGAACACCATGATCGACAGCGGCGTCTGCTCGGCGGGCTTGAGCACCACGCAGTTGCCGGCGGCCAGGGCCGGGGCGAGTTTCCAGGCGGCCATCAGCAGCGGGAAGTTCCACGGGATGATCTGCCCGACCACGCCCAGGGGCTCGTGAAAATGATAGGCGGCGGTGTGTTCGTTGATCTCCGCGGCCGACCCTTCCTGGGCGCGGATGCAACCGGCGAAATAGCGGAAATGGTCGGCGGCCAGGGGCACGTCGGCATTCAGGGTTTCGCGCACGGCCTTGCCGTTGTCCCAGGTTTCGGTGATCGCCAGGATTTCCAGGTTCTGCTCGATACGGTCGGCGATTTTCAGCAGCACCAGGGAGCGGTCCTGGGCCGAGGTCTTGCCCCACGCATCGGCGGCGGCGTGGGCGGCGTCCAGGGCCTTTTCCACATCTTCGGCACTGGAGCGAGGGAATTCGGCGATCACTTCACCAGTGACCGGCGAGGTGTTGCTGAAGTACTGGCCATTGACCGGGGCCACGAACTCGCCGCCGATAAAATTGCCATAGCGCGGCTTGAAGGAAACGACAGCGCCTGGGGTTCCGGGTTGTGCGTAGATCATGCTGGGCCTCTGCTTGGGTCGAAGCCTGTCGGTCAACAGGCGATACCCCGATGGTAGAGAGCCCCGGGCCCCAGACGAATGCGCCGTTGGCAGGGGGACTCTCGTTATTTGGTAGTAGGGCCGCTTGCGGCCCAGCGGCAAGCGTGGAGCTGCAAGCCGCAAGCGTGGAGCAGAACGCAGCCAGCTTGCGGCTTGCATCTTGCCGCTCACTACGGCTGCGCCTGCGGCAAATCCAAAGCGCTCCACCGAACGCTCTTAACTTGCAGCTTGGCGCTTGCCGCTCACTACTGCTTCACCAAAGCCTTGGGCAACTTGAAGGTCCAGAGCATGCCGCCCTGGTTGAAGTCCTTGACGCGCTTGGCCACTTCGCCGCCCCACAGCGGCACCGCGCCGCCCCAGCCGGAGAGCACCGAGACGTATTGCTCGCCGTCCATTTCCCAGGTCACGGGCGAGCCCAGGACCCCGGAGCCGGTCTGGAACTCCCAGACTTTCTCGCCGGTCTTGGCGTTGAAGGCCTGGAGGAAACCTTCCGGGGTGCCGGTGAAGACCAGGTTGCCCTTGGTGGTCAGGACGCCGCCCCACAGGGGCGCGTAGTTCTTGTGGCGCCAGACTTCCTTGCCGCTGACCGGGTCGATGGCGCGCAGCACGCCGATGTAGTCCTCGTTCAGCGGCTTGATGGTGAAGCCGGCACCAAGGAACGCCGCGCCCTTCTTGTAGGCGATGCCTTCGTTCCAGATGTCCATGCCCCACTCGTTCGACGGCACGTAGAACAGCCCGGTGTCGCGGTTGTAGGCCATCGGCATCCAGTTCTTGGCCCCGAGGAAAGCCGGCGCGACGAACACCGAGGAGCCCTTGGCCTCGCTGCCCGGGGCGCCCGGACGGCTGGCTTCGTTGTAGATCGGCCGGCCGTTTTTATCCAGGCCGGTGGCCCAGGTGATCTTGTCGACAAACGGGAAGCCGCGGATGAACTTGCCGTTGGTGCGGTCCAGCACGTAGAAGAAACCGTTGCGGTCGGCGGTGGCCGCAGCCTTGATGTCCTTGCCGCCTTCCTTGTAGTTGAAGGAGATCAGCTCGTTGACGCCGTCATAGTCCCAACCGTCGTGGGGCGTGCTCTGGAAGTGCCATTTGATGCTGCCGTCGTCCGGGTTCAGGGCCAGGCGCGACGATGAGTAGAGGTTGTCGCCAGGGCGCAGGTGGGAGTTCCAGGGTGCCGGGTTACCAGTGCCGAACAGCAGCAGGTTGGTTTCCGGGTCGTAGTAGCCCCCCAGCCACGGCGCCGCACCGCCGGTCTTCCACAGGTCGCCGGGCCAGGTCTTGCCGGCCTCGCCACCGGAGATGCCGTTCTCCACCGCCTTGCCGTCCTTGTAGACGTAGCCCATATGGCCCTCGATCGTGGGCCGGGTCCACAGCAGGTCGCCGTTTTTCGGGTCGTAGGCTTCGATCTTGCCGACCACGCCGAACTCGCCACCGGCGACCCCGGTGATCAGCTTGCCGTTGATCACGATCGGGGCGGCGCTGATGGAATAGCCTTCCTTGTGGTCGGCGACCTTCTTGCTCCACACCACCTTGCCGGTGTCTTTGTTCAGGGCCACCAGCTTGGCGTCCAGGGTGCCGAAGAACACCAGGTCGCCATACAGCGCCACGCCCCGGTTGATCACGTCGCAGCAGGGGCGGATGTCATCCGGCAGGCGCGCGTCGTATTGCCAGAGCTTCTTGCCGGTGCGCGCATCCACGGCGAACACCCGCGAATAGGAACCGGTCATGTACATCACCCCGTCCTTGATCAAGGGCTGGGCCTGCTGGCCGCGCTGCTTCTCGCCGCCGAACGAAAACGCCCAGACCGGCCGCAGCTCCTTGACGTTGTCGACGTTGAGGGTGTCCAGCGGGCTGTAGCGCTGACCCTGGACCCCAAGGCCGTTGGTGACGATCTGCTCGGGGTTCTGCGGGTCCTGGAGGATCTCCTGATCGGTGACACCAGCCAGCGCCGTGCCGGACAGCAGCATGGCGCTGAGCAACAGGCTCACGGCGAAGGACGGGCGACGTGCGGGATGGGACATGACGGCTACCTCTGCGGTTTTTTGTTGTACCCGGGAAATTTTCCCGGTCTGGCGCAGATTCTTGGTCTCGGCCCGCTTCCCAACAATTACCCGCAGTACGGAGTTTTCTAGTTCCTTCGTAGGGGAGGAGCAGCGGCAAGCGGCAAGTTTCGAGCGGCAAGCGGCTTGTAGCTTGCCGCTTAGGGCTTAGGGCTGCGTGTCGACACGCCGCAACCGTTGCCGCTCATAACGCGGGTACAGGTGGCTGACGCTGCGGATCAGCTCGTAACGGCTGAGGCTGATGCCGGCAAAACGCTCGGGGATGGGGCGGCGGATCATCTCGGCCATGTCATCGCCCTGGGCCGCGCCGTCGCGCATCAGTTGGTCGAGCCAGCCCAGGTAATCGCGCATCTGGGCAAAGGGCGCGGCGTCGCTGGCCAGCGGCCCGTGACCGGGGACGATCAGCTTCCAGGGCAGGCCCTGCAAGGTGTCCAGGTCCTTGAGCCACACGTCCAACCCGGGGCTGTTGGGGGTGGTCAGGGCGCGCTGGTAAAACACCAGGTCACCGGCGAACAGCACCCCAGTCTTTTCATCCAGGATCGCCAGGTCCGCCCCGGTGTGCCCGCCCAACCCCAGCAGGCGCAACGGGTGGCCGCCGATGTTCAGGGTGCCGGGCTCCAGCACCTGGGTCGGCAGCACCACCTCGGTGCCGCGCATCCAGTCGCCGACCATGCGGTACATGTTCTCGGCCATGGCATCGCCCTGCTGGCGCAGCAGGTCGGTGGTGCCGGCCAGGGCGCCGATGGGCACGTCGGCGAAGGCCTGGTTGCCCAGCACATGGTCCGGGTGATGGTGAGTCAGCAGCACCTGGATCACCGGCTTGTCGGTGGTCGCGGCGATCGCCCGGCGCAAGGCTTCGCCGTAACGCCGGGAAGGCCCGCTGTCGATCACCACCACCCCGCTGTCGGTGACGATAAACCCGGTGTTGACGATATTGCCGCCATTGGCCTTGGCGAAGTTGTCGGTGCTGCCCTCAAGCAGCCAGGTGCCCTCGGCGATCTGCCGGGGCTTGAGTTGATAGTCCAGCTCGGCCCACGCCGGCAGGCACAGGCTCAGGCACAACAGCAGTATCCAGCGCATGGCGCGCTCCCTTGTTCAGCGAATGGGGTCCGGCAATGGGCTCAGGGAATCGCGGCCTCGAACTCATTGCCGCTGTTGTCACGCAGCAGCAGGCGGGTCTGCCCGGCGCCTTCGAGGTCGAACCCCAGGTTGGGGTTTTCGCTGACCGCCGGAAACAGCTCCAGGCGCGCCAGCACCTGGCCCTGGGCGTCCTGCAGTTCGGCGTGGTTGAGGAAGAACTCGGGGATGCCGCTGACCATGCCGTTGTCCATCGGGTGCGCCACCTGCAAACGCAGGCGGCTGGAGTCGCCGCGCGGGTAGCGCCCGCCCAGGACTTCGCCGATGTGTTCCTCCCAGCCGGGCTGGGTGCGCACCACACTGGGCGCGGTACAACCGCCGCCGGCGGCGTCGATCAGGGTCGAACCGACGTGCCACAGGCCGTCGCGGGTCTGCACCGCCGCCCGCAAAGGCGTGGCCTGTTCGATACGGATCCGGATCGACAACCAGGGCCGCACCCCGGGCCCGGGCTCGAAGTCGACAATCTTCGGCAATGGGTTGAGTTCGGCCCAGGCGAGGATCTTCACCACCTGCCCCGCGAAGGCCCGGGCGTCGATTTCCAGCGGCACCTGCCGCGCATCCTCGGCAAAGGGCGGCGCCAGCAGCTTGACCCGGTCATCGAAAACAAAGGGCGCATCGCCGAGCATCTGCTTGTGGTAGAAGGCCCACATCACCGAGGGCACCGGGTCCTTGCCCGGGTCGACCGGCGCCGCCTGGCCCGCCAGGGGCAGCCAGCAGATCAGCAGCCAACTCGCTCGCCAGTTCATCGCACGCTCCTATTGATACATCTGCGGGACTTCGTAACGCAGGCCGTAGCCGGCGTAGAGCGCCTTGAGCGTGCCGTCGCGGATCAGCCCTTCCAGGGCCTCTTCCACGGCGTAGGCCAGCTGGCGATTGCTTTCATGCACCGCCATGCCGATCTCCCACAGCTGCTTGCCCATGTTCGGGTAGGCGTTTTCGGCGAGCGCCAGTTGCGGGTCGGCGGCGCGGTGCACCTGCCAGTCGATTTCGCCGCGCATGGCCATGACGGCGTCCACCTCGCCGGCTTTCATCGCGGCAAAGGCCTGGCCGACATCGGGGTAATGATGGGTCTTGGCACTGAGCATGCCGTTGAACACCGAGGTCAGGTAAAACGACGGCACGCTGTCGACCTCGACCCCGATCGGGTGCTGTTCGAACACCGCCACGCTGGCCACCGAGTCCAGGCGGCGCCGGTCATAGGCCACCTGCCAGCACTCGCTCTGGTACGGGCCGAACATCACCACATGGTCATTGTTCAGCTCCCCCAGTTCATTGCGTTTTTGCGCGTAGTCGTGGTCGTAGGGCACGCGCATCATCAGGTCGGCCAACTGCTGGTTGCGCAGCTGGCTGCCGCGCCAGATGTAGTCGCGCAGGTCGTCGTCGAGTTTTTCCCCGGGCGGCGCCCAGATCAGTTGCAGGCGCACGCCCAGGGCCTTGGCCAGGGCTTGCGCCAACTCGACGTCGACCCCCTTGGCCTGGCCCTGGTCCTCGAAGCTGTAGGGGGCAAAATCCTTGTAGACCGCGACCTTCAATTCGCCGTCGGCGATCATCTGGTCGAAGGTGCGCACCTGCGCCTGCGCCGCCTGGCAGCACAGCAGCAGGCCGGTCAACAGCGCGGCAAACAGGCGCATGGCGCTTACTCCTCGACGTGCACGCTGTCCAGGTAAGTGCGCACGGCCCACAGGGCTTCCTGGCTCAGGTAGTCGGCCATTTTCGGCATGTACACCCGACCGTCGCGCACGGCGCCATGGCGCACGCGTTCGACAAACCACTCATCGCCGGCTTCGCCGACGTCGAGCATGCGCAGGTCGGGGGCGATACCGCCGGACTTGGCTTCCAGGCCATGGCAGGCCGCGCAGTTCTGGTTGTAGGCCGAGGCGCCGATTTCCACCGCCTTGTCGTGTTCCGCGGAGGTGCGGTACGGGTTGACCGCCGCCCAGCCGTCGCCATCCACGGTCACGCCTGCGTCCTTGACAGGGGTCAGGCCTTTGGTTTCCACCGCCTGCGGCACCACGTTGCCATGGGCCCAGACAGCACCGGTACTGATCAACCCGGCCAGGAGCCCTACCGCGAGCAAGGCGTTGCGTTTTGTTGTCATTGTTATGCCCTCAAGATTGCACGCAAGACCTCTCTACAGAGGCTATGCCGCCATCTTAGGAACAGCCCCGCGCCAGCCGTATGCTGCTTTGGTGGTCGGCCCCTACTCCCTTGGTAGTAGGGCTTGTGGCGAGGGCCTAAATCATGTGCCGCCTGGGAACTTTTCCCGGCAAGGGCGGGACTTTTTCCGTATCTGCAAAACCGGCGGCAACCCACCCTATGCAGGCCAAAACCTCCACTGGGAACTGCAACCATGACAATAAGATCGCTACCCGCCCTTTCGCCCCTGACCCTGTCTGTGCAAGCCTTTTTGCTGGTCAGCAGCCTGTCGCTGACCTCGGCCGCCGTGGCCGCCACTGCCCCGGCGGCGCCTGCCACCAAGAACGTGACCTGGGAAGACATCGCCAACGATCACCTGACCACCAAGGACGTGCTGCAGTACGGCATGGGCACCAATGCCCAGCGCTGGAGCCCCCTGGCCCAGGTCAACGACAAGAACGTGTTCAAGCTGACCCCGGCCTGGTCCTACTCCTTCGGTGACGAAAAACAGCGCGGCCAGGAATCCCAGGCCATCGTCAGCGACGGCGTGGTCTACGTCACCGGTTCCTATTCCCGGGTGTTCGCCCTCGACGCCAAGACCGGCAAGCGCCTGTGGACCTATAACCACCGCCTGCCGGACAACATCCGTCCGTGCTGCGACGTGGTCAACCGCGGGGCGGCGATCTTCGGCGACAAGATCTACTTCGGCACCCTCGATGCGCGCCTGATCGCCCTCGACAAAAACACCGGCAAAGTGGTGTGGAACAAGAAATTCGGCGACCACAGCGCCGGCTACACCATGACCGGCGCCCCGGTGCTGATCAAAGACAAGGTGACCGGCAAGGTGCTGCTGATCCACGGCAGCTCCGGCGATGAATTCGGCGTGGTCGGCCAACTGTTCGCCCGCGACCCGGACACCGGTGAAGAGGTGTGGATGCGGCCTTTCGTCGAAGGCCACATGGGCCGCCTGAATGGCAAGGACAGCACCACCACCGGCGACGTCAAGGCGCCGTCCTGGCCCGATGACAAGACCACCGAAACCGGCAAGGTCGAAGCCTGGAGCCACGGCGGCGGTGCCCCCTGGCAGAGCGCGAGCTTCGATGCCGAGACCAACACCATCATCGTCGGCGCCGGCAACCCAGGCCCATGGAACACCTGGGCCCGGACCTCGAAAGACGGCAACCCCCACGACTACGACAGCCTCTACACCTCGGGCCAGGTCGGCGTCGACCCGAGCACCGGCGAGGTCAAGTGGTTCTACCAGCACACGCCGAACGATGCCTGGGACTTCTCCGGCAACAACGAGCTGGTGCTGTTCGACTACAAGGACAAGGACGGCAAGGTGGTCAAGGCCACCGGTCACGCCGACCGCAACGGCTTCTTCTACGTCGTGGACCGCAACAACGGCAAACTGCAGAACGCCTTCCCCTTCGTCGACAACATCACCTGGGCCAGCCATATCGACCTGAAGACCGGGCGCCCCGTGGAAAACGAAGGCCAGCGTCCGGCCAAGCCATTGCCGGGTGAAACCAAGGGCAAGCCGGTGGAAGTCTCGCCGCCGTTCCTGGGTGGCAAGAACTGGAACCCCATGGCCTACAGCCAGGACACCGGGCTGTTCTACATCCCGGGCAACCAGTGGAAGGAGGAGTACTGGACCGAGGAGGTCAACTACAAGAAAGGCTCGGCCTACCTGGGGATGGGATTCCGCATCAAGCGCATGTATGACGACCACGTCGGCACCCTGCGCGCGATGAACCCGACCACCGGCAAGGTGGTGTGGGAGCACAAGGAACACCTGCCGCTGTGGGCGGGCGTATTGGCGACCAAGGGCAACCTGGTGTTCACCGGCACCGGCGACGGTTTCTTCAAGGCCTTCGACGCGAAAACCGGCAAGGAGCTGTGGAAGTTCCAGACCGGCAGCGGCATCGTTTCGCCACCGATCACCTGGGAACAGGATGGCGAGCAGTACATCGGCGTGACCGTGGGTTATGGCGGCGCGGTGCCGCTGTGGGGTGGCGACATGGCTGAGCTGACCAAGCCGGTGGCGCAAGGCGGTTCGTTCTGGGTGTTCAAGATCCCGAGCTGGGACACCAAGACCGCCCAACGCTAACCGACCTGTGGCGAGGGCGCTTGCCCCCTCTGGGTCGCGCTGCGGCCTCGAAACCCGCCCACACGCTAGCTCAGGCATAGCGCGTGGGCCGGGTGCCCCCCGGCTACGCCCCGGGGCGCCGGCCAGTCGAGCGGCAGCCAGCGCCCTCACCACACCCGCCTTCACTCCAGCCTGGAGAACCGCACCATGAACTATCTGCCACTGGCCCTGCTGCTGACCCTCTCCCCTGCCTTCGCGGTGAATGTCGACGACGACGGCAACGATGTCCCCCTGACCGTCAACGGTTGCCTGATCGACGAATCCAGCCAGTGCCCTGGCGCCAACTTGCGCGGGGCCAACCTGGCCAACCAGGACCTGCGCAAGATGAACCTGGCCGGCGCCGACCTGCGCGATGCCGACCTGCGCCATGCCCAGCTGGACCTGGCCAACCTGGAAAAAGCCCAGCTGCAAGGCGCCAACCTGACCCGCGCCAGCTTGCAGCAGAGCAACCTGCGCCTGGCGGATTTTACGGGTGCCAAGCTGATGTCGATTCAGGGCTGGGGGATGTTTGCCCAGGGGGCGCAGTTTCAGAACGCCAATTTGAGCGGTGCGTATCTGCAATTTGCCAGGTTGTCCGGGGCCAAGTTGCACCAGGCCAATCTGCAGGCTGCCGACCTGGAAATGACCTGGTTGAGCAAGGCGGATTTGCAGGGGGCGGATTTGAGGGATGCCAATTTGCAGGAGGCCAAGTTTGGCGAGAGCAATCTGGAGGGGGCGAATTTGAGTGGGTCAAGGCAGCATTATGCGAATTTTCAGGATGCGAATATGGAGGGGTGTGGGGGGTGTCCGGGGAGTTGGGGTAAGTAGGGGGGCTTGGGATTGGGGGTAGATCCGTTGCTGCGGGTGTGGCGACTATGGGTTCCGCTCTTACAGCGGCTCACTTTTGAAAAGCGCAAAAGTAAGCAAAACGCTCTTGCCCCACCACTCGGTGCCTCGCTTCGGCTCGGCATGCCCGAACGAAGGCATTGATCCGTGGGCCGCCGCGATGGGCCATCCTTGGCCCAGCGCGGCTAACCCGGCGTCCTGCCGGGTTGCCTACGGCTCACTGCCTGCGTTCGGCCAGCGTGGTTTAACGGGGCGCTCAGATCAAAATTTGGCCGGCCTGGAGCGACACCTCCCTCGACCATCTGCCGCTGCCGCAGGCTCGGGGCGCGTTCGGACGCTGGCCCTCACAGGCACACAATAAATCCGGATAAAAACATGGCGCCCACACCGGCCAACGCAGCCTCGTACCTCAGCAGCGGCTACAGGACTTGCGTGCCTTGCTTTGGCTTTGGCTTTGGCTTTTGATCTGCTTTTGATCTTGATCCACCCGCCCCTTCGGCAGGCCGAGTGGAGGTGTTCATCAGGGGATTGGCGCGTAGCGCCCCTCGACGCAGTCGAGGACGTCGCTGGAAGCGATGCCCCCTGAGGGACGCCGGAACGAGGGAACCCGAGCGCAGCGAGGGCCGTACGCTCGGGGCGAGACCTTTTGGTTCCTTTTGGCTGGGCCGGCATTCCGGGCGTTTGACAAAAGGGACTCGCCGTAAGGGCGAAACCCTAAGTAGCCGTTACCGCAGCAACGGATCCGCCTCCCCCCCCAAAAAATCACCCAGCCACCCTCACCACCCCCATATCAATCCCCAAATGCACCAACTCCGCATGAGAACTAACCTGCAATTTGCTCTTGAGCATGGTCAGGTAGTTGGACACCGTTTTCGCACTGATACACAGCTGCTGCGCAATCAACCGCGCCGGTGTGCCCTTAGCCAACATCACAAAAATCTCCAGTTCGCGCTGGGTCATGCTTTGCAGGCGCGGGTCGCTGGCGTTCTGCTGGGGGGTGCAGGCCAGTTGCGTGGCCAGGGGTTGTTCGATGTAGGCGTGCCCCGCGAGGATTCTGCGCACCGCCTCGATCAACACCTCAGGTGCTGAGTTTTTCGTCAGGTAGCCTGAGGCCCCTGCATCAAGCGCCTGGCGCACCAGCGGCAGCTCGTCATGCATGCTGAAGAACAGCACCCGCAGCTGCGGCAAACGCTGGCGCAGGCGCCGAGTGGTTTCCAGGCCGCTGATGCCGGGCAGGCCGAAATCCATGATCACCAGGTTCGGCACCTCTTCCTGGACTCGAACCAGGGCTTCCTCGCCCGTGGCCGCTTCGCGGACCTGGATCGCCGGCAACAAGGCCCGCAGCAGGCTGGCATAGCCCTGGCGGACCACCGCGTGGTCATCGACCAGCAAAATATTCATCACGCCTCCAAGGGAATGCTCAAGGCCAGCGCCCAACCGGCGCCGGGCTGACTGTTGATGCGCAGCTCGCCACCCAGGCTGCGGGCGCGTTCGAACATCGAATGCAGGCCCACCCCTGGCTGCTGCGGCTGCCGGGCGCCACGGCCGTTGTCGCGGATCGACAGGCGCAGGCGCCCGGCGCGGTGTTGCAGGCGCACCCGTACTTGGCTCGCCCCGGCGTGGCGGGCGACGTTGGTCAGGGCTTCCTGGAGCAGCCGGTACAGATGGGTCTTGCTCGGCATCGACAGCGGCGGCAGGTATTGATCCACCCGCAGTTGGCAATCGATGCCCTGGCTGCCCCGCCAATGCTCCACCAACAGGCCCAGGGCCTGGTCCAGCGGCAGGTGTTGCAGCACCACCGGATACAGGTCGTGCACCAGGGCGCGAAAGCCCTGTTGCAGGTGTTCGCAGTTGGATTCCAGCGCTTGCACCGTCTGCGCCAGCAGCGCCGGCTGGTCGGTCACCACCCGCAGCAGGCAGGCCTGGGCGCGAATCCCCGCCAGGTATTGCCCGAGGTCATCGTGCAGGGTCTGGGCCAGGTGGGTGCGCTCCTGTTCCTGCACCGCCAGCAGGGCCTGGGTCAGGTGCGTGTTATCGGCCCGGGCCTGTTCCAGGGCCTCGACCATGTGGTTGAAGTGGCCGGCCAGCTGCCGCGCCTCGGGCAGGCCCTCGGCCCGCAGGCGCACCGCCAGTTGCCCGCCCGACACTTGCCGCAAGGCGCGCAGCAGGTCATCCAGCAGGCCCATGCCGCGGCGCACCGCCCAGCGGATGGTCAGCAGGCTGAGCAACAGCGCCAGGCCACACAGGCTCAGCAGTTGCTGCAATGAATCCCAGACTTCATCGATCTCATCGCTGGGGTCGACGCCGATCAGCACCCGGCGCCCATCGCTCAAGTCCAGCACCTTATGGCTGCGGCGGCTGCCGTCGAACAGTTGGCGACCGAGCCAGCCATCCAGCCCCTGTTCAGGCGCCAGTTCCAGGGACTCGCCCGGCGCCAGCCAGTGCACCCGCACATGGCGCAGGCTGCGGGTCAGGCGCGGTTGCAGGCTGGCCGGATCGCGCTCGGCGGTTTCCCCCAGGTACTGCACCACCGCCTCGGCCGATTGCAGCTCGCGCTCCACATCCGCCACCGCCTGGTGCAGCAGCAGCGCCATGCAGGCCAACGTGACCAGGGCGAAAAACGCCGTCACCCAGAGGTTGATTCGCCACAGTGCCGACATCCCTAACGCCCCGGCACTGCAGGCGCGACCAGGGTCTGCAAGGGTCGCGCCGGGTGCAGTTTGTCGACGCCGATCAGGCTCAGGATCAGTAACAGCGGCAACAGCAACGCTTTGAGAATCCGCATGTTCGGTGCTCTCCAAGGTGGCGATGCAAGGAAGGTGGCGCGCCAGGTGACCGTTGCCCTCATGCTAAAACCGCGCCGGAGCCAGCGGGGTACTACCTTGGTACTGGCCGAGCGGTACTTTCTGCATATTTCCCCGCCCGCCAGGGCTTCCTATGCTGACGCCTCCCCTAGCGGAGTGCCCCATGCGCCAGCTCGTCAGTTACGCCTTGATCTACTTGCTGGCGATTGCCAGCGCCGCGTTGCTGGCGACCCAAAGCCAGGCCGACGAGGGCACCCTGAGCGTGCGCATCGGCTACCTGGGCTATCGCCCCGACCCCGGCCCGCTGCTGTCCAACGTCATCCCCGAGCCCAAGGACGCCGGTGAGCGCGGCGCGCAATTGGCGATTGAGGACAGCAACAGCACCGGGCGTTTTCTCAAGCACGACTACCAACTGCGCAGCGCCAGCGTCGACAGCCCCGAGGCCCTGCTGCAAGCCGCCCAGGCCCAGCACGCCGAAGGCCTGCGGCTGTTCGTGGTCAATGCGCCGGCGGCCAGCCTGCGCCAGCTCAGCGCCGCCCTGCCCGACAGCCTGCTGTTCAACGCCGGCAGCGCCGATGACAGCCTGCGCAGCACCGCCTGCCTGGGTAACGTGCTGCACAGCCTGCCGAGCCGGGCCATGCTGGCCGACGCACTGGTGCAATTCATGGCCGTGCGCAAATGGCAGCGCGCGCTGCTGATCGTCGGCCAGACCCCGGACGACGAGGCCTATGCTGCCGCCCTGCGCCGCGCCAGCAAGCGTTTCGGGGTAAAGATCGTCGCCGAAAAACCCTGGAGCTTCGACAACGACCAGCGCCGCAGCGCCCAGGCCGACATGCCGCTGTTCACCCAGACCGCCGAATACGACGTGGTGCTGGTGGCCGACGAACGCGGTGATTTCGGCGAGTACGTGCCGTACCAGACCTGGTACCCGCGGCCGGTGGCCGGGACCCAGGGCCTGACGCCCACCGGCTGGCACAAGACGGTGGAAACCTACGGCGCCGCGCAATTGCAGAAACGCTTCGAGGCCCTGGCCGGGCGCTGGATGAACGACCGGGACTTCGCCGCCTGGATCGCCGTGCGCAGCATCGCCAGCGCCGTCAGCAAATTGCGCCAGGCCGACCCCGTGGCCATCCAGCAACTGGAGCTGTCCGAGCAGTTGCCCCTGGACGGCTTCAAGGGCCGCAAGCTCAGCTATCGCCCGTGGAACGGCCAGCTGCGCCAACCGATCCCCATCGTCCAACCCCGGGCACTGGTCAGCACCTCGCCCCAGGACGGCTTCCTGCACCCCTTCAATGAAATGGACAGCCTGGGCTACGACAAGCCCGAGGTGACCTGCCGCTACCCCTGATCCCATAAACACAACAACAAGGAATCCGCCATGCGCCGCACCCTGCTCTCATGCGCCCTGCTGCTCGCTGCCGGAAACGCCGCGGCCGCCACCGCCTGGGTCTCCAACGAGAAAGACAACAGCCTGAGCCTGATCGACATGCAGACCCTGCAAGTCACCGAGACCCTGCCCGTGGGCCAGCGCCCGCGCGGGTTGCTGCTGTCCCACGACAATAAGCTGCTGTACATCTGCGCCAGTGACTCGGACCGGGTCCAGGTGATGGACGTGGCCACGCGCAAGATCATCAAGGAACTGCCGTCCGGCAAGGACCCCGAGCAGTTCGCCCTGCACCCCAACAACCGCTGGCTGTATGTGTCCAACGAGGACGATGCGCTGGTGACGGTGATCGATACCGAGACCTCCAAGGTCATCGGCCAGATCAATGTCGGGGTCGAGCCCGAAGGCATGGCGGTCAGCCCCGACGGCAAGTGGGCGGTCAACACCAGTGAAACCACCAACATGCTGCACTGGATCGACACCAGCACCCAGACCCTGGCCGACAGCACCCTGGTGGATCAGCGCCCGCGCTTTGTCGAGTTCAACCAGGACGGTTCGCAGCTCTGGGCCTCGGCGGAAATCGGCGGCACGGTGACCATTCTCGACGTCGCCACACGCAAGATCCTCAAGACCCTGAACTTCCAGATCAAGGGCGTGCACCCCGACAAAGTGCAGCCGGTGGGGATCAAGCTCAGTGCCGACGGCCAGTACGCTTTCGTCGCCCTGGGCCCGGCCAACCATGTGGCGGTGATCGACGCCAAGACCTTCGAGATCCTCGACTACCTGCTGGTGGGCCGGCGCGTCTGGCAGTTGGCATTTACCCCGGACCAGCGCCAACTGCTGGCCACCAACGGCGTCAGCGGCGACGTCTCGGTGATCGATGTGCAAAGCCGCAAGGTGCTGAAATCGATCAAGGTCGGGCGTTATCCGTGGGGCGTGGTGGTCACCCCATGAATGCCCTGGAGGTCAGCCAGCTGAGCTTTGCCTACGGCCCGCGCGAAGCCCTGAAACAGGTCAGCTTCAGCCTCGAGCCCGGGCGTTTTGCCGCGCTGCTGGGGCCCAATGGCGCCGGCAAGTCGACCCTGATTGCCTTGCTCACCCGGCTGTATGACGTGCAGCAGGGCGAGATCCGGGTCGGCGGTCATTCCCTGCGCGAGGCGCCGCGCCCGGCCTTGCGCCAATTGGGTGTGGTGTTCCAGCAAAGCACCCTGGACCTGGACCTGAGCATTGAGCAGAACCTGCGTTACCACGCGGCGTTGCACGGTTTGTCACGGCGCCAGAGCAGTGCCCGAATCGAGGCTGAGCTGGCGCGCCAGGGCCTCGCCGAGCGCCGCCGGGAGCGGGTCCGCGAACTCAATGGCGGGCACCGGCGGCGAGTGGAAATCGCCCGCGCGCTGTTGCATGAACCGCGCCTGTTACTGCTCGACGAGGCCAGCGCCGGCCTCGACCCGGCCAGCCGCCTGGCCCTCAACCAGCACATCCGCAACCTGTGCCGCGAGCAGCAGTTAAGCGTGCTCTGGACCACCCACCTGCTGGACGAAGTGCAGGCCAGCGACGACCTGCTGATCCTGCATCAGGGCCGGCTGGTGGCCAGCGGACAGGCTGCGGCATTGAGCCGGGAACACGGCGGCGACCTCGATTCGGCCTTCGCCCGCCTCACCGCCCCATCCCCTTCTGGAGTCGCAGGCCGATGAACGCCTACTGGCAATGTTTCAGCGGTATCGTGCTGCGCGAATGGCTGCGTTTCGTGTTGCAGCGCACGCGTTTTCTCAGTGCCCTGGTGCGCCCGCTCCTGTGGTTGCTGGTGTTTGCCGCCGGCTTTCGCGCGGCACTGGGCATCGCCATCATCGAGCCCTACGACACCTACATCCCCTATGAGGTCTACATCATCCCCGGGCTGGCCTGCATGATTTTGCTGTTCAACGGCATGCAGGGCTCGCTGTCGATGGTCTACGACCGGGAAATGGGCAGCATGCGGGTGCTGCTCACCAGCCCCCTGCCCCGGGCCTTCCTGCTGGCCAGCAAGCTGTTGGCCACCTCGCTGATTTCGTTGCTGCAGGTCTATGCCTTCCTGGCCATCGCCTGGCTGTACGGCGTGCAGCCGCCGGCCATGGGCCTGCTGATGGCCTTGCCGGCGCTGCTGCTGGTGGCCCTGATGCTGAGCGCCCTGGGGTTGCTGCTGTCGAATGCGATTCGCCAGCTGGAGAATTTTGCCGGGGTGATGAATTTCGTGATCTTCCCGCTGTTCTTCCTGTCGTCGGCGCTGTACCCGCTGTGGAAGATGCTCGAAGCCAGCCCATGGCTGTACTGGCTGTGCGCCCTCAACCCCTTCAGCCATGGGGTGGAACTGGTGCGCTTTGCCCTGTACCAGCGCTTCAACCCGTTGGCCCTGGCGGTGTGCCTGGGCCTGACCCTGGTGTTCTCGCTGCTGGCGGTGCTGACCTTCAACCCGCAGCACGCGGCGCTGCGCAAGCAGGGCTGAGGGCGCCGCCGGGCGCTGTCGAGGGCCGAAAACAGTACTTTCGTAGCGGTTTTACTGTCTATCGTCGCATTCACAAAGCTCCATCCGTGGCATGTAATGGGCCTATAACAAGAAGGATAAAAGCCCTATGCCACGTGCCCTGCGTTGTCTGTTACGCCCCTGCCTGGCACTTGCCTGGCTGAGCCTGCTGGCCGGCCCGGCGCACGCCGAAACCCCGCTGTTTTCCGCCGAGGGTTATCGCACCAGCCTGTACCGCAGCCCGACGCCGAACCAGCTGGACGGCGCACAGATCATCGACACCCCGGCCCTGCAACAGCTGCTGCAACAAACCCCGCGCCCGGTGCTGGTGGATGTCTATCGCCGGCAATGGCTGCAAGGCCGCTTCATCGAGGACGAACCCCACGCCAACCTGCCCGGCAGCCTGTGGCTGGCCAATACCGGCGACGGCGAACTCGGCGCGCCCTGGCAGGCCTACTTCGCCCGCCACCTGCAACAGGCCAGCGCCGGCCGCCTGGAACAACCGCTGGTCTTTTATTGCCGATCCGATTGCTGGTTGAGCTGGAACGCGGTAAAACGCGCCGCAGCATTGGGCTATAAAACCCTGTATTGGTACCGCGACGGCCTCGACGCCTGGCAAGCCGCCAACCTGCCCGTGTCGCCAGCCCAGCCCGAACCCTTTCCCTGAGCCATTACCCGCGTGCTCCAGCCCCACCACAATCAAAAAATAACGAGGTGAAAGGCCATGTACAAAATTCTGATTGCCGACGATCACCCCCTGTTTCGTGAAGCGATCCACAACGTTATCAGCGACGGTTTCCCCGGCAGCGAAGTCATGGAAACCGCCGACCTGGACAGCGCCCTGGCCCTGACCCAGCAGCACGACGACCTGGACCTGATCCTGCTCGACCTGAACATGCCGGGCATGCACGGCCTCAACGGCCTGATCAACCTGCGCAACGAAGCGCCGACCATCCCGGTGGTGATCGTCTCGGCCGAGCAGGACAAGCAGATCGTGCTCCAGGCCATCACCTATGGCGCGGTGGGGTTTATCACCAAGTCGTCGCCACGCTCGCAGATGACCGAAGCCATCGAGCAGATCCTCAACGGCAACGTGTACCTGCCGCCGGACATCATCCGCACCCAGAAGAGCAGCTCCGGGCGGCGCATGAAC
This sequence comes from Pseudomonas sp. CF161, assembly GCF_000416215.1. Taxonomy (NCBI): domain Bacteria; kingdom Pseudomonadati; phylum Pseudomonadota; class Gammaproteobacteria; order Pseudomonadales; family Pseudomonadaceae; genus Pseudomonas; species Pseudomonas sp. CF161. The sequence continues at coordinate 121,851 of NZ_ATLP01000117.1, forward strand.
GAAAACCCCAGCTTCCCGCCGGAACTGCTCCAGGCCCTGACCCGCAAGCAACTGCTGGTGCTCGAACGCATGACCAAGGGCGAATCGAACAAACAGATCGCCTACACCCTGGACATCGCCGAAACCACGGTCAAAGCCCACGTCTCGGCCATCCTGCGCAAACTCAACGTCCACAACCGCGTGCAGGCCATCCTCAGCGCCGGCGACATCGACTTCGGCGCCTATCTGCGCCGTTGAGCCGAGAGCCCGTCGCGTCTGCAACCCGAAACCGGCAGCCGCGACCTCCTGTAGCCGCTGCCGATAGGCTCGGGCCGCGTTCGGACGCTGGCCCTCAATAACACCCACCCCCAATTGACCTGCGTGCCTCGGCGTCTGGGAGGCACAGCGGCTACGGGTTGGGCCCCAGAAGGTGGCTCATGGCGGTTTTGAGTTTCATCGGGCGCACGGGTTTGTGCATAAGGGTGTGGCCCAGTTCGCGGATTTGCTGTTTGAGTTCATTGCTGTAGTTGGCAGTGATCATCAGCGCCGGGATCGGCGACGCGCGGCGGGCGTTGATCCGGGCCACGGCGTCGACGCCGTTCTGGTCGTTGTCCAAGTGGTAGTCGGCGATCAGCAGGTCGGCTTCGGCGTGGTAGTTGTCGACCTGGCGCGCCAGGTCCTGCTCGGACAAAGCGGTCACCACCCGGCAACCCCAGCCTTCGAGCAGGGTGCGCATGCCGGCGCAGATCGCCGCGTCGTTATCCAGCACCCACACCCGCGCACCCCGCAGGCGTTCGAGCATCGGTTCGCTCATGTTCAGGCTGGGCAGGGCCTTGGGCGCGGTGGCGCTGAGGGGCACTTCGACGGCGAACATCGAACCCCGGCCCGGCCACGAGCGCACGCGTATCCGGTGGCCGAGGATGCCGGCGATTTTCTCCACGATCGCCAGCCCCAGGCCCAGCCCGCGGTCCTGGTCCGGGCGCTGCACATCGCCGCGCTTGAACTCCTGGAAGATTTCCTCGAGGCGGTTTTCGGCGATGCCCATGCCGCTGTCCCACACCTCGATCGACAGCCGCTGGCGCTGACGCCGGCAGCCGAGCACCACGCGCCCGCTGCCGGTGTAGCGAATGGCATTGCTCAGCAGGTTGCGCAGGATCCGCGCCAGCAACTGGATGTCGCTGCGCACCAGCGCCGAACAGCCGACAAAATGCAGCTCCAGGCCTTCGCTGCGCGCCACCTGGGCGTATTCCACCGCCAGGTTGTCCAGCAGCTCGCTGAGGGCGAACGGCGCGATATCGGCCTTGATCACCCCGGCATCGAGCTTGGAAATATCCACCAAAGTCCCCAGCAGGTTTTCCACATCCTCCAGGGAATTGCTGACATTGCGCACCAGCACCTGGCAGGCCTGGGGCTCGCGCCGCTCCAGCAGCGCGCTGGTGAACAGCCGCGCCGCGTTCAAGGGTTGCAGCAGGTCATGGCTGACCGCCGCGAGGAATTTGGTTTTCGACAGGTTGGCCTGCTCTGCCTCCAGCTTGGCTTCCCGCAGGCGCGATTCGACCCGGCTGCGCTCGTCGATTTCCCGCAGCAGCTGCTGGTTGAGGGTGGTCAATTCCGCGGTGCGTTCACGGACCCGCAGCTCCAGGTTCTGATAGGCCTGGTGCAGCGCCTCGGCGGTGCGCCGGCGTTCGGTGATGTCGCGGATCAGCACGAAAATCCCCACCACCTCGCCCGTGGCCAAGCGGTTGGGCACGTAGGAACGCAGCATGTAGCGCTCCTGGTTGTTGATGTTGGTTTCCGGAAACTCGAAGGTCACGCTCTCCCCGGCCAGGGCCCGCGCCACGTAGGACTCCAGGCGCTGGTAGTGCTGTTCGCTGTGGACCTCGCGCAGGCTCTGGCCGAGCATCACCCCGCGCGGCCAGCAGTACCATTCCTCGTAGACCTTGTTGGTGAACTCGTACACCAGGTCCGCGTTGAGGTAGGCGATCAGCGCCGGCACATGGTCGGTGATCAGGCGGATCCAGCGCTCGCTTTCGCTCAGGGCCTCGGCGTGCTGGTAGCGCTCGGTGATGTCGGTGAAGGTGTTGACGAAACCGCCGGTGGGCAGCGGATGGGTGCGGATTTCCAGCATGCGCCCGTCGTACAGGCGCTGCTCGCACTCATGGATCACCCGCCCGTTGCTGTCGCGGCTGGCGGGGGTCAGCAGGCTCAGTTCGCTGTCGGCAATGACCTCGGCGAATGGCCGGTGGGCCGCCACCGGGGCCAGGCCGCTGAGTTCCAGGAAACGCCGGTTCCACAGCTCGAGGATGCCCTCGGCGTTGACCATGGCCACGCCCTGGGACAGGTTGTCCACCGCCCGTTGCAGCAGGTGGGATTTCTGCGCCACCGCCTGCTCGCGGCGCAGGGTTTCGCTGAGCTTGACCTCGGTGATGTCGGTGAACAGGATCACCCGCCCGCCCTCCAGGGTCGGCCGCTCGCTGATCTGCAACCAGCGCCCGTCCTGCAAGCGATACAGCAGGTGTTCGTCGCCGTGGCCCCGGGGTTCTTCGCTGAACATCCCGGTGCTGGTCATCAGCCGCTTGACTTCCGCCAGGCGCATGCCGGCCATGATCCGCACCCGGCTGTTGCTCCAGAACGCCTTGAACCGGCTGTTGAACAGCACGATGCGCTGCTCGTCGTCGAACAGCACAAAGGCGTCGGAAATACTCTCAATGGCATCGATCAGGTACTGATGAGCGGTCTCGGCCCGCAGCCGCGCCTCGCTCAACAGGCGGTTGCCGGCCTTGAGCTCGGCCATGGCCTGGTTCAGCGCATCGGTGCGTTCGCGCACCTGTTCGGCCAACACCACCGAATGCTGGAACGCCGCATAAGGGTCGTTGCCCCGGGTGACCCCGGACTCGACCCGCTCGATCAGCGCAGCGTTGATCCGCCGCAGCTTGCGGTTCTCTTCTGCAAGCTGGGCGACCTGGGCTTGCAGCTCAGCGGCTGGCGGGGGTTCGGCTGCGGGCAATGGCAACCCCGGTAAAGGTCTGGTTGATATGCATGCCATTGAACTGTTCTCCGTAGGTGTTGAACCCCATCACCCGCTGCTCGCGCAAAAAGGCCCCGATCTCGTCCAGGCTGCCGCGGTCTTCGAGCTCCAGGCGCCGCAAAAAGCAGTCACAGCCGATGGTCAGCAGCAGCCCGCCCAGGCGCTGTTGCAGGCCGTCGAACAGCGCTTGCAGGTTGGGCAGCAAGGGCCCCGGGGTCATGGCCGTAAGGACGATGCCGTTTTCCACCGCGCAGTAAAAACTCAGGCTCAGGTCCGGGTGCACCTGTTGCACCGCGCGCACGTAGTAGTGCTGGTTGATGCGCACCGCCAGCGGGTGGGCGGCAAATACCCGGTGGTCGAGTTCGGCCACCGGCACCCCGATCAGCCGCGCGTATTCCTCGGCGGCCGGTTCGGCGTTGAGCTCGTAGACCCGACGCAAGCTGCTGTCGACGCCGGTGACCACCAGTTTTTCTTCCCGCGGCAGGATGTGGTGGGTGGTGAACACCTCGAAATCCAGCCAGGTATTGACCAGCACCACCACCGCCGCGCCGCTGTGAAACTCGCCGCCGAAGTAGACGTGGGTGTGGGTCAGGTAGTTGTCGTCGCCGGCCGAGCCGCCGAAATGCGGGATATCCCCCAGGGCCGCGCTCAGCGCCGCCAGGACCATTTCTTCGCGGCTGGACAAACCATCGAGCAGGGTCAGGGCAAAGCTGTTGCCCTTGATCGGCGCCAGGGTGTTGCTGCGACAGTCGCTGACCAGGCGCTCGACCATCTGCTGGGCGTCGATCAGGCTGAAGTGCTCCATCTGGTCGATCAGCTCGGTGGCGATGGAGAAGTGCCGGTGGTCGAAGCCGATCGCGGTCACGCAATTGCGCCCGTAGCCTTGGGGGGTAATCTCCCCGGCGCTGGTGCAGCCCACCAGGCGGATTCCGCCAAACCCCTGATGCAGCGCCTGGCCCAGGGCCTGCAGGTCATATTCGGCCGAACAGAAAAACAGCACGAACCCCAGGTGCGGGTGCAACAGCTGCCGCGCCAGCTCCTGGGCGACCTGCTGCACATCGGTGGCCTGGGACATCGCGCTGACGACACCCTCGCTCTGGGCTTGTTGCATCTTCGCCTCCCGCGGGTGCGCTGTATGAGGCATGAGTGTACGAAGTCACCCGTGCCCGACGAATGCTACTTGGGTAGTGGGTGGGCGCTTCAATGGGATGAGACGCCGACCGCCGGCGCCAGGCAGACGGCCCGGGCCACGCCGCGATGCGCACGGCGTGATCCGGGCCAGGGGGTTACCAGGTGAGGACCGCGCCGACGGCGAAGGTGTCGGTGTTTTCGTTCTGGGCGCTGGTGTCGTGGCCATCGATTTCGAACTGGTTGTACTCGGCCACCAGCTTGAGGTTGTCGTTGATGTCGTGGAACAGCGCGATGCCGCGGGTTTCATAGTCGGCGCCGCTGCCGACCACGCCGTTGCCGTCGTCACGGGTCTTGCCGTAGGACAGCGCCAGGCGGTTCTTGCCGAGTTTGTAGGAGCCCTGCAACAGGTAGCCGCTGCTGTCGACATTGCGCAACGTGGCTTCGCCGGCGTTGTTGGTGAAGAACGGGTTGATGCCCTTGGCCTGGAACCCCGAGCCGGTCAGGGACAAGCCGCCCATCTTGGCCTGCACCCCATAACCCAGGCCCTTGGAGGTGACGGACTTGACCGTGGAGTCGGTGTTGTCCGAGCGCTGGTAACTGCCGTTGAGCCAGCTGTAGACCTTGGCCCCGCCCAGGTCGAACTGGTAGGTGATCTCGCTCTCGGTGCGCGGGTTCTCCTGGTAGGCCTTGCCGGTCGGGCTGCTGTCGTTGGTGTCCACCGGGTCCATGATCCCCACCGCGACCCGCAGGCCGTCCATCACCGGGGTGCGATAGGTAATCTGCGAGGTCGGGAACGGGTACGGGTAGCCACTGCCGATATTGCCGAACGACACCCCGCCGCCATCCACCAGGCCCAGGCTGTCGCTGACCTGGCCGTAACCGGCGAGCAGTTCATCGAGCAGGATGTTGGAGCGGGCGAACAGCCCGAAGTCCTTGCCGATCAGCACCTCGCCCCACTCCGGGTTGGCCACGGTGCCGTAGAACTGGCGCACGTCGATGGCGGTGTCGGTGCCGTTGGTTTCGCTGTCGTTGATGGTCACCCAGAACGAGGCGCGGGCCCCGAGCTTCAAGTCGTCCACCTGCTTGCCCATGTTGAAGCCCAGGTAGTTTGGCAAAAAGCCCATCTTGACCCGGGCCTGGCGCCGGTCGTACTGATCGCCGGCACGGTCGACATCGCTGTTGACGTAGAAGGCGTTGATGTAGCCGTCGGTGGAAAAGGTGGTCTGGTCCTTGTCGTACAGCATGATCTCGGCCTCGGCGATGGCGCTCAGGCCGAGGGTCGAAAAGCCGGCGATCAGGGCCGGCAGGAAAGACTGCCGCAAGTTCTTATTGTTATGCATGGCGCGCTCCGCAAACGGGGGACGAGATGTCGGAGGCGATTATCAAAAGGACCTGCGGCCAGGCCCATGCTGCCTTGGCGCTGAATGGCGGCTGCTTTGGAGTGGCTGGCAGGGCCCGGCAAACTCGACGTAAGACCGGACCGCGACCGGGAGCAAAACTTAAGGCCTACAGACCCCGGCCCGAGAGGATGAACGACTTGCGGCTCAACCCGCCAACTGACGCAGTTTGGCCAGTTCGTCGGCGGCCAGGGGGATCCCCTGCTCGCGGGCCTGGGCGCGGCTGCGATAACGCCGGTCGCCCGGCAGGCGCTCCAGGCCCACCGCCTGCATCTGCCGCACCAGCTCGTCACTGCGGCTGGCAAAGCGCCCGCCCCCGGACTTGCTCGGGTCGATGACGATCAGCAACTGGCCGGTCCAGGGGGTTTGCGCGCCGGGGTGCCGGGACCAGTCGAATTCAAAGGAAAAGTTGCCGCCGGTCAGCGCCGCCGCCAGCAGCTCGACCATCATCGACAGCGCCGAGCCCTTGTGCCCGCCAAACGGCAACAGGGCGCCGCCCTCGAGAATCGCCTTGGGGTCGCAGGTCGGCTGGCCCTGGCGATCGACGCCCATGCCCGGCGGCAGTTGCTCGCCCTTGCGTGCGGCGATTTGCACATCGCCATGGGCGATGGCGCTGGTGGCCAGGTCGAACACAATCGGGTCGGCGCCGGCGCGCGGCGCGGCAAAGGCGATCGGGTTGGTGCCGAACAGCGGCCGCTGGGCGCCGTGGGGCACTACGCAAGTCATGCTGTTGACCACGCTCAGGGCCACCAGGCCGGCTTCGGCAAAGGGCTCGACATCGGGCCAGAGCGCGGCGAAGTGGTGGGAATTGCGAATCGCCAGCACCGCGATCCCGGCACTGCGCGCCTTCTCGATCAGGGCCTCGCGGGCCGCGGCCAGGGCCGGCTGGGCAAAACCGTTGGCCGCATCCACGGCTATAAAACCGCTGGCCACATCCTCCACCACCGGCCGCGCCTGGCCATCGACCCAGCCGCTGGCCAGGGACGCCAGGTAACCCGGGATGCGAAACACCCCATGGCTGTGGGAACCGTCGCGCTGCGCCCGGGCGCAGTTGTCGGCCAGTACCTGGGCGACCTCGGCGCTGGTGCCGTGGCGCAGGAAAATGCGCTGCAGCAACTGGGTCAATTCGGACAGCTCAAGGTGCTCGATTTCGGCATGCACGGGGGTGGCTTCGGACATCGCAGGCTCCGTTGGAGTTGTTATTGGAAGTGGCCTGACTATCGCGTCACGCCAGTTATCTGTCAAACATTGACTTAATGACAGAAAACATTCATTTTCCACTCCACGCGCTGTCCAACCACAGGAATTCGCCGTGAGCCAGCCCATCAAACAACGCCTTGAAAGCAGTCTGTCGAGCGCCACCGCTTCGGGCCGGGCCATTGCCAGCTACATGCTGGCCAACCTCTACGAGCTGCCCTTCCAGACCGCCGCCGACATTGCCGACAAGCTCGGCGTCAGCGAATCCAGCGTTGGGCGTTTCTGCCGCGCCATCGGTTACAGCCACTTCAAAGACCTGAAGAACGACCTGAAAAACGACCTCGGCGAAGGCCCGTGGCTGGTGGGCGATCGCTTGCAGGAATTTCGCCAGCAGCCGAACCAGGCGCCCCAGGGTTTGCCGCGCAGCTTCGAGCTGGAAGTCGGCGCCCTGATGAAAGTCTATGAATACAGCCTGACCCCGGCCTGGATCACCGTGGCCCAGCGCCTGGCCACCCGGCGCAAGGTGTTTGTCGCCGGGTTCCAGACCGAGCGCGGTATCGCCGCGTCCATGGTCCACCTGCTGCAGTACCTGCGCGATGACGTGCATCTGGTGGACGGCGCCGCCGGGCATTACGCCGAGGTGCTGCTGAGCCAGCCGGGGGATTGCGCCCTGGTGGTGTTCGAGGCCCGGCGCTATTCGCGCCACGCCCTGCACCTGTGCCGCAAGGCCCGCGAGGCCGGGATCGCGGTGACCCTGGTCACCGACACGTTCTGCGATTGGGCCGAGCAGAACGCCGATGAAGTATTCCGCGTGCCCACCGAGTTCAACCTGTTCTGGGAATCCACCGCAGCCATGCTGTCGCTGGTGCACCTGCTGGTGAACGAGGTGTGCAAGCAACTGGGCCCGGACGTCGAGCGCCGCCTGGAAGCCACCGCCGCCCTGCATAACGAGTTCGTGGGTTACACATCCTCTGCCAGACCAAAACAATAATCGAGGTGCCAAATGAAGAATGTCGTTCGCTTTGCCAGTGCATGTGCCATGGTCCTCGCCGGTGCTACCGGTGCCCAGGCTGAAGTGCTGAAAATCGCCACCGAAGGCGCCTACCCGCCCTTCAACTACGTCGACTCCGACAACAAGTTGCACGGCTTTGACGTCGACATCACCAACGCCCTGTGCGAACGCATGAAGGTCGAATGCACCATCGTCGCCCAGGACTGGGAAGGCATCATCCCGGCGCTGCTGGCGAAGAAGTACGACGCCGTGGTGGCCTCGATGATCGCCACCGACGAGCGCAAGAAGAAAATCGCCTTCACCAACCACTACTACCGCACCCCGCTGTCGGTCGCCGTGGCCAAGGACTCGGACATCACCGACGCCCAGACCAGTTTCAAGGGCCGCACCGTCGGCGCCCAGTCGTCCTCGACCCAGGCCATCTACGCCGAAGACCATTACGGCCCGGCCGGTGCCGACGTGAAGTTCTACCCGACCCTGGACGAAGCCAACAGCGACCTGGCCGCCGGCCGTGTCGACGGCGTGATCGCCGACAAGTTTCCGCTGCTGGCCTGGGCCGAAACCGCCGGCAAGGACTGCTGCAAGATCATCGGTGACGTGCAAGGCACCACCGCCGACGCCTCGATCGCCGTGCGCAAGGAAGACAACGCCCTGCGCGAGCGCCTGAACAAGGCCCTGGACGAAATCGTGGCCGACGGCACCTACAAGAAGATCTCCAGCCGCTACTTCGCCTTCGATATCTACTGACCGCCCCGGGCCGCGTGGCGGCCCGCCTCTTTCGAGTACCCCTGCCCTGCACTCACCCCCTGAGTGCGGCGCCGGCGTGCAGGCTCAATTTGTCCTGAGGGTTCGAGCATGTTCGAACATCTGTCACTGTTATCGTTCGCCAGCGGCGGCTGGGGTTCGGCCTTGCTGGCCGGGGCCCTGGTCACCATCGCCCTGGCCCTGAGCTGCGTGCCCATCGGCCTGCCCCTGGGGCTCGCCGTCGCCCTGGCCGCACGCTCGAAAAACCGTTGGGTGCGGGCCTGGGCCACCACCTTCTCCACCGTATTTCGCGGCCTGCCGGAGCTGTTGACCCTGCTGATCATCTACTACGGCTGCCAGATTGCGGCGCAGAAGATCCTCGGCGCCATGGGCTACCCCGGCGAAGTGGCGATCAACACCTTCGTCGCCGCGATGATCGCCTTCAGCCTGGTGTTCGCCGCGTTCTCCAGCGAAATCTGGCTGGGCGCCTTCAAAACCATCTCCAAGGGCCAGTACGAAGCCGCCTCGGCCCTGAGCCTGTCGCGCCGTACCACCTTCACCAAGGTGGTGCTGCCGCAGTTGACCCGCATCGCCCTGCCGGGCCTGTCGAACAACTGGCTGTCACTGCTCAAGGACACCTCGCTGGTCTCGACCATCTCCCTGGTGGACCTGATGCGCCAGACCAACCTGGCCGTCAGCGTGACCAAGGAACCGATGCTGTTCTACGCCGTGGCCTGCTTCGGCTATCTGTTTTTCTCGGCGTTGTCCGGGCAGCTGTTCCGCTTCCTTGAGCAGTACTTCAACCGTCATCAACGGAGCGCGCGCCCATGAGCCTGGATGAATTGCTCAACCTGTTCCTCAGCCCCGAACTGCTGGACCGCTACGGCGCGCGTTTTATCGACGGCCTGCTGGTCACCGGCAAGCTGGTGGCGATCTCCTTCAGCCTGGGCGCCGTGCTCGGCCTGCTGATCGCCCTCGCCCGCCTGTCCAACAGCCGCCTGCTGCGCAACGTCAGCGGCGCCTATGTGTACTTCTTCCGCGGCTCGCCGCTGCTGGCCCAGCTGTTCATGCTGTATTACGGCCTGGGCTCGTTCAAAGGCTTCTGGCAGGACGTGGGCCTGTGGTGGTTCTTCCGCGACGCGTGGTTCTGCACCCTGCTGGCGTTCACCCTGAACACCGCCGCCTACCAGGCCGAGATCCTGCGCGGCAGCCTGCTGGCCGTGGCCGAGGGCCAGCGCGAAGCGTGCAAGGCCTTGAGCCTGTCGCGCTGGACCAGCTTTCGCAAAGTGATCCTGCCGCAGTCGCTGCTGGTGGCCATCGGGCCCCTGGGCAACGAGCTGATCCTGATGATCAAGGCCAGCGCCATCGCCTCCCTGGTGACCATCTACGACCTGATGGGCGTGACCAAACTGGCCTTCTCCCGCAGCTTCGACTTCCAGATCTACCTCTGGGCCGCGGTGCTGTACCTGGTGATCGTTGAAGTGGTGCGGCGCAGCCTGAAACTTCTCGAAGGCCGCCTCAGCCGCCACCTCAACTGACCGAACTCCAGCGGGACGCCCTGGCGGCCCGCGTACCAAGGATTGACCCCATGCATTGCCAAACCATCGTTCTGGGCGCCGGGATCGTCGGCGTCAGCACCGCCCTGCACCTGCAAGCGCGCGGCCAGCAGGTGATCCTGCTCGACCGCCAGCCACCGGGCAACGGCACCAGCCACGGCAACGCCGGGCTGATCGAGCGCGCCAGCGTGATCCCCTACGCCTTCCCCCGGGAAGTGTCGAAGCTGCTGCGCTACGGCCTCAACCAGCAATCGGACGTGCGCTACAGCTTCAGCCACCTGCCCAAGGCCGGCCCCTGGCTGCTGCAATACTGGCGCCATTCCGCGCCCAAAGGCCTGGCCCTCGCCACCCGCGCCATGCTGCCGCTGATCGAGCGCTGCGTCAGCGAACATATGCAACTGGCCGAACCCGCCGGGATGCAGGGCCTGATCCAAGGCGAAGGCTGGATCGAAGCCTTCAACGACCCGGCCGCCTTCGCCAAGGCCCAGGCCGACGCCCTGGCCCTGGAGGAATACGGCCTGAACTACCGGGTGCTCGACCGCCAGCAGATCCACCAACTGGAAAGCGGGCTGCACCCCGACGTGGTGGGCGGCCTGCACTGGCTCGACCCCAAGACCGTCACCGACCCGGGCGGCCTGACCCGCGGCTACGCCGAACTGTTCAAGCAGCGCGGTGGCCGCTTCGTGATCGGCGATGCCCTGAGCCTGCGCCAGGTCGACGGCCAGTGGCAGGTGCAGAGCGAGGCCGGCGTGATCAGCGCCGAACAGGCGGTGGTCGCCCTGGGCCCTGAAGCGCGGGGGATTTTCGAACCCCTGGGCTACCAGATCCCCTTGGCGATCAAGCGCGGTTACCACATGCACTACGCGTCGCTGCCGGGCACTCACTTACAACACCCGCTGCTGGACCCGGTGGGCGGCTACGTGCTGGCGCCGATGGTCGGCGGCATTCGCCTGACCACCGGCATTGAGTTTGCCGACCGCGACGACCCGATCAATGAAATCCAACTGCGCCGCTGCGAAGCCCTGGCCCGCCGCTTCTACCCCTTGGGCGAACGGGTCGACGCCGAACCCTGGCTCGGCCGTCGCCCGTGCCTGCCCGACATGTGCCCGGTGATCGGCCCGGCCGCGCGCCATAAAGGCCTGTGGTTCAACTTCGGCCACGCCCACCACGGCCTGACCCTGGGCCCGGTCAGCGGCCGCCTGCTGGCGGAAATGCTCACCGGCGCCGCGCCGTTCACCGACCCTGCGCCCTACAGCGCCGACCGCTTCCACTGATCGCCGGAGACCCGACCATGCTGACCCAGACTGCCCCGTTGACCACCGCGCCGATCACCGCCACCGACACCCGCAAAGTGGTGGTGGATATCAGCGGCCTGAACAAATTCTATGGCGCGTTCCACGTGCTGCACGACATCGACCTTAAAGTGCGCGAGGGCGAACGCATCGTCCTCTGCGGCCCTTCCGGCTCGGGCAAATCGACCTTGATCCGCTGCATCAACCGCCTGGAAATCGCCGAGAAAGGCCGGATCCTCATCGACAACACCGACCTCTCCCAAGCCACCCGCGAAGCCGCCCGCGTGCGCAGCGAAGTGGGCATGGTGTTCCAGCACTTCAACCTGTTCCCGCACATGAGCGTGCTCGACAACTGCACCCTGGCGCCGATCACCGTTCGCGGCCTGTCGCGCAAAAAAGCCGAGGAACTGGCCCGGGGGTTTCTGGCCAAGGTGGGGATCGAGAACCAGGCCGACAAATACCCGAGCCAGCTGTCCGGCGGGCAGCAGCAGCGCGTGGCGATTGCCCGGGCGTTGTGCATGGAGCCGAAGATTATGTTGTTCGATGAGCCGACCTCGGCGCTGGACCCGGAGATGGTCAGTGAGGTGCTGGATGTGATGGTGAAACTGGCGGGGAGTGGCATGACCATGCTGTGTGTGACCCATGAGATGGGGTTTGCAAGGCAGGTGGCGGAGCGGGTGTTGTTTTTGGATGGGGGGCGGATTGTGGAGGATGCGCCGCCGGAGGCATTTTTTGGGGCGCCGAAGAGTGAGAGGGCCAAGGCGTTTCTTGCGCAGATTGTGCATTGATTTTTGGGGTGTAGATTTGGGATCTGCGGGTCTGGCGAGCTGACCTTTGTAAGGGGGTGGAGCTTGTTGGGGTGAGGGAGCTTGCTGTGGCGAGGGAGCTTGCTCCCGCTGGGCCGGGCTGGCGCTCCAGCGCGCAGCGGCCCCAAGACCTGACGCCTCGGGTTTATGAGTGTACATATCCATTGCTGCGGGTGTGGCGGCTATAGGTTCCGCTCTTACAGCGGCTCACTTTTGAACAGCGCAAAAGTAAGCAAAACGCTCTTGCCCCACCACTCGGTGCCTCGCCTAGGCTCGGCATGCCCGAACGAAGGCATTGATCCGTGGGCCGCCGCAATGGGCCATCCATGGCCCAGTGCGGCTAACCCGGCGTCCTGCCGGGTTGCCCACGGCTCACTGCCTGCGTTCGGCCATCGTGGTTTAATGGGGCGCCTCAGATCAAAATCAAGGGCAAGACGGCGGCCTTCCGGCCGGCCTGGTTTCAGCCCTGTAGCCGCTACAGAGGAACGAGGCTGCGCTGTCGCGCAGAGAACATGCCGATAAATCGGAAGTTAATTTATCTTTAAAATTAAGGAGATAAAATTTTTCTATAAGATCTTGCTTCCGCTGAGCCGGCTGGCGCTGCAGCGCGCATCGGCCCCAAACCTGCACCCCCGACCGTCTAGGTCTACATATCCATTGCTGCTGGTACCACGGCCATGGATTCCGCAGCACCGCTGCCAATGCAGCTCTCGTCCTTAAAGAGAAAAGAGCCGCATCTTAGCCAGCATCACGAGCACTCAATACCGCCAAATGACGACACGCGGATCTCCCCCCGCATCTGGCTGAACAGCATCGAAAACAACAGGTGGAAGTGCTCACTCAGCCTCTGACAGCCTTACAGAGCCATCAATCGAATACGACCAATAGCAAAGAGATGCTAGCAATGCCGAATACTGCCGAAAGCAGCATGCTACTGGACACTTCGCTCTCGTATGTCTTGTAGCGTGACGCCAGGATAAAGACGTTAACCGCAATGGGTAACGCCGCCATGATGACCGCAATTTTCACCAGAAAATCGCTTAACTCAAAAACGTACTTAGCTGAAATAAACACCAGCACCGGCAATACCACTACTTTCAAAATCGCTAAAGCAAGGGTATCGGCCTTCGCCAGGTTTTCACTTTTGTGCACGGCAAATGCAGCCCCTAGGGCGACCAAAGCCAGAGGCCCTGTCGCATTAGTCATTTGGGTGGCGAATATCAGCAGCGGGCTCGGCAACGAGAGTTCGGCAAAGATAAACACCACGGCCAAAGCCACAGCAAGGATCAACGGGTTAGTCATAATCGCCTTGCTCGTGGATTTCACCACACTGAGCATGCTGGGCCTGGTCTCGTCACGGCGCTGAGCGGTCATCTCCATGATGAACGCCCCACCCGCCAGAATTACCAAGTTGTCGGCCATGGTGATCATCACCGTTGGCAACGTTGCTTCATCGCCAAAGGCCATGACCATCAAGGGCAACCCCATGTACCCAACCACACCGGAAATGGACGAAAGGCCACGCAGACAAGCAACCCTGGCGCCGCCACCCCAAATCTTCCAACCACCCAGCGCGGCAATCATGAATGTGACTAAGCAGGCAGCGTAGTAAGCCCCCAACAATCGCCAATCCAGCGCGGCGTGATCACGGGTCCCAAGTGTCTTGATAAAAATAAAACAAGGAAGGAATAACCAGAAAACCACACCGACCAAGCCCTTTACCGTTTCCTTACCAATAACGCCTATACGCACGATCCAAAACCCGGCAAAAATCATGGCAAATAAAGGCAGCACCACCGTAGCGACCTTATCCATGAGTTGAACTCTCTTGTGACAGAACACGCTCTGCATACTGCGCCAACTGCTGAGGCGTATACGTGCTTTTGCGATAGAAAGCCATGACATCACTCATGACCTTCTTGTAATTAGACTCCAACCCCGACATAGACCGATTCATATCTACCTTTAGCTGGCCGACCATTTTCCATAGCACATCATCTGAAATACCAGATACATCCAGCGCTCCAGACGAGTAACTTTCAAGCGCTTGACGAATCGTATGAGGGTGCAAACCTACATAATTCACAAAATACCCCTTATCATCTTCCGTCTCGAGAAAATCAGGAATATTCAAGACACCGTAGTTGGAATCCGTTTCAAACCTGCCACTCACAGGACGATAAACATTAGGAAGCTGCAGAAAAGCCTCTTCACAAGCAATAGCCGCCTCCACTAATTTACCCAAACGAAGGTCGCCCTCACCCAAAGTGATATTATTTGAATTGCAAACTTTCACCACTTGCTCTAACGGAGCAATACCCGAGCGATTTCCGAACCCAGCCAGTGAACCTTCGACCATTTGAAAGCCTGAATTAATAGCTTGCATAGTATTCGCCACTGCCAACCCGTTATCATTGTGAGCATGCAGACAGAAAACCAATTCCGGATAATCTTTTACCAATTTTGAACACAACCATTGAGTAACGTGTGGTTGTAAAGACCCAACAGAATCATTGATCCGAATAACACTGACGCCCAGTTTGACAGCCCAATCGATCTGTCGACGGATCTCTTGATAACGAGGTTCAGAAATACCCTTCCTGAAATTATTGAGAACACTGGCCTTGAATTTAGTGGCACCGATACTTCGAAAGGCCGCTACGGCACGATCAAACTCCAGCTCACTTTGTTTGTAAGTAATCATGCCAAAGCTGAATACGGTATCAGCAATCCAGCCAACATGTTTTTCACGAGCTTTGAAATACTGAAAAGCTGTTTCCCAGCAGTTCAGCAAAACAATAAAGGTGGCCTTGGTACTCGCAGGAATTTCATTCGCCTCTCGTGCCTGATGCAAACGATCCCAGACCAATGGCTCTTCGGGACCGCACCCAACAACAAAGTCGCGCAATCCAGCGTCTATCATTTTTTTAAGAATAGATACTTTCGCATCAACGGTGATGGGAAACGCCGTTCGCTCTATGCCTTCACGCAACGTTTCATCTACGAGATAAGGAACAGAATAATCCTGATAACGCATTGCCTTTTCAATACTCATGAGCCTTCCTTATTATTATTAACAACTGCCTTTACAAACAGGCATCAGCGTAGCAGTCAAAAAACCACTGACACATAAGACAATTCCTAAAGAACCACTCCAAAAACTCTTTTATAAAAAGCCAAAATACTCACAAGTATCGGCCTTTAACTAAACTGCAAAACCACGAGCAAAAATTCACTTATATCCAGTTCACTCTTTGCACATTAAAAACCCCTCCCACTCCTCCTGTAACCACATATCACGCAGTGACCCATTAAAGAGCCGCGCCGTGTTCAAGATGAAAAAACTCAAGCTGAAGTGCCGTAACTCCAGGGCAATGCCTGCACAGCGCTATAAAGACAGAAACTGTTGAATATGACCTTTGGCCATTCCCCTTAGACAGGATTGCCCTGCTGGGCCTGGAGTGCCTACAGACGTCACTGAAAAGAGCGCCCACGTCAGGAAAAACAGGTGCTGGATACCCGTTGCTATGGAAGGGTGGGTTCTGTGGCGAGGGAGCCTCCCGCACGGCCTGATCCGCCCCTATAGCCGCTGCCGAAGGCTACGCTGGCCCCCATAAATACCGTACCTCTCCGGATGTACTCATTCACCCAAGCGCAACCCCAATAGCCCCCGCATCTGACAACTCAAACAACAGCCCCTCCACCGCCTCCCCCGGAGCCGACCCCAAATCAATCTTCACCCTGTACCCCTCCTCCGTCGCCTCCGGGTCCGACACAAAATGCACCACACCTTGCAGCCCTTCTTCGGTAGGCGAGTTCTCATCCTCCCCATCGAACCACTCAAAGAACCAGCTCCGAACCACCTGTGAAGCCACCTCCCCACTCAAACCCCGCACCTGCAACGGCAACCAGTCCCAACCAAACGGCGAAATGACCACCGCCGTCTGCCCAAGCTCAAAACGTACAGGCTCAAAGGCCAGCTCGGTTTCAGAATCGACCTGCACCAGCTGCCCAGCAGAAACGCCCTCCGCTGTAATCAAATCCACCCGACAGGGCGTGTCCATTGCACCTTCCGTGGCCAATGAGCCATCGCTGTTTCTATAAGCCGGCTCAACGTGCGACGCGCACTGCGCAGCGACACGTGAAAGCGTCTCAACATAGGGTTTACGAATAGCAGCGAACAGTTCGGAGACGGTCATAAAACGGGTTGCTTCCTTAGCGTGGGCCGTTGATGGGGCGGCCATTGACGGGAGGATGGTGGATGACTGAAAAGTCGGCGCAATAGTGCAATGGGCGGCATGGGGGCGTCCATGGAAAGCTAGACGGGGTTTTCTGGTGTAGGAAATGTTCGGAGTCTTGCGAGATGGTTATGCGTGACGGTTGAGAAACGTCGACCAGCAGCCGCTGATCAATAGCCCTCTAAGAGACGGAAGACTTAGAGCCGATAGAAGCCGTTTACAACTAGCTGCTTTCGGCCAGAAGCGGACGTTCACAAGTAACCTGTTTTGATCCGATTCCGCCGTTCACGTTTCGCTTCTAGTCTCCGTGTTTCTCTGCGAGACTGGTTCGCCATCCGCTGTGGACGTGGGCGACTTGTGATATAGGCAATGATCATCAGCCACTTTAACTATTAGATTTATTTTGGTAATTAGGGAGAGTCTGAGAACTCTTCTCTTGATGGTTACCAAGTCAACAGTTCGAGCTCAGGGCGTAGGTGATTTATCAGAAAGCTTAGGCAGATGATAGTAAGAGTAAACAGAGCACTATAGCCAAAATCAACTTGCTAGGGAATTTAACTGATGAAAGTTTTTATAGAAAAGCTATTATTTCAAAATAGATCTCCATTTGATTACTTAGATGTTAGTTTATCAGAAAACGAAATTGCGGTACTGACAGCTGCAAATGGTCGTGGCAAAACCACTATAATTTCCCACATAGCCGACGCTTTTCACGAGTTGGCAAAAAACTGGTTTCCTGGGTCCTTTGAAGGTAAGGAACATAAGTTCTACCGGGTAACATCGGGCTTGAACAAGTTAGACGAGAGTCGTCCATCGATATTTTATATGCGCCTAAACATGAATGGCGAAATAATTGATTATGTAGATATTTTTGGATCCATGAATGAGTCAGAATATCAAGACTTAATGATCGAGAACAAGATAGATTTCGATTCACTGTCTCATAGCCTTATTGAGAATAATATGGTCAAGCACTGGAAGATTGAAAAGGCTCAGGCAAAATTAATTTTCGAGTCAAATCTCATCACATATTTCCCTTCATATAGATACGAAACACCGGGATATATCAATCAGCCTTACGAGGTAAATTTATCCTTCCGAAATGAAAATAATTTCAAGGGAAGACTTCCTAACCCACTGGAGGTGGTTACTGGCTTGCGCACATTTTCAAATTGGCTAATGGATATTGTATTGGACATGCAATATCAACAGTCTGGCGTAGCCAATATAAAATCTTTGCTTGATCAGATAATCACCTTGATTTTGCAAGGTAAAACCTCAGCCAAATTTCGTTTCGGCGTTGGTCCACGTGGGTTTGGCAATACGAGAATTCAGATATTAAACTCTGATAGCAATGAATGCCTTTATCCGGCGATATTTCATATTTCCGCAGGCGAGGCGGCAGCATTGTGTTTGGCCGGAGAGATCATACGGCAGGCGGATGTTATTATAGGTGAAAACCCAATATCGAGCGTATCCGGCATAGTACTCATTGACGAGGCAGATAAACATTTACATATACGACTTCAAAAAGAAGTCATGCCAAAATTGTTTTCGATCTTTCCAAACGTACAGTTTGTTACAAGTTCCCACTCCCCATTTATGGCGATGGGGTTGGCCGACGAAGCTATAAGTCGCTCCAAAATTATTGACCTGGACAATTTCGGAATAACAAAGAACCCTTATAACAGCGATCTTTACACTGAGGTCTACGACATGATGGTCGGTGACAGTGTAAGTTTTCGAGAGCAATTCCTGAAATTGAAGGCGGCGAGCGAGGAAAGCAAGAGAACCTTGATAGTAACGGAAGGTAAAACTGACATCCAACATTTAAGGGCGGCGGCTAAGTCTTTAGGATGTGGCGGCTCACTAAATTACTTCGATGTTCCCGCAGACTGGGGAGATTCGAAGCTTGAAAAACTACTGGAACAGCTATCTAAACTTAAACAAAGCTGTACAGTTATCGGTATATTTGATCGGGATGTAGAAAAAATCGTTGCAAGCATTGAAGAAAAAGGCCGGATGTTCAAAAATTATGGGCACAATGTTTATGGGCTTTGCTTGCCTGTACCCTCTGGCCGAGAGGCATACTCGAATATTTCTATCGAGTTTTATTATACCGATGATGAACTAAAAAAAACCCATGATGGAAAACGATTGCATTTTGACAATGAGATATTTTATTTTCAATCTGCCTCTGTCAATAGAGGCAAAGCTGTCCCTCAACTTAGGCAGAAGCCCGAAGAAGCGGAGGAATCTATAAAGAAAATTTTCGACAGTAATGTTTCTGAGTTGGCCGGAGCGCATTCAAAGGCAAGGTTTGCAGATTTGGTAGAGGGCAATTCGGAATTCGCAAAAGATTTTGATTTTTCAAATTTCGGGGTGATATTTGAACGAGTCTCCCAGATTGAAGATTACGAAAGTGCGAAGGGTGCTGATTAGCATGAGTTCTATATAGTCGGTGGCGATTACCGCTGATCCTCTCTCGAAAGGGTGTGATGAGTGATTAATCACGGCAATAATATACAGCCTAGATGCCCCCTATATACTCACAGCGTTTGCTTTAACGGGTATATAGGAGGCTAGCGAGTAAGCATTCTGGTTTGGTCGATCTCTGCTATTCATCATCAGCAACAAAGGGTCGAAAGCGGACAATTGCGAGCGGCTGCTTTTGGCCGATAGCTCGATCCGTCATATATTTCTTCAAATTCCAAGGACGACTCACAACCTAATTACAGATCGCCATAGCCACTGCTATCGCCACGACACAATCACTCAAACACCACCATCAATACTCGGTTGCGTCGCTCACGCCCCGCCCCTATAGTTCGCCCTCGCGGCAAAATCCGCGAACGACCTTGGCCGGTCGAATTACAACGACGCATCAGCGTCCAAAACACCATTGCAGACGCTTTTTTTGTGCCTGTGATTTTGTGTTATGGCGGCTGTGTGCGGGACACCTTCGGGTGTGCCGGTGTCGTTGTATCCGGTCGGCCAACCCTCGCACAGCTGCCACCCTCAATTTGCTTGGCCGCAAAGGGTGGAAGCTCTACAACGAGTAACGACCATGGACGATCAATCGCTTTCCCGCTTCTCCCCTGTCGACACCCACGACGCCGATCAAGCGGTTTTCTACCTCGACACCCAAGCCTCTCTGAACGATCTGGCCAGCAGTGCGGCCCATCGTTTCACTGTGGTGCGGGATCTGATGGACACGCTGTCCACGCTTAATCTGAAAGATATTGCCGACTGTGATCTGACGCGGATCACTCGTGGGGTGCACCTGCTCACCCAGGAAGGGTGCGCGGTGTTGGAGGTGATTCAGTGGCGTACGGGACAAGAGCCCTGATGCACCTGAAGTATCACGGCGTCGGCTCTGGCCAGCGCAGCCTCGTGCCTCGGCAGCGGCTACAGGCTCTGTAGCCGCTGCGTTCGGATGACGGCCAACAGTAAAAGGCAGCGGCTCACAGGCCGGCTAACCGGCGAGTGCGGCTTCGATGGCGGCGATGTCTATCTTGGTCATGGTCATCATGGCGTCGAAAGCGCGCTTGGCCGCCGCGGGATCGGGATCGATGATCGCGGCGGTCAACACCCGGGGCGTGATCTGCCATGACACGCCCCACTTGTCCTTGCACCAGCCACAGACGCTTGCCTGGCCTCCGTTGGTGACAATCGCGTTCCACAAGCGGTCCGTTTCGGCTTGATCGTCGGTCGCCACCTGGAATGAAAAAGCCTCGTTATGGGTGATCCCTGCCCCGCCGTTCAACCCGAGGCAAGGGAGGCCCATGACCGTGAACTCGACCGTTATGACATCGCCCTGCTTGCCCGCCGGGTAGTCGCCAGGCGCGTGATGAACGGCGATTACGGCGCTGTCCGGGAAGGTCTGGGCGTAGAACTGCGCAGCGTCTTGCGCAGTGCCGTTGTACCAGAGGCAGATGGTGTTTTTGTTGAGCATTTTTCTTCTCCAGAATCAGGCCTGATGCCTTCATTCCAGCCGCGCTGAACCGAGGCAAACCCACAGGCGAACCCTAAGTGTTGTACAAAGCGCGTTTTTTTCAAAAATCGGCCCCTTGCAGCCCTTTGCGACCGGCAGCCGTTGGCCGAAAGCGCTTTGATGTTTGCCAAGACGCCTGAACGACACTTTCCGATACATAACTCCAGACACACAATTCAACCTGCGTTACCATGCGCCTGGAGTTATAAAGCACCCCTCACCCCGATAAGGAGATGGAGGTGCAAAGCAGACAGCTGATCAAGGAGCTTGAAGCCGCAGGATGGGTACTGGACCGGGTTACCGGAAGCCACAACCTGTTCAAGCATCCCTATCGGCCCGAGACCGTTCCGGTGCCGCACCCGAAGAAGGACCTGCCACGGGGCACGGTCAGGGCCATCCGGAAACTGGCTGGACTGATGTAGCCCTTCAGCCTTCATTTATTGAGGAGATCCCCGTGCAATATCCCATCTGCATCGAGTGGGGCAACGAACACACCGCCACCGGCATCCAGATTCCCGACATTCCTGGAGCCGTCACCGCTGGCGACACCTTCGAGACCGCGTACGGCGCCGCCATGGAAATCGCCCACATCATGCTCGAAGAACTGGCCCGCTCAGGACACGCCATTCCCCTGCCCACCTCCATCGGCCAGCACCGCGCCAACCCCGATTTCGCGGGGATGGGCTGGGGCATGCTAGACATCGACGTCGCGCCTTACCTGGGCAAAACCGAGAAGGTCAACGTGACCTTGCCCGGGTACGTGATTCAGCGGATCGACCGGTTCGTGCGCGAGCACAACATCAAGAGCCGGTCGTCTTTTCTGGCGGATGCGGCGATGGAGAAATTGGGGCGGTGAGGAGCGAGGGCGGCGAGCAGTTGACCTGTAGCTGCGGATGAGGATTTGGGGGCGTTCGGGCGGTGGCAGTGGCGGATGTGTTGGGTGACTGGGAGGGCCAGCGCAGGCTCGGCAGCGACTACAGAGCGACGCACCAAGCCGGCCGGAAGGCCGCCGTCTTGATTTTGATTTTGATTTTGATCTGAGGCGCCCCGTTAACCACGATGGCCGAACGCAGGTATTGAGCCGTGGGCAACCCGGCAGGACGCCGGGTTAGCCGCACTGGGCCAGGGATGGCCCATTGCGGCGGCCCACGGATCAATGCCGGAGTGAGGGCATGCCGAGCCTAGGCGAGGCACCGAGTGGTGGGGCAAGAGCCCTTTGGTTACTTTGGGGCTGTTCCAAAGTGACCCGCTGTAAGAGCGGAACCCATAGCAGCCACAACCGCAACAATGGATATGTACACCCAGAAGATCGGCGGGTTCAGGTTTACGACCGCTACGCGCTCGAGCGGGAGCAAGCTCCCTCGCCACTGGATGCTGCTGCAGTGTCTGATAGGACCAGCGCAGCCTCCCAGGCCGGCCGGTGGGCCGCCTGGGTTTAACGTTTGATCTACCCCCCCTCCTTCTGCAACCCCACAATCAACGCCTCAATAAAAAACACCAAACTCTCCGGCAGCACCCGCTTGGGCATGGTCAGCACCTGAACATCCCGATCCCCCAAGCGCGGGTTGGACAACGGCACCGACACCAGCCCATCCATCCCCTGCCCTTCGCCACTGATGGCACTGGCAAACGCTACCGTGTCGGATTGGCGCACAAACTCATGCAAAGCCCCGGAGAAGTTACAGGTCATCACCTGGTTAAAACTCAGGCCGTCCATCTGGCACACCAGGTCCAGCAGTTGCCGCTGAGTCGTGCCCTTCGGGGTCAGGGCCACAGGAAACGCCTGCACGTCTTCCAAGGACAGCAACCCAGCGCCAGCCAACGGATGCCCCGCACGCATCAGGGCGCGGATCGGCGAGCGGATCGAGTAACACACATTGACCCCCTCCACCGGTTCGGTGCTGAACGTCAGACCCACATCCGCCTCGCCCCGACGAATGCGCTGCACGCACTCATGGGGCGAGATCACATCCAGCCGGTACTCGGCCCCGGGGCGCAGGCGGTGATGTTCGAGCAACGCCCGTGGCAGGAAATAACGCGACAAGCCCTCGGTGGACACCAGCCGAATAACCTTGGCCCCCGGGTAACCCTCGCCCCGTAGTTCGGCGAGGATG
This sequence comes from Pseudomonas sp. CF161, assembly GCF_000416215.1. Classification (NCBI taxonomy): domain Bacteria; kingdom Pseudomonadati; phylum Pseudomonadota; class Gammaproteobacteria; order Pseudomonadales; family Pseudomonadaceae; genus Pseudomonas; species Pseudomonas sp. CF161. The sequence continues at coordinate 144,339 of NZ_ATLP01000117.1, forward strand.
TTTTCCTGCTCCAGCCAGGTACGCCGGGCATGTTCGGCCAGTGCCTCGCCGGCGGCGGTCAGTTGCATGCCGCGCGGACGGCGCTCGAACAGCGGCACGCCGACGCTCTCCTCGAGCAGGGCAATCTGCCGGCTCACGGCACTGGGCGCAATGTGCAGCCGCTCCCCCGCCGCTGCCAGGGAACCGGCATCGATAACCGCCAAAAAATACCGATAGTCCATCTGTTTTCCCCTGCCCAAGGCATCTGATTATTAGAATCACGGCTTCAAAAAACAGCAATATACAGATGTCTTGACCGACTCCACTATGGCCCCGTTCCCCTGCCCGACCGGAGTTGCAATGACCAAGCAAGCTGCCCTTGCCGGCGTCCGCCAGTACCTGGACGACGGCCACTTTGAACAGGACCTGCGGCGCCGGGTGGCGTTTCGCAGTGACAGCCAGGACCCCGCCCACGCCAGCGAACTGCTGCGTTACCTGATGGAAGAAATCCAGCCGCTGTTGCAGCGCCTGGGTTTTGACTGCCAGGTGCTGCGCAACCCTGAGGCCGGTGGGCCGTTCCTGATTGCCACGCGCCTGGAAGACCCGGCACTGACCACCGTGCTCAGCTACGGCCATGGCGATGTGGTGCCGGGCTATGCCGAGCAATGGCGCGAGGGCCTCGACCCCTGGAATCTGACCCTGGAAGGCGAACGCTGGTACGGCCGCGGCACCGCCGACAACAAGGGCCAGCACAGCATCAACCTCACCGCCTTGGAGCAAGTGCTCAAGGCCCGCGACGGGCGCCTGTGTTTCAACCTCAAGCTGCTGTTTGAAATGGGCGAAGAAGCCGGCTCTCCGGGGCTGCGCCAACTGTGCCAGGAGCACGCCGAGTTGCTGCGGGCCGATGTGTTTATCGCCTCCGACGGCCCGCGCCTGAACCCCTCGCGGCCAACGCTGTTCCTCGGTTCGCGGGGCGCCGCGCAGTTCCGCCTGGAGGTCAATACCCGCGACAAAGGCCTGCATTCGGGCAACTGGGGCGGCGTGATGTGCAACCCCGGCGTGGTCCTGGCCAACGCCCTGGCCAGCCTGGTGGATCAGAACGGTCGCATCCTCTGCCGCGAGCTGGTGCCAACGAATATTCCCGACAGCGTGCGCGCCGCCATCGCCGACCTGGAGATCGAGCGCGACTCCCTGGGCCGCCCCCTGGACGAACACTGGGGCGAACCGGGGCTGACCCTGGGCGAGCGCCTGTTCGCCTGGAACACCTTGGAAATCCTCGCCTTCAGCACCGGCAACCCGCAGAAACCGGTGAACGCCATTCCGCCTCGGGCCGTGGCCTTCTGCCAACTGCGTTTCGTGGTGGGCACCCCTTGGCAGCAGTTGCACAGCCTGCTGCGCGAGCACCTGGACCGCGCAGGTTTCAGCCAGGTCGAGGTCATCGTTGAGCGCTGCTCGCCGGCCACTCGCCTGGACCCTGACAACCCCTGGGTGCAGTTCGCCAAACGCTCGATCGCCGGCAGCAGTGCGCAGCGCCTGGCCCTGCTGCCAAACCTGGCGGGCACCTTGCCCAACGACATCTTTGCCGAAGTGCTGGGGTTACCGACGCTGTGGATTCCCCACTCCTACCCCGGTTGCTCGCAGCATGCGCCGGACGAACACCTGCTATTGCCAGTGATTCGCGAAGGCCTGGAGATCATGACCGCACTGTTCTGGGACCTGGGAGACCTGCCGCAAGCCTGATATTACGACCCGGTTCGCCCCGGGCATCTGTCGCTCAAAATCCAACAATAAGCAGGAGCGTGCGTTATGACCGAGTTAGCAGCCACCTCGACCGCCATCCAGATGCAACACAAGTCTTTGTGGAAACCCGTAGGCGCGGCATTGATCGGCAACACCCTGGAGTGGTTCGACTTGTCGATCTACGCCTACTTCGCGCTGACCATCAGCCAGGTGTTCTTCCCCACGTCCGACCCGACCTTTTCCCTGTTGCTGGCGTTTGCCACCTTCGGCATCTCGTTCCTGATTCGCCCTTTAGGCGCTGCGATGCTCGGCTCCTATGCCGACCGCCAGGGCCGCAAAAAGGCCCTGACGTTATCAATCCTGATCATGCTGGCCGGGACCTTCTTGATCGCCATCATGCCCGGCTACGCGACCCTGGGCATTGCCGCGCCCATCGGCATTCTCCTGGCCCGACTGCTGCAAGGCTTCTCCGCCGGCGGCGAGTTCGGCACCTCCACCGCGTTCATGCTGGAACACGCCCCGCAGCGCACCCGACATTTTGTCGCCAGCCTGCAGTTCGCCAGCCAAGGCTTCGGCGTGGTGATCGCCTCGACCTTCGGCTACGTCCTGACCACTCACCTGGACCCTCAGCAAATGCTCGACTGGGGCTGGCGCGTGCCGTTCTTCTTCGGCCTGCTGCTGGGGCCGGTGGGCCTGTACATCCGCCGCACCGTCGACGAATCACCGGACTTCAAAGCCTGCGAACCCGGAGAGCGCCCCCTGCGCGACGTGCTGCTGACACAGAAAACCCTGCTGCTGATCGCCATGGGCACCCTGGTGGTGTCGACGGCGTCGAACTACATGATTCAGTACATGCCGTCCTACGCCGCCACCCGCCTGGACATCGCCCAATCCTCGGGCTTCCTGGCGACCCTCACCGGCGGCCTGATCCTGACCATCGTCACCCCCATCGTCGGCTACATATCCGGCCATATTGGCCGCTTGAAAATCATGCTCGGGGCCGCGGTGGTCTATGCCGTAGCAATCCTGCCGGCCTTCTTCTGGCTCAACAGCCGCCCCAGCGCCAGCTCCCTGCTGTTGGTGGTGGCGATGATGGCCTTGATCAAAGCGGTGTACTTTGCGCCGCTACCGTCCTTGATGGCCGACATCTTCCCGGTGCGTACCCGGGTCACGGGCATGTCCCTGAGCTACAACCTGGGCGTGACCATTTTCGGCGGCTTCGCCCCGGTCATCGCCACCGGCCTGATCGCCCTCACCGGCTCACCACTGGCGCCCAGCTTCTACCTGATGCTGGCCGCCTGCCTGAGCGTCGGCGCGATCTTCATGGCCGGAAAGAAACTTAAGCTGACGTGAAATAGGGCTTGGGAACAGGTTGAGATAAAGGGCCTGCCGAGAGCCCACGGGAGCAAGCTCCCTCGCCACAGATGCTGGGCTGCGCAGGGATGCTGCAGGTGTGTCATCAGGCGTCTTGTGTCTCTGTGAAGGCCAGCGCAGCCTCGCAGGCTAGCGGCGACAAGGACACGAACGAACCAAAACCAGGCCGGCCGGAAGGCCGCCGTCTTGATTTTGCTTTTGATTTTGATCTGAGGCGCCCCGTTAAACCACGATGGCCGAACGCAGGCAGTGAGCCGTGGGCAACCCGGCAGGACGCCGGGTTAGCCGCGCTGGGCCAGGGATGGCCCATCGCGGCGGCCCACGGATCACTGCCTTCGTTCGGGCATGCCGAGCCGAAGCGAGGCACCGAGTGGTGGGGCAAGAGCCCTTTGGTTACTTTGGGGCTGTTCCAAAGTGACCCGCCGTAAGGGCGGAACCCTTGGCAGCCACACCCGCAGCAATGGATATGTACACCCATAAACCCGAGGCGCCCGGTCTTGGGGCCGCTGCGCGACCCAGCGGGAGCAAGCTCCCTCGCCACAAGGATGCGGGGCAAGCCGTGAGCCAGGCCGGCCGGAGGGCCGCCTGGGAGGTCAGGGTTACTGCACCGGCAAAAAATTCATGAGCAACAAACTCTGCGCATAATTCAACCCAATCCGCCGATACCGCTCATCCAACATCTGCGTCAGCAAATCCAACCGCGCCACAATCTTCCCAAACTCCACCGCAAAACTCAGATTGCTGCCCTCCTCCGAAATCTCATTGGAAAACAACAACAGCACCCCATTGGCATCCTGCCGCTGACTCAACAGCCAGGTAGCCTTCTCAATATTGCGCGCCGCATTGCTGACAAACTGCGGATCAATCGCATCCGTCATATAAAACTCGGTGCGCCCGCCATGGGCCGTCACCAGCATGCTGCCAATGGCATAGATAAACGCCCCGACCCGATCCCCCTGAAATTCCGGGCTCAGGGAATAACTCAAGGCCGCCAGATCCCGCCGATCACCCAATGAAGGCAGCGGCTGGCGCTTTTCGATGGCGTTGCGGATCTCGCGCTGGGCGGTGGTGCCGTCGGGGTAACCCGATTTTCGCCACTGCGTCGGGTTGCGCAGGTACAGCTTGCCCATCAGCAGGTACAGGCTTTGCAGGTTGTCGCGCATGCCCAGGGTGGCCATGCGGTCGACGCTGGTCTGGAAGAATTCGTCGGGTTTGCCTTTACGAAACTGTTCCGCGATATCGCGTCCTTGCTGCTGGCTGCAGCCACTGGAACAGAGCACCAACAGCCCTGCCAACAGCAGGGGGCGGCGCAGCAATTGCTTCATGCAAAAGAAGGGGGCGTAGGCCATCGGCACCGGGTCAATATTCACTGGCACAGCTGGGGATCAGCGCGGCCTGGCCATGAATAGAGCGGCAAAACCTGAAAAAGTGCGATGGCCACCCACGGCCATCGCCAAAATCGCCCGCTTGGGCGTGCTACACGCGACCCGGTGAAACGATGATTTTCACGTTGTGTTCCTTGTTGTTGACCAGTTCTTCAAAGCCCTGGCCAACGATCTCTTCCAGCTGGATACGCCCGGTCACCAGCGGCGTGATGTCCAGGCGGCCGTCGGCGATAAAGGCAATCACGTCGGCGAATTCGCCGTTGTAGGCCAGGGATCCCAGCACCTGTTTCTCGGTGGCCACCAGCTCGAAGAAGTTGAACTCGCTGGGCTCTTCGAAGATGCCCACCAGCACGCATTTGCCGGCCTTGCGGATCAGGTCGATGGCCAACTTGGCCGTGTGTTTGTTGCCGATGCATTCAAAGCTGACATCGGCCCCCAGGCCGCCGGTCAGGCGTTTGACCTCGGCCAGGGCGTCGCACGCCTTGGGGTCGAGCACGTGGGTCGCGCCGACTTCCAGGGCCTTGGCCTTGCGTGCGCCGGACATTTCCAGGGCGATGACCTGGGCCGCTCCGGCGGCCTTGGCGCACATGATGGTGCACAGGCCGATGGTCCCGGCGCCGACCACCACCACGTTCTGCCCCAGCAGGTTGCCGGCCTTTTTCACCGCGTGCATGCCCACCGCCAGGGGTTCGATCAGCGCCCCGGCTTCGGCCGGGAAATTGGCCGGCAATTTGTACAGCAGATTGGCCGGTACGTTGACCCATTCGGCAAAGGCGCCGTTGTTCATCAACCCGGTGAAGGCCAGGTTTTCGCAGATGTTGTACAGGCCGTGGGTGCAGTAATAACAGGTGCCGCAGTGCTGGCAGGCATCGGCCGCCACCGCCTCGCCGACGCTGAAGCCCTGGACCCCGGCGCCGAGCTCGACGATCTCGCCGCAGAACTCATGGCCGAGGATGCACTGGCCTTTGATCCCGGTCAGCGGGTGCGGCGCATCCACCGGAATAAACACCGGACCGGCCACGTATTCATGCAGGTCGGAACCGCAGATGCCGCACCACTCGACGCGGATCTGCACCCAGCCGGCCGGTGGCGCGCCCGGCAGCGGCACGTCTTCGACGCGGATATCGTTGCGGCCATGCCACACGGCGGCGCGCATGCTTTGAGTCGATTTCAGAGAAACACCCATCTTGGCTACTCCTTATTGTTATAGGGCTGCGCAGCCAGGGGGCCGGCGCAGCCATCACGAGCTTCAGTGCTGGCGGATAAACTCCAGCAGCAGCCGGTTGACCTGTTCCGCCGCTTCCATCTGCACCATGTGCGCCTGGCCCGGCAGGATCTCGATCTGCGCCGCCAGGCCCTGGCTGTGGGCCGCCGGGATGATCGCGTCATCGCTGCCCCAGATCACCAGCACCGGTTGCGCGCCGTCCTGGACCACGGCGCGCAGGTCGAGCTGTTGCCGGCCTTCGCCGAACAGGTTCGCCGCCAGTTGCCGCAGGGCGCTGTCCACCCCTTCCAGGCGCTTGTACTTGAGCATGTCTTCGAGCATCTGCCGGTTGACCAGCTCGGCGTTGGAGAACAGCTGCATCAGCGGCGCCTTCAAGGCATTGCGGTTGGCCGCCTCGACAAACCCCTGCAGGTAGCTGCCGTTGATTTCCGGGCCCAGGCCGGCGCTGCCGATCAGGGTCAGCGAGCGCACCCGCTGCGGGGCCAGGCGCGCGGCGTTGAGGCATACCGCACCGCCCATGGAATGGCCCACCAGGTGCGCCTCGGGGATATCCAGGTGATCGAGCAGCGCCAGCAGCACGCCGCTCAGTTCATCCAGGTCGCCGCGCTGCAACTGCTTGGCCGATTCACCATGGCCCGGCAGGTCGAGGGCGATCACCCGGCGCCCGGCGGCCAGGGCTTCATGGTTGAACAGCCAGTTGTTGAGGTCGCCGCCGAAACCGTGCACCAGCACCAGCGGCACAGCGCCTTCGCCGCGCTCGAAGTAGCGCACCAGGCGCCCGTCCAGTTCGACTTTCTGCGGCTTGGGCCCGCTGTCTTCCTCGGCGCCGGCACCGGGTACGAAGTCGGCCTGGAACTGCTCGATCACCGCATTGATCTCGGCGTCGCTGACGTCGCCCTCGACCACGATGCCGAGCAAGGCGCCGACGGACAGGGTTTCGTCCTGGCGCGCGATCTGCCGCCGCAGTATCCCGGAGAACGGCGCCTCGACGCTGCTGGAGATCTTGTCGGTCTCGACGTCCAGCACTTCATCGCCCTTGGTGATGGCCTGGCCTTCTTCCTTGAGCCAGGCATCGACCCGGCCCTCGGTCATCGACAAGCCCCACTTGGGCATGGTCAGGGTATGGATCTGGCTCATCAGCGCTGGCTCCATTCGATGACCTTGAGCACGGCGTTTTCGATCTTCGCCGCGTCGGGGATATACAGGTCTTCCAGGGCATCGGAGAACGGCACCGGGGTGTGCGGCGCGGTGACCATTTCAATCGGTGCCTTGAGCGCGCCGAAGGCTTTTTGCGCCACCAGGGCCGAGATATCGGTGGCCATGGAGCAGCGCGGGTTGGCTTCGTCGATGACCACAAGACGCCCGGTCTTCTCCACGCTTTCGAGGATGCTGTCTTCATCCAGCGGGCTGGTGGTGCGCAGGTCGATCACTTCGCAATCGATGCCGCGCCCGGCCAGGCTGCGCGCCGCGTCCATCGCGGTGTTGACCGTGCGCCCGTAGGAAACCAGGGTCACGTCCTTGCCGTCGCGCAGGAAGTTGGCCTCGCCGAAGGGGATGGTGTAGAGCTCTTCCGGCACTTCGCCCTGCATGCTGTAGAGCATTTTGTGCTCGCAGAAAATCACCGGGTCGTTGTCGCGGATGGCCTGGATCAACAAGCCCTTGGCATCGTAGGGCGAGGATGGGCACACCACTTTCAGCCCGGGGATGTGGGTCCAGAGTGAGGTCAGCATCTGCGAGTGCTGGGCCGCCGCGCGCAGCCCGGCGCCGACCATGGTGCGGATCACCAGCGGGGTGGCGGCCTTGCCGCCGAACATGTAGCGGAATTTGGCCGCCTGGTTGAGGATCTGGTCCAGGCAGCAGCCGGCGAAGTCGACGAACATCAACTCGCACACCGGGCGCACGCCGCAGGTGGCCGCGCCGACCGCCGCGCCGACATAGCCCAGCTCCGACAGCGGGGTGTCGAGCACGCGCCCGGGGAACTGGTGGTACAGGCCTTTGGTCACGCCCAGCACCCCGCCCCAGGCGTCGTTTTCACCGGGGGCACCGGCACCGCCGGCGACGTCTTCACCCATGATGAACACGCTGGGGTCGCGGCGCATTTCCTGGGCCAGGGCTTCGTTGATGGCCTGCTGATAACTGATTTTTCTCGCCATGATAGAGGTCTCGATTCTTGTTATAGGGAGTATTCAGGGGTAGGAGACGTAGACGTCGGTGAGCAGGTCGGCAGGGCTCGGCTTGGGGTCGGACTTGGCCTTGCGCACGGCGTTTTCGATCAACAGTTCGACCTCGTGGTCGATCTGGTCCAACTGGCTGGCCTGGACCAGCCCGGCGCGGGTGCTGCGCTCGCGGAACTGCATCAGGCAGTCGTTGTGCTCGCGAAAATGCTTGACCTCATCCGGCGCGCGGTAGGTCTGGGCATCGCCTTCAAAGTGGCCGTAGTAGCGGGTCAGCTTGACCTCGATCAGCGAGGGTCCCTCCCCGGCCCGGGCCCGTTCCACGGCGGCGCCGGCGGCTTCGTGCACGGCAAAGAAGTCAAAGCCGTCGACCGTGACCCCGGGCATGCCGAAGCCGGCGGCGCGGTCGGCGATGTGGTCGCAGGCCACCGACCAGTTGGAGGCCGTGGCCTCGGCGTAGCCGTTGTTCTCGGCGATAAACAGGCACGGCAGGTTCCACACCGAGGCCATGTTCATGGCCTCGAACACCGCGCCTTCGTTGGAGCCGCCATCGCCGAAAAACACCACCGCCACGCTGTCGGTGCCCTTGAGTTTGGCGGCCAGGGCCGCGCCCACCACCAGTGGCGCGCCGGCGCCGACAATGCCGTTGGCGCCGAGCATGCCCTTCTCGAAATCGGCGATGTGCATGGAGCCGCCCTTGCCCTGGCAGACCCCGGTTTTCTTGCCGTAGATCTCGGCCATCATCCCGTACACGTCCACGCCCTTGGCGATGCAATGGCCGTGGCCGCGGTGGTTGGAGGCGATGCAATCGTCGTCGCCCAGGTGGGCCATGACGCCTGCGGCCGAGGCTTCTTCGCCGGCATACAGGTGGACGAAACCGGGGATCTCGCCGGTGGCGAATTCCACGTGCAGGCGCTCTTCGAAGGCACGGATGGTGCGCATCACCTGGTAGGCATGCAGCAACTGGTCAGAGGTCAAAGGTGTCGACATTTTTATTCTCCAGGAGTGTCTTGGTGCTGAAGGTTCACGGGGTGTTGCGGGTGTGCGCGACCGATGGCCAACAGGCGCTCTTGCGCCGTGAACGCCAGGGCCGCCTGGACATCGATGCTCAGCGGGCCGCCGCCATCGAGGGTGACCGTGGGTCGGTCATGCAGGTTGAATTCGATTTCGCGCTCGCCATCCAGGGCCAGGGTGCCGCTGGGCAGGGACAGGGGCCGGGGCACTCCGGGTTGCAGGTAACCGGCGTCGCGCACCCCACAGCCCTGCAACAGCCCCGGGGCCAAGGGCACCAGCAGGGCCTGGGGCGCATTGGGCTCCAGGCGCATCCAGGCGCCGTAGGGTTCCTGGCGGGTGACCGGCAGCCACAGCCCGCACAGGGCAGACAGGCCGATGGACTGGGGCTCGGCAAAGGTCACGAAGACCTCGGCCAGGTCCGCCGCGCGGCTGATGGCGCGGGCGCCGATAAAGGGCAGCGAGGACACCGCCACATCCACCAGGGCGATCTCGTGCAGGCCCCGTGCGGGCTCGCGCACCAGCAGCCGTTTGTTGCGCCGCAGGGCGATCTCGGCCGGGATTCGCCCGCTGGCGAACAACCCGCCGGCCAGCCCGGCGCTGGTGGCTTCGCGCAGTTCGGGGAAGGCGTTATTGGTGCCGGTGGACAGGGTCAGCAGCGGAATATCGCCGACCTCGGCGGCCACCGCCTTGTGGGTGCCGTCGCCCCCGAGCACGGCAATCAGCGCCACCCCGCGCTCGGCCATCCAGCGTGCGGCCTTGCGTGTGTCTTCGACGCTCTGGCGCAGGGTCAGGTCGAGAAACTCCAGCGCCGGCCAGTGGCTGTCCCGGGCCTGGCGGCTGTGGCTGTTTTTCTGCACCGCGGCGGCGATGCCGGTCATGTCGGTGGGCATCAGCACCCGTTCGATACCGGTGGCGCCAAAGGCCGCCAGCAGGCGCTGGATCACCGAGACTTTGTCGGTGCTGGAAAACAGCCCGGCGTTGGCGGTCAGGCGGCGCACGTCGCGCCCCGAGGCCGGGTTGGCGATGATGCCCACGGTCAAGGGCAAACGGCTCATGCCGCCACCCCGGGCACAACGGCGAACGAACCTTGAACGAACGACATAGGGCACCTCTTCTTATTATCTGGCCAGTCAGGCTGGGTATCAGGGCTAGAGCAAGGCCGGTGCCAGGTCGCTGAAAAATCCCGCAAAGGCCCGCGCCAGGGCCTCGCGCAAGGAGTGGCCGAGTGTTCAAGGAAGACACCGGCTGAGACGCTGCATGTCAGGCTGCACGGGGCCTGGACGAGACCTTGAGACGTTGCGTCTCACCCCGACCTGCGATCAGAGGGCGCTTGTCGGCGGCCGGTGTTCGGCGCTTAATGCCCGCACAACGATAAGAAGCTGGAACCGGAGGCCCTCATGCTTTGCGCACAGTCAAAGGCGCATGTGGATTGCGTCAGCCGTGTCTTGAGAAACGCCGAACACCTGCCGCAACTGCCGGTCTCGGACCTGATCCTCGATTCCTGGCGCCGCTCCATGGAGCAACATCACCTGGACCCGGGCTCGCTGCAGGGGCCACGGATCCTGTCGCAGAATGTGCTGCAGGAATGCCGCGAGCGTTCCGAGCTGTTTCTGCGCATCGCCAGCGAAGAGGTCGCGCGCCTGCACGGCCGGGTGCGCGACGCCGATTATTGCGTGCTGCTCACCGACGCCCAGGGCCAGACCATCGACTACCGGGTCGAAAGCACCATCCGTAATGACTGCCGCAAGGCCGGGCTGTACCTGGGCACCTGCTGGTCCGAGGGCGAGGAAGGCACCTGTGGCGTGGCCGCGGTCCTCACCGCCCGGGCCCCGGTGACGGTGCACAAGCGCGACCATTTTCGCGCCGCCTTTATCGGCCTCACCTGCTCCGCCGCGCCGGTCTTCGACCCCCAGGGCGAACTGCTCGGGGTGCTCGATGTGTCGGCGGTGCGCTCCCCGGACGAGCGCCGCTCCCAGCACCTGATCCGGCAGATGGTGGTGCAGAGCGCACGGGAGATCGAACAGGCGTTTTTCATGAGCAGCGCCCAGGGCTTCTGGGTGCTGCGGGCCCACCACAGCCCGGGCTATGTCGACAGCCAGCCGGACTACCTGCTGGCCTGGGACGACGATGGCCGCCTGCACGCGCTGAACCCGGCGGCGCGCCAGTGGTTGTTGCAGGGGCTGGGGCGCCTCCCGGAGCACATCGGCCAGGTGTTCGAGCAACAGTCGCTGCACCGGGCCCGGGATGAGTCGCTGTGCCTGCTGCCCTGCGTGGGCGGCCGCCAGGCGCTGCACGGGCGCCTGAGTGCCCCGCGCCGGGTCAACCGCAATCGCCAGCGCCTGGCCCTGGCGCCGGCCGAACTCGACCCGCGCCTGGCAGAAAGCCTGCGCCTGGCGGTACGGGTCAAGGACCGCAACCTGCCGGTGCTGATCCAGGGTGAAACCGGCTCCGGCAAGGAGGTGTTCGCCCGCCAGTTGCACCAGGCCAGCCAGCGCCGCGAGCGGCCGTTCGTGGCGGTGAACTGCGCGGCGATCCCGGAAAGCCTGATTGAAAGCGAGTTGTTTGGGTATGTCGCCGGGGCCTTTACCGGGGCGTCGAACAAGGGCATGCAGGGCCTGTTGCAGCAGGCCGATGGCGGCACGCTGTTTCTCGATGAAATCGGCGATATGCCCCTGGCCTTGCAGACCCGGCTGCTGCGTGTGCTGTCCGAGGGCGAAGTGGCGCCGCTGGGGGCTTCGCAGCGCAAGGCCGTGGATATCCAGGTGGTGTGCGCCAGCCACCGCGACCTGGAGCAACTGGTGACGGCGGGCGAGTTTCGCGAGGATTTGTATTTTCGTTTGGGCGGCGCACGCTTTCAGTTGCCGCCGCTGCGCGAGCGCAGCGATCGCCTGGCGCTAATCCAGCGCATTGTGCAGGAAGAGTCGCAGCTGTGCGGGGCGCCGGTGCAACTGGGCAGCGCCGCCCTGGAATGCCTGCTGGGTTACCGCTGGCCGGGCAATGTGCGCCAGTTGCGGCATGTGCTGCGCTACGCCTGTGCGGTGTGCGAGGGCGACCTGATCCAGTTGCGGGATTTGCCCGAACAGCTGCAAGGCCTGGCAGTGGACGGCACGCCCCTCGACAGCCCGACCGAGAGCCACGCCAGCCCGGAACGCCAGGCCCTGCTCGACGCTCTGGTGCGCCACCGCTGGAAACCCCTGCCCGCCGCCAAGGCCCTGGGTATCTCCCGCGCCACCCTGTACCGCCGCGTGCACCAGCACGGCATCGAAATGCCCGGCCGACGCCTGTAGCTGCTGGCGATAGCCCTGATGGGCGCCGTATTGCTGCGGCGTCCGTACCGGCCAGCGCAGCCTGGTGGCAGCGGCTACAGGGCGGCGGGTTGGAAACGCGCGCGGTAGCGGCCGGGGCTTTCGCCGGTCCATTTCTTGAAGGCGCGGTGGAAGGCGCTGGGTTCCTGGAAACCGGTCTGCTCGGCGATTTCGCCGATGCTGGTGGCGCTGTTGCGCAGCAGTTGCACGGCCATGCCGCGGCGCACTTCGTCCTTGATTTCCTGGTACGAACAGCCCTCCCGCTCCAGGCGCCGACGCAGGGTGCTAGGGCTCATTTGCAGCTCGCCGGCAAAGGCATCCAGGGTCGGCCACTGGCTGTAGTGGCTGCGCCGCAAGCGCTGGTGAACCTGGGTCGCCAACCCATGCTGATTGCGAAAGCGGATCACCAGCCACTGCGGCGCGCTGCGTAAAAACACCTTGAGCGACGCCAGGTCCTGGACCACCGGCAAACGCAGAAAGCGGCTGGCAAATTCGATCTCGGTGCGCTCGACGCCAAAACTCAAATTCGGCCCCCAGAGCAACGCGTCGTCGCTCAAGGAGACACGTGTCTGACGAAAATCCGCCCGGTCGATGGGGATCCGCCGCCCGCCCAGCCAGCACAGCAGGCTGATCATCAGCACCAGGAAGGTCTCTTCGCCAAAACGCCGCGCGTCCGGGTCCGTGGCCGTGGTGTGCAGGCTGATCACCGCACGCTTGCCGCGCACGCTGAGGCTGCCGTGAAAGTCCTTGAGGAACAGCCCGAAATTGGCCAGGCACTGGCGCAGCGCCTTGCCCAGGTCGGGCTCCTGGATCAGTGCGCGGCAGATCAGGGCGAAACTGCCGACGGGCATGCCATGGGCATCGAGCTGAAAGAACTCGTCCTGCAACTCGCGGATCTGAATCAGCCACAACGCGGCGAACGCACTGGCCGGCACCCGGGCGTGGGGCTGCTCCATCAGCGCCGGGTCGATGCCGGCCTCGGCCAGTACCGCCGCCAGGCGCTGGGGCTGATCACGCAGCCCGTGGATCATGGCGTGCACGAAATACGCCGCGACCGAATCCTTTTCCCGCATCAAAGCCGGTTCTCCCCATCAGCCGAATGGCAAAAAACGCCAGCATCACTGAACAGTTATGGCATAGGCCCGCCAGACGGTGGCCTCTAGACTGGCGCCCAACCCCGTGTCGAGGGCCGCGCGCCATGGTACGCCAGTCGCGGGCGACCGACGATGCCCCCTCGGCCATACGCACTCATTCGAAATCCGTTTGCACAGGACTGTCCTTTATGAATCTGCACACCCTTGGCGTGATCGGCGCCGGCACCATGGGCAACGGCATCGCCCAGGTCTGCGCCCTAGCCGGTTTCGAGGTGACCCTGCTGGACATCAGCGCCGGCGCCCTGGAAAAAGCCCTGGCCACCATCGGCAAGAACCTCGACCGGCAGATCGTCAAGCAGACCCTGGCCGAAGAGCAAAAACACAGCGCCCTGGCCCGGATCCGCACCAGCACCGACTACGCCAGCCTGGCCGATGCGCAGTTGGTGATCGAAGCCGCCACCGAGAACCTCGACCTCAAGCTGCGCCTGCTGCAACAGATTGCCGGCGTGGTCGGCACCGACTGCGTGATCGCCTCCAACACCTCGTCGCTGTCGATCACCCAGCTGGCGGCCAGCGTCAACGCCCCCGAGCGTTTTATCGGCCTGCACTTTTTCAACCCGGTGCCGATGATGGGCCTGATCGAAGTGATTCGCGGCCTGCAGACCAGCGACGCGACCCACGCCCTGGCCATGGACCTGGCCCAGCGCCTGGGCAAGACCGCGATCACCGCCGGCAACCGCCCGGGGTTTGTGGTTAACCGGATCCTGGTGCCGATGATCAACGAAGCGATCCTGGTGTTTCAGGAAGGCCTGGCCAGCGCCGAGGACATCGACGCCGGCATGCGCCTGGGCTGCAACCAGCCGATCGGCCCGCTGGCCCTGGCCGACCTGATTGGCCTGGACACCCTGCTGGCGATTCTCGAAGCCTTCTACGACGGCTTCAACGACAGCAAGTACCGCCCCGCCCCGCTGCTCAAGGAAATGGTGGCCGCCGGCTACCTGGGGCGCAAGACCGGACGCGGCTTCCATGTCTATGGCTGAGCGCTGCTCGCGTTTTGCCGAGAGCCGTGACAAGGCCCTGGAGCTGTTCGCCTGCAAGGGCTTCGGCCAGGTCGGCATGCGCGAGCTGGCGACTTACCTGGGGCTGACCCCAGGCTCGCTGTATCACCATTACCCGAGCAAGCAGCACTTGCTGCTGGACCTGATCGAAGAGTTCTACGAGGAGCTCCTGGCGACTCTGGAGCGCATCGAACAGACACCGCGCTCGCGGCGCGGCAACCTGCAGCGGCTGATTCGCGCGCACCTGGAGCTGTACCGGGAGATGCCCTGGCATTTTCGCCTGGTGGAGCGCGACAGCAGTTGCCTCAACGACGATCAACAGCTGAGGGTGCGGCAGTTGCGCGAGCAATACGAACGCCAGTTGCTGCTGATGCTCGGCCGCCCGCGCCGCTTGAGCCCGGGCGCGCTACAGGCGGCCGGGCATGCCATCGCCATTCTGCTCAACAGCGCCCCCCGCTGGCTGGCCCAGCAGGCGCTGGAGCCAGGCGAACGCGATGAACTGCTGGAAAACCTGCTGACCGGGGCCATCGAACGGGTGCTGGCGGCCAAGCCAAGCCTGCAGGTGGCACTGGCCTGAAGCGGCCCTTCAGCGCAGTTGCAGCGGATCGACCAGGCCGGCGGCGATGGCCATGCCCACCAGTTGCGGCAGGTTGTCGGCCTGCATGCGCTTCATCACCCGCGACCGGTACAGGTCGATGGTCTTGACGCTGACCCCCAGTTGCTCCGCCACCTCGCGGTTGCTGTACCCCTGCACCAGCGGCAGCAGCACATCGTTCTCCCGTGGGGTGAGGCTTTGCAGGCGCGCCTGGACCGCGCTCAGGCCCGCGTCGGGCTGACGCTCATCGCTGTGGCTCAGGGCTTGCTGCACGCTGTCCAGCAGCAACTGCTCGTTGTAGGGCTTTTCGATAAAGTCATGGGCCCCGGCCTTGAAGGCGCGGACCACGATCGGCACATCGGCATGCCCGCTGACGAAAATCACCGGCAGGCGCAACTCGCGGCTGCGCATCTCTTCCTGCACATTCAGCCCGCCCATGCCCGGCATGCGCACATCCAGCAGCACACAGGCATTGAGCCGGCTGTCACAGGCGTCCAGAAACTCGCGGCCGCTGGTGAACGGCAGCGCCTTGAGGCCCACCGACTCCAGCAGCCAGACGGTGGAGTCGAGCATGCCCTGGTCATCGTCGACCACATACACCACCTGCTGCGCCACATTTGCCATGGCCTTACTCCTGTTGTTGTGAGGTTGCCCCGCCCAGCGCGGGGGCCGGCAAGCGGCAGTACATCTGCAAGCCGACCGCCTGGGGCCGGGCCTGCAACTCGCCGCCAAAGCCTTCGATAATGCTGCGGCTCATGGACAGCCCCAGCCCCAGGCCATTGGCCTTGCTGGTGTAGAACGGGGTGAAGATCTGCTGCAACTGCGCCTCACAGACGCCCGGGCCCTGGTCGCTGACACTGACCTGGACCCCGCCATCAGGCAGCCCCTGGGCGCCGAGGATGATCCGCGACGGCGCATCCGGGTGCACCTCGCGGTTGGCGTCGATGGCGTTGCGCAGCAGGTTGAGCAGCACCTGTTCGAGCAGCACCCGGTCGGCATAAATCGGCGGCAGATTATCCGGCAACTGCTGCTTGATCGTCACCTGGCAGGCATCGGCCTCCCAGGCACACAAGCGCACGGTTTCCCGGGCCACTTCGCTGATGTCCAGCGCCTCCATGCGCCGCCGGCCCTTGCGCAGGAAGGCGCGCAGGCCCTTGATCACTTCGGCGGCGTGGGTGGCGTGAACCACGATCCGCTCCAGGCCCTGGGCCACGCGCTCGGCCGCCTGGGGCTGGCTGCCCAGGGCTTGCAGGTAACGCTGGCTGGCGCTGGCGTAGTTGACCACGGCGGCCAGCGGCTGATTCATCTCATGGGCGATGCCCGAGGCCAGTTCACCCAGGGTCACCAGGCGCGCGGTGTGGGCCAGTTCATCCTGGTGATGGCGTTGCTCGGCCTCGCGCAATTCACGCTCGGTCAGGTCGTGGGCCACCAGGGAGTAAAAGCGCTCGCCGCTGGCCGAACGATGGGCCAGCAGCATCAGCGACACCGCCACCGACTGGCCATCGACTACGGGGTGCAGGCGGGTGTCGAGGCTCCAGCGGCCATCGCGCTCGGCGCAGGTCCAGCCTTCACGCTGCAGGCGCGCCAGGGCCTCGGGGGCCAGCAGGCGGTCGAGGTTGGGCATCTCCTGGCGCGCGGTCAGGCCCAGGGTGCGCCGGGCTGCCGGGTTGAGGTAGGTGACGGCGCCGCTGGGCTGGATAAACAGCACCGGGTCGGTATGGGCTTCCACCACCTCGGCCAGGCGGCGCTTGGTTTCCTCGGCCTGGACCCGGGCGGTGATGTCCCGCGACACACTGACCACCTCCACCACCGCCCCGGTGTAGGTTTCGCGGATGGCGCGGCAGGCGGTCTCGAACCACAGGTAATGGCCGTCGCGATGGCGGATGCGGTAGGTCATGGTGTGATAACCGTCCTGTTCCAGGGCATCGCGGGTGCGCTGCATCAGCTCGGCCAGGTCCTGGCTGTGGAACAGGCTGCGGGCCAGGCGCCCGCGCAGCTCTTCGGGCCAGTAGCCGAGCAAGGTAAAGGACGCCGGCGAGGCATCGAGGAAGCAGCCGTCGGGGGTGTGCCGGGAAATCAGGTCGGTGGTGTTTTCGGTGATCAGCCGGTACAGGCGCCGGGCCCGGGCCGACTCGCGCTCGGCGTGGATCTGCGCCGTGGCTTCACGGCAGCGGGCCAGGACCCGTTGCCGTTGCGGGTCGGGGATAAAGCTCCAGAGCAGGATCCGCTCGCCCCACTGGGCCTCGACGTCTTCGATGGCCCGCTGCTGCTCCAGGCAGGCCCGCACCAGGGCCGGGTGGTTGACCGGCAACAGTGCCGACACCGTGCACGGCGCCGCTGTTTCCAGCCATTGCTCCAGAGCCGGATTACGCTCCAGGGGCTGCGCCTGGGCGTCCAGCAGCACACTGGGTTGCGGGTCGTGGCCAAGCCAGGGCGTGTCCGGCAGCCGGCCTTCACGTTGCTGGCGCAACCAGCGGTTCAAGGGAGTGGAGCTGGGCATCGTCGATCAACCTGTGAGCCGGAGCAGCGGATTATGATTATAGTACAACTACTATACAACTCAGGTAGTACTTCCATACCAACCGGCAAACAGTATATAAAAGACCCCGGATAAGTCACCGAGCGCCGTTAAAAAAGCCTCGGTCCATAGAGCTAATAATCAGCCACCGGGTACCCGAACCATGTCCATCTACGAGCAAGGCCTCGCGCCGACTGCCGTCAATCACATCGCCCTTTCGCCCCTGAGTTTCATCGAGCGCACCGCCAGCGTTTACCCCGACTACCCGGCGGTGATCCACGGTTCGATCCGCCGCACCTGGGCCGACACTTACCGCCGCTGCCGACGCCTGGCCTCGGCCCTGGCCGGACGCGGCATCGGCAAGAACGACACGGTGGCGGTGATGCTGCCCAATATCCCGGCGATGCTGGAGGCGCACTTCGGCGTGCCGATGATCGGCGCGGTGCTCAATGCCCTCAACGTGCGCCTGGATGCCGAGGCCATCGCCTTTATGCTGGCCCACGGCGAAGCCAAGGTGCTGATCGCCGACCGTGAATTTCATGACGTGGTGCAGGCGGCCATCGGCATGCTCGATCACCCGCCCCTGGTGATCGACCTCGACGACCCGGAATACGGCGAAGGCCAGGCGGTCAGCGAGCTGGACTACGAGGCGTTCCTGGCCGAGGGCGACCCGGACTTTGCCTGGCAATGGCCGGATGACGAGTGGCAGGCGATCTCGCTGAACTACACCTCGGGCACCACCGGCAACCCCAAGGGCGTGGTCTACCACCACCGCGGCGCCTACCTCAATTCCCTGGGCAACCAGATGACCTGGGCCATGGGCAACCACCCGGTGTACCTCTGGACCCTGCCGATGTTCCACTGCAACGGCTGGTGCTACCCCTGGACCGTGACCGCCCTGGCCGGGGTGCATGTGTTCCTGCGCCGGGTCGACCCGCAGAAGATCCTCCACCTGATCCGCGAGCACCAGGTCACTCACCTGTGCGGCGCGCCGATCGTGCTCAATGCCCTGGTCAACATGCCGGACTCGGCCAAGGCCGCCATCGATCACCCGGTCAATGCCATGGTCGCCGGCGCCGCGCCGCCGGCCAAAGTGATCGGCGCCGTGGAAGAAATGGGCATCAAGGTCACCCACGTCTACGGCCTGACCGAGGTCTACGGCCCGGTGACCCTGTGTGCCTGGCACGCGGCCTGGGACGAGTTGCCCCTGGAGCAGCGGGCGCAGATCAAGGCGCGCCAGGGCGTGCGCTACCCGACCCTGGAAGGGGTGATGGTGGCCGACCCGAAAACCCTCGAACCCACGCCCCATGACGGCCAGACCATCGGCGAGATCTTCATGCGCGGCAACACGGTGATGAAGGGCTACCTGAAAAACCCCAGCGCCACCACCGAAGCCTTCGAAGGCGGCTGGTTCCACACCGGCGACCTGGCGGTGACCCACCCCGACGGTTACGTGGAGATCCGCGACCGGCTCAAGGACATCATCATTTCCGGGGGCGAGAATATTTCCACCATCGAACTCGAAGGCGTGCTCTACCGGCACCCGGCGGTGCTGGAAGCGGCCGTGGTGGCCCGGCCCGATGAAAAATGGGGCGAGACCCCCTGCGCCTTTATCACCCTCAAGGCCGATCACCAGCAGGTGCGCGAGGCCGAGATCATCGCCTTCTGCCGCGAGCATCTGGCAGGGTTCAAGGTCCCGCGCAGCGTGGTCTTCACCCTGCTGCCCAAGACCTCGACCGGCAAGATCCAGAAGTTCGTCCTGCGCGACATGGCCAAGGCGCTCTAACTGCGCCTGCGACGCCAGGCTGGTGACACTCGGCCTGGCCCCTTTTGAAGCAGGCGGTTGCGGCCGCCTGCCCCGCCTGACACGAGGTTTTGTGCAATGCCCGAATTCAACCCTCCGCTGCGCGACATGCGCTTTGTCCTGCATGAACTGTTCGACGCCCCGGCCCTGTGGGCGCGCTTGCCGGCCCTGGCCGAAACGGTCGACGGCGCCACCGCCGATGCGATCCTCGAAGAAGCAGCCAAGGTCACCGGCAACCTGATCGCCCCGCTCAACCGCAGCGGCGACGAACAGGGCGCCCAGTGGCTGGCCGGCAAGGTCTCCACCCCCGAGGGTTTCAAGCAGGCTTACCAGACCTACATCGCCGGCGGCTGGGTGGGCCTGAGCGGCAACCCGGCGTTCGGCGGCATGGGCATGCCGAAGATGCTCGCGGTGCAATTCGAAGAGATGCTCTACGCCGCCAACTCCAGCTTCGCCCTGTATTCGGCCCTGAGTTCCGGCGCTTGCCTGGCCATCGACGCCCACGCCAGCGAGGAGCTGAAACAGCGCTACCTGCCCGCCCTGTACGAAGGCCGCTGGGCCGGCTCGATGTGCCTGACCGAAGCCCATGCCGGCACTGACCTGGGCATGATTCGCACCCGCGCCGAGCCTCAGGCCGATGGCAGCTATCGCCTCAGCGGCAGCAAGATCTTCATCACCGGCGGCGACCAGGACCTGACCGAAAACATCATCCACCTGGTGCTGGCCAAACTGCCGGACGCACCGCCCGGGCCCAAGGGCATTTCGCTGTTCCTGGTGCCCAAGGTCCTGGTGGGCGCCAACGGAGCCCTGGGCGCGGCCAACGCGGTGAGCTGCGGTTCCATCGAGCACAAGATGGGGATCAAGGCCTCGGCCACCTGCGTGATGAACTTCGACGGCGCCAGCGGCTGGCTGATCGGCGAGGCCAACAAGGGCCTGGCGGCGATGTTCACCATGATGAATTACGAACGGCTGTCGATCGGTATCCAGGGCATTGGCTGCGCTGAAGCCTCGTACCAGAACGCCCGCACCTATGCCCGCGAACGCCTGCAAAGCCGAGCCCCGGGCGGGGCCCAGGCCAAGGATAAGATCGCCGACCCGATCATCGTCCACCCCGATGTGCGGCGCATGCTGCTCAGCATGAAGGCCATGACCGAAGGCGGCCGGGCCTTCGCCAGTTATGTCGGGCAACAGCTGGACCTGGCCAAGTTCTCCGACCAGACGACCGAGCGCGACAACGCCCAGGCCCTGGTGGCGCTGCTGACGCCGGTGGCCAAGGCGTTTTTCACCGACACCGGCCTCGACAGCTGCATCCACGGCCAGCAGGTGTTCGGCGGCCATGGCTATATCCGCGAGTGGGGCCAGGAACAACTGGTGCGCGACGTGCGCATCGCGCAGATCTACGAAGGCACCAATGGCATCCAGGCCCTCGACTTGCTGGGACGCAAAGTGGTGGGCAATGGCGGTGTGGCGCTGCGCCTGTTTACCGCCGAGATCCGCGCCTACGCCTACCTGCCGGGCGCCGCCTACGCCGCGCCGTTGCTGGACGCGGTGCAGCGCCTGGAAACCCTCAGCGACTGGCTGCAGCAGCAAGCCGCCCTCGACCCGAACGCGATTGGCAGCGCCTGCGTCGAGTACCTGCACCTGTTCGGTTATGTGGCCTACGCCTACCTCTGGGCGCGCATGGCGCAGATCGCCGAGCATCGGCGCGCCGAGGATGAGGGGTTCTACAGCGCCAAGCTGGCCACGGCGAGCTTCTACTTCAGCCGCCTGCTACCGCGCATCCTCAGCCTGGAACAGAGCATTCGCGCCGGCAGCAGCCCGTTGTTCGAATTGCCCGCCGACCAGTTCTAGAGCGCCATCCGGCGTCGGGCGCAGGGCCCGGCGCCTGCCCATGCAAATTGGCGCCGGGCACGGCATACTTGCGCCCCCAAACACACCCAAGGAACGACCGTGTTGGCGCAAACCCTGATCGTGGCCAGCGCGGCCATTGTGCTGCTGCTCGGCGCCCTGCACCTGTTACTCACCTACTTCAGCGCCAAATTCGTGCCCCGCGACGCGGCCCTGACCGCGCATATGCAGTGCGTGTCGCCGGCCATCTCGCCGCAGACCACCTTGTGGCGCGCCTGGATCGGCTTCAACGCCAGCCACAGCCTGGGGGCGATGCTGTTTGGCGCCGTCTACGGCTACCTGGGCCTGCTGCATCGGCACATGTTGCTCGACGCCCCCTTGCTGCTGGCCATCGGCTTGCTGTTCCTGGGCGCCATGCTGGTTTTGGCGCAGCGCTACTGGTTCCGCGTGCCGCTGCTGGGCATCGGCCTGGCGCTGCTGCTGTTTGCCCTCGGCACCCTGTCGCTGCTGGCCTGAGCCATGGGTTTTCCCTCTTTATCGAC
This sequence comes from Pseudomonas sp. CF161, assembly GCF_000416215.1. NCBI lineage: Bacteria > Pseudomonadati > Pseudomonadota > Gammaproteobacteria > Pseudomonadales > Pseudomonadaceae > Pseudomonas > Pseudomonas sp. CF161. Next base: position 165,994 of record NZ_ATLP01000117.1, read on the forward strand.
CGAGCAGGATCAATGACCCCTCTGCAATCCCCTTCGTGGTTACGGCTGTATGACGCCCTGAGCGGGCTCACCGCGGCGCTGATCGTGGCCCACTTCAGCTACTTCTGCTGGGAGCTGCTGACCCCCGTGGACATCGGCGGCACGCTGTTCGGTGGCTCCATGGGGGCGGCCGCAATCGCGGCAGGCTGGGCCGGGGCCTGCCTCGGCCTGATACTGCTGGCCCTGTTGCGCCTGCCCGGGGCGCGCCTGGCGTGGTTCGCCGGCGGCATGGTGCAGCTGTGCATAGCCCTGGGCTGGCGCCTGAACTACCCGGATGATTTCAACGGCAACCGGCTCTTCAGCCCGCCGCCCAAAGAGCTTGAACTGGCCATGTGGCTGGCGA
>NZ_ATLP01000118.1:0-127206 GCF_000416215.1 Pseudomonas sp. CF161
CCGGCGCCGCGCCAGCGACCGCCCCTGACTCGGCGCAAGGGCCTGTTGCAGATGATCGCCGCCGGGGTGCTGCTGATCTACTTCCTGGGGTTGCCGCTGCTGGTGTTGCAGGCGCGCCTGACTCGCGATGACAAACCGGTGCGGCAGGTCTCGCTGGGGGTGGGGGCGCCGGATAAAGCGCAGGGGCAGGCGGGGGGATCAGGTCACTGAGGGGCGCCACGCGCGGCCGTTCGTTTTTTCAGGGGTGCTTTGCGCCCCGACGGGAGCAAGCGCCCTCGCCACAGGGGGTGTGGCGAGGGCAGGCTTCAGGCCAGTGGATGATCGCTCAGCGCGTGCTCGCCTTGAGTGCCGGTCGTTCCTTGCGCGCCGGCAGGCAGGCGGCGTAGGCCAGGGCCTCTTCCCGGGTCCCGAAGGAACTCAGGCGGTCACCCTGGGTGCAGACTCGCCAGGGCCCATTGTTCACGCTGAGCACGTCGTAGCCGTTGATATGCATTTTGTTCAGCATCGCAACGCTCATAGTCACCTCCTTATCGCCACTCCATCTCGACCGAGACCGAGTACATGGCCTGGACTACCTTACACCCGGCTTGGCGGGTCGTGCCCGCCAGACGTCGGGACGGCGCCGGCGCTGGCGCCTCACTTTCTCTTCAGGTTGGCCAGCGGATCGTAAGCCCGGGAGCGCTGCTCGGACGGCTCATCGTGCTTGTCCAGCGGCGCCTTGGCCGGGCCGATGGGGTCGACTTGCGGGTCGGCCAGGTCCGGGGAGTCGGGATCGAACCCCAGATCATCCTGACCTGAACCATGCTCGGACGATCGCGGCCCGGTGGGTGTTCTGGCACTCATGTGCACCTCCTGCTCAGGGCTCGGCAAAAGCGCCGGCCTACAGCTAAGAACCCCCACGGCGTGCAAGGTGCAAGGCACCTGACGAATGGCCGCCGCGGCTTATGGCGTCTCGACCGGGCTCTCCAGGACCAGGCCCTCCAGGCGCTGGCGCATACCGGCACTGGCCGCGGGCCCGGCCTGCACCGTGCACTGGTCCAGGGGCACCAGGCGCCCATCGGCCACATCCACCATCATCGGTTGCAGCGGGCGCCCGCTGCCGCGCTCGACAATCTGCACGCTCTCGCCCTCGGGGGCGTAATGGCGGTTGCCCCAGGCCACCAAGGCCAGCAGCACCCCGGCGAAATCCTCGCCCTTGGCGGTCGGCACATACTGGTAGCGCAGCGGGCGCTGGCTGTAGGCCTGGCGTTCGAGCAGGCCGTCCTCGACCAATGAGTTGAGGCGCCGGGTCAGCATGTTCGGGGCGATTTCCAGGCTGCGGGAAAACTCCTCGAAGCGCCGCAGCCCCTGCAACGCATCGCGCATGATCAGGATGCTCCACCACTCCCCTACCCGCTCCAGGCTCAGGGCAATCGGGCATTCGGCGTGGATCAGGGTCTTGCGCTGCATGGGGTCTCCTTGGACGAGCGGGCGGGGTGGGCCAGGACTTTTATCGCCGTGCCATGTTACTTTCATAATGATAGTGACGTCCATAAGACGCTTCCCCCCAAACGCTGAAGGAGCTGGACCCTCATGAACAAACGCATAGTCGTCACCGGCATGGGCGCGCTGACCCCACTGGGTTGTGGCGTCGAACAGATCTGGCAACGCCTGCTGGCTGGGCAATCGGGGATCCGTCGCCTGCCCGAGGAATTGATCGGCGACCTGGCGATCAGCATCGGTGGCCAGGTCCAGGACCGCGGCCAGGACCCCGAAGCCGGCTTTGATCCCGACGCCCTGCTGGCGCCCAAGGAACAGCGCAAGATGGACCGTTTCATCCTGTTCGCCCTGGCCGCCGCCGAAGAAGCCCTGGCTCAGGCGGGCTGGCATCCCGAGACCGCCGAGGCCCAGGAACGCACCGCCACCATCATCGCCTCGGGCGTGGGCGGTTTTCCGGCCATTGCCGAAGCCGTGCGCACCACCGACAGCAAGGGGCCGCGGCGCCTGTCGCCGTTCACTATCCCGTCGTTCCTGAGCAATATGGCGGCCGGCCACGTGTCGATCCGCCATGGCTTGAAGGGTCCCCTGGGCGCGCCGGTCACCGCCTGCGCCGCCGGGGTCCAGGCGATTGGCGATGCCGCGCGGATGATCCGCGCCGGTGAAGTCGATGTCGCCGTATGCGGTGGCGCGGAAGCCGCGATCCACCGCGTGAGCCTGGCCGGTTTTGCCGCCGCCCGCGCCTTGTCCAGCGATTACAACGACAGCCCGCAGCGCGCCTCGCGGCCCTTTGACCAGGCCCGGGACGGGTTCGTCATGGGCGAAGGCGCCGGCCTGCTGGTGATCGAGGAGCTGGAGCACGCCCTGGCCCGTGGTGCGACGCCGCTGGCGGAACTGGTGGGCTACGGCACCAGCGCCGACGCCTATCACATGACCGCCGGCCCGGAAGATGGCGATGGCGCACGCCGCTCCATGCTCCAGGCATTGCGCCAGGCCGGGGTGCAGGCCGCGCAGATCCAGCACTTGAACGCCCACGCCACCTCGACCCCGGTCGGCGATAAAGGCGAACTGGCGGCGATCCAGACGCTGTTCGGCGCCGGCAGCGGCCTGGCCATCAGCTCGACCAAATCCGCCACCGGCCACCTGCTGGGCGCCGCTGGCGGGATCGAGGCGATCTTCACCGTGCTCGCGCTGCGCGACCAGATCGTGCCCGCCACCCTCAACCTGGAAACCCCCGACAGCGCCGCCGCCGGCCTCGACCTGGTCAGCGGCCAGGCCCGTCCATGGCCCATGGAGTACGCCTTGTCCAACGGCTTCGGCTTTGGCGGGGTCAACGCCAGCGTGCTGTTCAAGCGCTGGGGGTAACTCGCCGGGCCTGCAACGGGCGTTGATCGAGCGCTGAAGTTCCGCCGCCCGCTACCGGGGCGGCGGGATATTCAGGATTTAACCCAACGTATCGACACTCCAAGAATAATCCTATAGTTATATAAGATATTTCTGACAATCAACTTAACTATTGCAATTGCACAATCGATATGAACGTTAATAACTTGGTCCACAGCCGACAGACAGCCCCCCGCCGCTAGTCAAGTGAATGTTATAAAAAGTCAGCCTCATGCAGTGGCTCGTGTATTAATATTGCGACGCCAGCACACATGAGTTATTTACATGATGGATACCGAGAACAGCACTAGGGGCACTACAAAGAACCTTCTCGCGACTGACCAAGTCTGGGTCCTGACGGAGCCACCAAGACAACTGCCCGCTGCCAACCTTACGCAAACTTATTTAATAAGCGCCAAGGACAGCTATGGCCATCCCGCCAACTTTCAAGCTGCCAGCATCGTCGTTGTAACCATCGACAGACCCGCCACACTGGACAAGGGCGTGCAACTTATCAAAGACATACGCAACCTCCCTTCAATGCAACCGGTATTGGCGATACTCAACTACCGAGTGCTACAGGCCAAGATTGAGTGTTACTGGGCCGGTGCCGATCACTGCATCACCGCCAATAACAACCCTGAGCAACTCCAGTCATTGATTAACAGCCTGATCCAGAGTGAAGAATGGCAACCCACCCTCAGGCTGACTCTCGATGAACACTGCCTGCACTTATGTAATGGCGCGCAAAAGCTTGAGTTGACGTACCAGGAAGTTCAGGTATTGCACGCACTGGTCAATACGCAAGGGAATATCCTGCACCATCACCGCATGGCCGAGCTCATGGACTTGAACATCAGGATCTACGGCCCGCACATTCTGGAAAAAGCCGTCAGCCGGCTACGCAACAAAGTCAAAAAAAACTTTGGCGTCAACATCATTCACAGCGTTCGCGGGTATGGCTACCGACTGCTGCGCGGGGTCGTTTCGTTAAAGCAGATCAATAAACACTGAACACAATGCCCTGGGTTCGTCCAACACGGCCCCCAGCGCCGGGAAGCCCTCCTCAACGGACGCCGCTCCCCCACCTTGAGTGACCATCGGCAACGCCCTGCACCTTCACAACCGGTCTGAGTCGGCTGCGGATACCCACTGAGCGAGCAACGCCGATACAGCGTCCCAAGCACCTCATTCACTAGGAAGGAACCCTATTATGAGCACCTTGCATAAGCGATTAGTGGTATTCAACCCAGCCTTGATGGCCCAGCCGTCCATTGAGTTGATGGTTGGCCAACACCTGTACCTGAGGCTTGAAATCGAGCCTGCCCCCCCACCCCCCAACCACCGCTACCTCGTTTATCTACCACCTGAACCATCCGTTGCGTGCGCCGTTGAAGCGTGCGCGATCAAGGCTCTGCCCGACAGTACCCAGCCAAGCCTGAGCCCCCCTGGCCCGGTTCACGCCAAACCGCAACAAATCGCCCGCTTTGGCGTGCGCAGTACGTTGCACCAGCCGATGGCCGATGCGAAGAATGTGACGCCCATCAGTCAAACCCAGCAGGCCAGGAGCCACTCGGAGACGTGGTGGTTCAATGCCGACGCACGCACGCTATTTACAGCTGAAACCACTATCACGCTGACAACTATTGAGACATTAATGCTGGCGCAACTGGTTATCAGTGAGTGTCGCGTACTTAGCCGGGATGATTTGATTCAACGTATCGAGAAAGACCCACAATGCTACAGCGGTCTTGAAATGTGCTTGAGTCGATTGCAAAAAAAGTTCAAGAGTGCCGCCCACGGCGAACGCCTTGTACGCTCGGTTAGAAACCGGGGCTACTGCCTGACACAAAGAATACACCTTGCCTGACTCTCCCATTCAAACCATCAACGCCTGGCCGATGCTTTTTAAACCAGCAACAACCGAACTAACGGCCCCATGACACCCTGTGATCATGGGCCCACTCGCCACCATGGCTTATTACACTCACCCGCTGTTTTCCCGCTGATAAAAATAATCACATCCACGCCCGCCCACTCTTTTAAAACACCCTTCTTTTTATAACTGTGGCCAATAAGGCAATCGTTATAATTGGTCAGACACTGAACAGCGTCGTGTCGTTAATGTATCAAACCAAAGCACGATGTCTTTCTTTGGGCACCGGCTGCCGAGTGCAATCAACTATTGCTTGAGGCTCTATGTCGGCTTTCGTTATCTGCCCAAAGATAAAACCTCGAATGCCAGTGGTACTGGAACACCCCCAGCGCGTGATCGTCACTCACGGTCGACACGCACAACGCGGCGTATGCCCGAGGGAACCCGCCATGATCCATAACCGCATTCAGCGCAACCCCATGACCAGGGGGCTGACATTCTGGGGGCAATGGGCCCTCGCCCTGGTCACCGTCAATGGCTGGTTGTTCGCCCTGACGCTCTACCAGACCGGAGAAATCGCCCCCCACTACCGGGTGCTCGCGGCGCTGACCGTGCTGGGGTCGCTTCCGGCCTATTCGCTGCTGCAGGTCTACCACAAGCGCCACAGCTACCGTGCCGGCCTCGGGCGCTTGCTACTGGGCTGGTTGCTGACCCTGAGCGGGTTGACCAGCATCGGTTTTCTGAGTAAGACCAGCCAGTTGTTTTCCCGGGAAATCATCCTGGTCTGGGCGGTGACCGGCTACGGCCTGCAAGTGCTGCTCTATCTGCCGCTGCATGGATTTTGCCGGCACTACTACCGGCAATTGCACAGTCAATACAACACCCTGATTCTCGGCACCGACCCGCTGGCGGTGAAGCTGGCAGACCAACTGGCCAGCAGCGAATTCCCGCCTCTGGTCGGCCTGATCCGCGCCAACGCCAGCCCGGCGTCGGGCCGCGACTGCCCCCATCGGGTCGTCGGCCACCTGCACGAGTTGCGTGAGCTGATCAGGATTCACCAGATACGCCGCGTGTACATCACCCTCCCCCTGACCGAAGCCAAGCAAGTCGAAGCGCTGTACATCGACCTGCTGGACGCCAACGTCGACATGGTCTGGGTGCCGGACCTGGGGCGCATGACCACCCTCAACCACTGCGTCAGCGAAATGAACGGCTCGCCGGCGATTCACCTGAATGAAAGCCCCTTGACCAGCCACCCCACGGCGGCCCTGAGCAAAACCCTGCTCGACCGGGGCCTGGCGGCCCTGGCGTTGTTGATCTTGAGCCCGCTGCTGCTGGTGATCGCAGTGGCGGTCAAGCTCTCATCCCCCGGGCCGGTGATTTTCAAACAGGCGCGCCATGGCTGGAACGGCCAGATCATCCAGGTCTGGAAGTTCCGCTCGATGCGCCTGCACCACGACCAGCAAGTGCGCCAGGCCGGCCGCGAGGACCCACGGATCACCGCCATCGGGCGCTTTATCAGGCGCACCTCCATCGACGAGCTGCCGCAACTGGTCAACGTGCTGCAAGGGCATATGGCGCTGGTTGGTCCGCGCCCCCATGCCGTGGCCCATAACGATTACTACACCGGCAAGATCCGCGCCTACATGGCCCGCCACCGGATCAAACCGGGCATTACCGGGCTCGCGCAGATCAGCGGCTGCCGGGGTGAAACCGAAACCCTGGACAAGATGCAAAGGCGCGTGGAAATCGACCTCACCTACATCAACAACTGGTCGCTGTGGCTCGATATAAAAATCCTCTGCAAGACCCCTTTCACCCTGTTCTCCAAAGACATTTATTGAAGCCGGGGCCGACCTCACCTGACATTGGAAACTGCATATGCGCCGCCTCAGCCGCCGCCAGTTACTGGCCGCCACCACCTGCGCCGTGAGCGCTCAGAGCCTCGCGGGACTCACCCTGGCGGGCCCCGCCGCCGATGCCCAAGGGCCGCCCATCAACTACACCCCTGACACCGCCGCCGACCACATCGGGTTTATGCAATCCGCCGCCGGCAACCCGCCACGCACGGTCGGCGATCAATTGCGCGAACGCTACAGCCTGCTGGATTTCATGACCCGGGCGCAGCGAGAAGACGTCACCACCGGCCGCTCCCTGCTCGACCATACCGCAGCCCTGAACCTGGCCCTGGCCTCGGGACATGAGATCCACATGCCCGGCGGCGTGTTCAATGCCCGCTACCTGGAACTGCAGGACGGCTCGCGCCTGATCGGCCAGGGCCATATTGCCGGGCGGCAAGGTGTCCAGCCCCACAGCGGGACCTTGATCAGGGCACTGCCCAGCACCGAATCAACCTTCGTGCGCATGGCCGCCGGCAGGGTGCGAGGCGTGTTGCTCGAAGGCCTGACCCTGGCCGGCGACTACCTGCACAACCCCATGCAAGATGGCATCAGCCTGCAGGGCCGAGTGGCCGGGAGCGACGGCGGGCTCTGGGATTTCGAGCTGCGCCGGCTGTTTATCAAGGACTTTGCCGGTGATGGCTTGAAACTGCTGGGCGGCTATCGCGACACTCAGGCGCCCATGCAGTTTGGTTATGTCTCCCACGTGCTGGTCGAACGGCCGGTGGCTGCGGCCCGGTCCTTGGTGCTGATGGGCCAATGCGAACATATCGAGTTCGACGAGTGCCGTTTCGATGGCGTCTACGGCCTGGGGCCCCAAGGTATCGGCTCCTACCTGGGGCGGTTCAGCCCGCACTTCGACATCAGGCCCAACAACCTGACGTTTACCAACCCCAGCTTCCAGCGCGCCAGTATCGGCCTGGATATCGACCGCTGCGAAAACATCGTGCTGGTCGCCCCCTGGTTTGAAACGGTGACCACCGCCATCCGCCAACAACATGCGTCGGTCGGGCTGGAGTTGATCGCGCCGCGCTTCGCCAACGTCGTCACTGGCCTGGAGTGCGGCAGCCACTGCATGGCCTCGATGCGCTCGCCGATTGCCGCCGGCAGCATCGGCAACCTGGTGCTGGGCAGCGGCCATGGCGGCATCCGCCTGGATGCGGTGTCCAAACCTGGCGTCAGCACCCAGGGCGTACATCCGACGCTGGAGTTGCCGGCCACGAGGCAGTTGGAGGTCAAGGCTCACCCCATGGTCAAACTTGAGTGCAGCCCGGGGCAGACACTGGAGACGATCACCGGCCAGCACATGCCCGGCCAGACCCTGACGCTGCTGGTGCACGGCAATCCGCTGCGCGTCGCCGCCGTCGGCGGCAATCTTGCCCTGGGCAACCTCGGGCCCTATACAGTGCTGGCCCCCGGCAGTTGCATCAGTTTTATCCGTACCGACGCACCCGGCATCGCCTCCTGGCAGTGCATCGCCCTGATCTGAGCCGAGCCCGTCATTCAACGCATGCCGCGCCAGGCAATCAGCAACCCGGTCACGACTCCCAGGCTGTTGGCCAGCATGTCGCCGATTGAGGCGGTGCGCAGCGGCAACCAGGCCTGCACCCCTTCGATCAGCAGCCCGAGCAGCAGGCAACCCAGGGCGATCCAGAGCCATCTGGCCCGGGGAAACGCCAGGCGCGCACTCAAGGCAAACACCAGAAAACCCAGCCAGTGGTGCAGCTTGTCTTCCTCGGCGAACATTTGCTCGATCGGCTGCTCACGTAACCCGGCGCACAGCAGCACCAGGGTCACCACGCCCAAGCCCAGGGCCCGTAGCCAGAACGGCCGCTTGAGCAAGTAATGCAACACAACACCCATGGTTCGAGACTCCCGATGCTGGGGTGACGCTCGCACCTTACCGGCTGCTGGCTTCACCCAGGTTATTGGCGGAACTGGCACCCACCCCGATCAGCGTGGCGCTCGGCAGCAGTTGCCGGATCAGGCGGTTCCAGCGTGTCACCCCCGCCGCCCCGACATAGACAATGTCCTGGGGCTGCAAGTCGAACTGGCTGGCCAACATCATGGCCGCCGGTGATCGGGCATTGAGCTGGTAGACCCGGGTCGGTTCACTGAGCGGATCCGCGGCGCCGCGAATCACATACACCGCATTGCCATCGGCGGTGTTCTGGTTCAAACCGCCGACAATGCCCAAGGCATCGATCAGGTTGATCGAACGGGTCTTGAAGCTCAGTGCCCGGGGTTGGTTGACCTCGCCCATCAGGTAGATGCGCTTGCGATCGTTGTAGGGCAGGTACACCTGATCGCCATCCTTGAGGTAGACCCGGTGCAACTGCGATTGCGGCTGATTGAGGCTGTCCAGGTCCAGCCGGTACTCGCGACCGTCGCGGGTCAGAGTCAAGCCGGAAAAATCCGCGTTCATCGGTTCGACCCCGGCCGCCCCCAGGGCTTCGAGCAAACCCAGGGGGCGGCTGTTGATCGACTGGCGCCCGGCGCGGCTCACCGCACCGGATACCACCACGCTCTGGCTGGCGAAGCGCAGGACGCTGACATCGACCTGGGGGCTTTCGATAAATTGCGCCAGCCGCTGGGCAATGAACCCGCGCAACTCTTCGACGGTCTTGCCGGCAGCCAGGACGTTGCCGATGTACGGATAAAACAGCGTGCCGTCCTGGCGAATCAGTCGGCCGTTGGCTTCGGTCTGCTGTTGTGATCCCGAGGGAATGGTCAGGTCGGGGTGGTCCCAGACCGTGATAAACAGCAAGTCATTGGCCCCCACCCGGTAGCCGTCCGGCTCATAGGCCAACAGCTCTGCCGGGACCGACCAACTGATACGAGTCGCCGCCTCCTGGGCGATCCATTGCGCGGTGATGGGAATAAGCTCGAACCGCCCGCCCTCAAGCGCAGCGTCCCCTTGCCACTCGCGCGGGTCCAGATGCTGCCCCGGGGCAAACACGCACCCCTGCGCCCCTGCGCCCATCAACAGCACCAGCAGCACGCGGCCCATCATCGCGGCGGCGCGTCCGTCGCCGGCAGCATCTCGCAGTGGCGGCCAAGGTGCGTCATTGCCCCGGCTCCCCGGCCAACACCTGGGCCAGATACAGGCCGTAGCCGGTCTTACCCAGCGCGCTGGCCTGCCTGGCCAACTGCTCGGCCGACAACCAGCCCTGACGAAAGGCCACCTCCTCCAGACAGGCCACTTTCAAACCCTGGCGCGCCTCGATGGTCTGGACGAAATGCCCAGCCTCCATCAACGAGTCATGGGTGCCGGTGTCGAGCCAGGCAAAGCCACGCCCGAGCACTTGCACATGCAGGTCGCCGCGCTGCAGATAGGCATTGTTGATGTCGGTGATTTCCAGCTCGCCGCGCGCTGACGGCCGGACTTGACGGGCAATCTCCAGCACATCGTTGTCGTAGAAATACAGGCCCGTCACCGCGTAGTTGGACTTGGGTTGCCGGGGTTTTTCTTCGATCGACAGTGCCCTGCCCCGCTGATCGAACTCAACCACGCCAAAGCGTTGCGGATCGCTGACGCGGTAGCCAAAGACCGTGGCGCCATGGCTGCGCTGCACGGCCTGGCGCAAGGTCGCACTGAAGCCATGCCCATAAAACAGGTTGTCCCCCAGGATCAGCGCCACCGGGCTGTGGCCGATAAAACGCTGGCCAATCAGAAACGCCTGGGCCAGGCCATCGGGTGACGGCTGGCAGGCATAACTGAGCTCGATGCCGAAGCAACTGCCGTCCCCCAGCAGGTTGCGGAAAGCGGGCAGGTCCTGCTCGGTGGAAATAATCAGGACCTGGCGAATGCCTGCCAGCATCAGCACCGACAGCGGGTAATAAATCATCGGTTTGTCGTAGATCGCCAACAACTGCTTGGAGACGCCCCGAGTGATGGGATGCAGGCGAGTGCCGGAGCCTCCTGCCAGAACGATTCCTTTCATAGTGGGATTCCTTTACAGCGGGGTAAAAACACCCTGCACGGGCCATGGCATCAGGGGTGTTTGGGGTACCAGTGGTTCAGCAACTGCTCGTACTCAAGCAAGATGCGTGGCCAGGTGAAACGCTGCACGAACCGCCCACGGCTCGCCGCGCGCATTTGCTGCCAGGCGCCATCGTCGTCCAATAAACGGGTAAACAACGCCGCACACTCGGCACCGTCCTTGAAGTACGCCGCGGCGTCTTGCGCCACCCAGCGGTTGAACCGGTTGTCATGGGCAAGCACCGCGCAGCCGGCGCCCAGGGCTTCGACCAGGGACGGGTTGGTGCCGCCGACACGGTGCCCGTGCAGGTAAAAGCGGCAGTAAAAACGCAGCGCCTGGACCACCTCCCTGTCGTAGATGGCCCCGGGGAAGATCACCTCGGCGCTGGCCGCCTGCATGACCTGTCGATGATAGGGATGGCGCTCAGGCTGGAAGTCGCCCAACACCAGCAGGCGATGGTTACGCGGGGCCGCGCTGAAGGCACGGACCATTTCCAGGAACGAGTTTTCCGGTTCCGGCCGGGCAATGATCACCGAGAACCTGCCGGGTTCCAGGCCATAGGCCGCCAGCAGGCCTGCGTCGGCCTCCAGCACCTCGTCGCCGCCGTAGGCAATCATGCTGATCTTGGCCGCCGACACCCGGGTGGCCAGGTGTTCCTGGATCTGTGGGTGATCGGCCACCAGGTGGTTGCCGATCCAGCACCCGGCGCGCTCGTTGAGCCAGAACCAGGTCTTGGCCAGCGCGCCCCACTTGTCCCGGCGCCACTCGACACCGTCCATATTGATCAGGTTGGTCTGGCCTTTCAGCCGTTGCAGCAAGCCGAAGATCGCCGTGTTGTAGCCCAGGGTCAGAAACAGGCCGCTACGCGAGGTTGCATCCAGGGACGCCTTCCAATCAAACACCACGGTGCCCAGCGCGCCGCCCTGGCGCACCGCAATGTGAATCCGCCGGACCCCGCGCCAGGTGCTGTAGATGGTGGCGCCCGGCCCCGGTTCCTGGCAGTAGACATGCACCTGCCAACCCCGCGCGGTGAGGTACAGCGCCAACTGCTGGGCGAAGGTTTCAAAGCCGCCATGTTGCGCCGGCAGCCCGCGTATGCCGAGGATGTAGAGGTTATTGACGGGCATGGCGCATCCCCGCGAACAAGGTCGAGCACTTGCCCTGGAACGCCTCCAGGCGAAAGTCCCCGGCCCGGGCCTGGGCGTTGGCCGAGAGCCGCCGATAGGTGTCGGGGTCTGCGGCCAGGCGACACAGCGCACGGTAAAGTTCCTCGGTCTGGTAGGCGCAGATCAGGTAGCCCTCGACGTCGTCGCGCACCAGCTCGGCGGGGCCGCCCACCGGCGGCACAATCACCGGCAAGCCGTGGGCCATGCCTTCAAGAATGGTCAGGCCGAAGGTTTCCACCCAGCCATCGGTCCGCGACAGGTTCAACAACAGGTCGGCATCCGCGTAAAACTCCGACAGATCGCTTTGCCGCGAATGCAGCGTCAGGTTGCCCGGCACCCCAAGGCGCCGGAAAAAGTGTTCGACTTCAGCGTCGCTGGCATTGAGCACCAGGGTGAAATTCAAGTGCGGGTGGTCGAGGCTGCGCCGGGCCAGTGCCAGGAACTCCAACACGCCCTTGTAGACCTTGAGTGAACAGACCATCAACACCGTAAAATCCGGGCCCTGCCTGATCCGACAGCGTGGTGCAAAAGGTGAGTCCAAGGCGTTGTGAATCACCACCTGGGGCAGCTTGGCAAAACCTTCGACCCGGTGCAGGTAGTGGGACACGAACACCACCTGGGAGCAGGTCCGGGCAATCACCAGACTCAGAAACCGCTTCAGCAGATCGGGCTTTATCGAGGTTTCATGCAGGTGGTAGTACACCGGGATCCCCAGCAGCTTGCCGGCCAGGGCGGCGCCAAACGGCAGCATGGTATTGAGATAGAACACCACGTTCTGCCGCCGATATTTAAGGCACTGCACAAACAACAAGCCCTGGGACACCAGGTAATACCCCAGGGTCAGCAGCTTGTTTTCCGAGCGTCGGTAAAACAGCCGCTGCTGCACGTCGCCCAGCCCGGTCAGAAAGCCTTCGCCCTGGGCACTGGTCAGCACGTGGGTGGGGATGCGCTGGTGGGTGGCCGCCTGGATGACTTGCGACAGCACCTTGGGGCTGCCGCTGCGGTCGTTGAACAGATGAATGAACACCAGCTTCTTCATAGGCATGGTCAGGCTCTTTGGCTGAGGGAACGGCTGAGGGTGCAGAAGCGCTCGGCAAGCGCCATGCACACCCAGAAAATGGCAATCGAATGCGCAGGAATGGTCTGGCTGGAAAAAGCCATCGCCAGGAAGAAAGCCAGCAACGCCGCGCCGATGCGCACCTGATAACGATCGACCGTCGGGTCCACGGCGATTCTTCTCACCGCGCGCAGGCAACGCCGGAGCACCAGAACGATGAAGGTGAAGAACACGATAAAACCCACCACCCCGGTATCGTTGACGATGGCCAGGGGCAAGTTGGAGATCCAGGCGCTGCGGTGGGTGCCCGAACCGACCAGGTCGGGGGCGAAGGAATAGATTTCGCTGAAGCTGTAGATGCCATTGCCGAACAGCGGGTTCTCGACAATCGAGTTCGCCGCCAAGGCCCACATGATGAAACGCGTCTTGGCCGAATGCGTGCGACTCAGCAGCTCGGTATCGGCGAACGCCGAGGCGATGAAGTACGCCAGAAGACCGATGCTCAGCAGCAGCAACACAGCCCCCAGCAGGTACTTCACCAGGTCGCGGTTGCGGTAGGCGCGCGGGTAAATCAGCACCCGATACAGGCCGATGGAAATGATGTAGGAGACCCAGGGCGCCCGCGAAAACGAAAACAGCACCGAGCTTTGCAAGCCCAACACCAGCACCCACCACCAGAGCTTGCGCCGGTAACCCAGGGCCAGCACCGTCAGGCTCATCAACGAGACAAAGACCCCGAACAGATTGGCCTCGTAGATGCCGCCGCGAATACGCGTCCCCCCGCTGCCCTCTTGCAGCCAGTGCAGCGCCAGCGCCGGCAGCGGGAACTTGCTGATCGACAGCAGATAAACCAGCGACAGCACCGGGCCAAAAAACCAGGTCAGCAACAAGTAGGTGCGGGACCGGAAAATGCTGAAGGGGTTGGCCTTGAGCCAGATCACCACGTAGTAAAACGACGCCGCCAGCAGCAGCCCCACATACATCTTCAGCGACCACACCGGCACCGGACCGCAGGCCGAGGCATAGAACGCCAGGGCCAGCCAGACACTGAGGATGGCGCCGGTGGTCGGCAGGCGCAGGGCGACTCTGGAGGCCAGCAGCAACAACACCACGCCGCAGAAAATCGGCGCGCCCAATACTCGCTCGAGGGTCAGATTGTTGCCGCTCAGGGACCATTCGATGTTGTTGAACACCACGGTAAAACCAATGATCACGGCCAGCAGATACTGCAGGCTGAACCCCGATGGCCCGGAGCGGACGCGCTGCTGATCAGTCATGAGCATTCAATCGGCACCCGCCGCCGGGTAGTCCAGCAGGGCCTCGTCCAGGTAACGCCAGGTGCGGCTCCTGAGTTGCTCCAGGCGCCGGTGGCTATGGCTGAAATCCATGGCTTGATCGAGCAGCGCATCGAGCTGGCCCAGGTCGCTCACCAGGCGCGCACCGAGGTCGATCTGGTCGAGAAAACCTTTGATCCGGTTCAAGCCGTTTTCCGGCAGCGCCGTGACAAAGGGGATGCCGAAATTCACGGCAAAAGCAGTGCCGTGGAATGAGTTGGTGATGACAAAAGCCGCGTTGGCGAACAGAGAAACGTAGTCCGCCGGGCTGGCATCCATGATGTGCCGGTTGCAGCGGTAGCCCAGGAACGGATCCTGATCGATGGCCACCAACTCCAACCCCAGCCGGCGCCGGACCTGCTCGATGGTGGCCCGGACCAGAGGACCTTTCTTCAAGGTGTAGACGAGGATATACGGCGCCTGCGCGACCGGCGCCGGCTGCCGCAGATCGAGGCTGTGCAGCCACTGTTGCTTGTCCAGCAGCAAGGTCGGGTCCAGGGTGTGCTCGACCACCCGCGTGCCCAACAACTCGCGCAAGGCCTGGGCCGTGTCGGCTTCGCGCACGGCGATGCGGTCAAGGCGACCCAGGGCCTGGACGACCTGGGCCCGTTCCGGCGCCGAATAGCAGTACGAACCGGCGCTGGAGGAAAACGAGATATTGCGGCGCGCCTGGGAAAACGCCAGCAGGTAATTCAGGTCCAGGCCGCCGGTGATGGTCGGGTTCCATATCTGATCGCTGCCGCACACCAGGCAATCGAACCCACGGGACAAGGCTTGCAGCGCTTGCGCATCGGCGCAGGCGGCGGTCAGTTGGTAGTGGCGCTGCATGAACTGCTTGAACCTGGCGATCAACCGGCGGCGCGCGCCGATCCGCAACACATCCTTGCCGGCGCGCAACAGGCTACGGGGGCTGGCGTCCAGCCGGATCAGGTGCAAGGTGCTTGCCAGGGCCTTGCTTTTGTAGTCGACAATCTGCACCTCACCGTAGCGCGACAGTACGTTCTGGCTGGCGAACGCTTGCAGCGTGCCGCCGTAGCTGTTGGCGTGATGGATGGTGATCAAGGCAATTTTCAAGGGGCAGCGTCCTTTGCGGCTTGAGGGGGCTGAATCAGTGGGCCGACAGCAGGGTGTAGATTTCATGCAGCGGCCGCCGGGGCGAGGCACAGACCCGGTTTTGTTCATTGGGGTAGCCGATGGCCAACATCATCATCACCGAGTGCTGCGCGCTGATCTTGATCGCCTTGCGCAAGCGGCTGTCCGCCGTGCCCGACTGGCTCCAGTTCAAGCAACAGGAAGCGATGCCCAGGGCATGCAAGGCCAGGATCAACGACATGGCAAACATCCCGCCGTCGATCCAGTGCTGGTAGCGTTCGCGAGGCGAAACAAAGGCCCGCAAGTCGCTGGTGATGATCAACAGGTCCTGAATCTTGTGCCCGAAGCCGCGGTTGCCATCCTGGAACGCCAGGGCCCGCTGGGCCATTTCGCCCTTGAGGTGATAGACGTGCCAGGCCTGGCGGTTGCAGGCGGACGGCGCCTTCATGGCCATTTCCAGGGCCCGGCGCAGCTCTTCCACAGGGATGGGCACAGGCGAAAACTCGCGCAATGAATACCGCGACAGAAAGAACTGCTCAGGCGCCGGCAAGCGGCCTTTATCGAACGCCGAGCGGTCATAGTCGAGCGCCCCGCTGTGTTGAAAAAACGGCACGGGTTGTTGGCACTGGGCCTCGACTTTCAACAGGCGCTGCAACAGCCAGGCGGTTTTTTGCGGATGGTGGGGCTGCTCCGCGTCGGCGAATTTTTTCAACACCGAGATCGCCAGCAGGTCGTGACAGCCAATGCCGTGGAGCATGAACGAGCGCTCCAAAGCGAGGATCAGCGCCTGAGCCCCGGCCCAGCCCGAGCCCGGTTTGCGATGGCTGAAACTCAGGCTCTTTTCCAGGGTGTGGTAGAGCTTGACCATGTAATAGTTGCGCGCCTCCACCGACCTTAGCGACGAGCGCCAGCCGCCATAGCGCACAAAGCGGCTCAGGTCGTAGAGGAAGCCGAACCCGGCAAACAGGGTTCGGGCATAGACTTTTACGCGATCCATCATGAGGGGTACTGCTCCCGAAAGCCGGTGGTGAACGGTCATGTCAAAAAATCCGCCGTGACGGCTCGCCATACCGGGTGTGAAACACCAGGCGTCGAGCACCGCGCACGTAGAGCCAGAGCAGCAGCCCATTGCTGAGCACCGTCGCCAGCGCAGCGCCACGCACGTCAAACAGGGCAATCAGCATCAGGTTCAGCGGTACGTTGAGCAGCGCCACCAGCGCCATGTAGCGGACCTTGGTCTTCATGTGTTCCTGGGTCACCAGGGTCGCGCCCGCGCTGAACGCCAGGAAGCTCAACGGTGCCGAGAGCGAGAGGATTTTCAACACCGGGCCGGCCTCCTGATAGGCCTGGCCGAACAGCAACGACACGGCCCAATCCGCCCCCAGCACAATCAGCACCAGGGCCAGGACGCCCAGCAGCAACATCAGCCGATTACCCTGGCGATACACCTGATAGAAGGTCTCGGGCTCTTGCCTGGCCCAGCGATGCATCTTGGGCAGCAGGAAGCGCTGGTACATCACGCCGGGCAGCAGATACACCGCCCCCATGAGGGCGAAAGCAACGCTGTAGACCCCGGCCGCGCTATTGCCGGACAGGTATTTGAGCAACACGATGTTGCTTTGGAAATAAATCAGGTGCGACAGCGCCGCGATACCAAACGGCCAACTGCCAGCGATCACCTGCCCCATGCCCGGCGCCTGGTGCCCGGGCGATGGCGCGCTGCGTGGCCCATGCCCCTGGAGCTGCAACTGGCCGTGGGCCATGCGTCGCAGCGGGGCAATGGCCAACAGCAGAAACACCCCGGCAACCCCGGCAAACACTCCCGCGTAGGACTCCGCCGCCACGGGCAGCGGCAGGGCCAGGGCCATCATCGCCACCAGCAGGCAGCGCAGGAAATGCGGCAGAAACTGCCACAGCGCCAGGTGCAGGTACCGTTCCTCCACTTGCAGCTTGCTGCTCACCAACTCCACAGCTAACTGCCCCAGGCCATAGAGCGAAAGAATCAGCAGCAGCTTTTGGCTCTGGGGCTCGTGCCGGGCCAGCAGCGCCCACGCGCCTATGGCGGCCATCAGCAGCAGACTGCCGAGAGCGATAAAACTCAAAGACGGTCGCAGCCAGCGGATCGCCGCCCAGCCTTCCTGGCCAAATGCCTTGAGCCAGTACTGGGCAACGCCCAGGCCCGCCAATGGCGCGACCAGGGTGATGCTGCCAAGGGCCGCGGAAAACGCGCCGAAGTCATGACGGCCCAAGGTCCTGGCCAGCAGCACCTGAGTTAAAAAGGCACAGCCGGCTCCGGCCAGGGAGCCGAACCAGAGCAGGCAGATAGCCTTGAACGCTGCTGTTTTATTCATCTGCCAACATGGCCTTCATACCCTTGAAGTTCAGAGATTCATACACCGGAAGTTGCAACTGACCGACGATCTATTCGCGAGCTTTTTTAAACGCCGTGGCGGCCAGTTGCTGATGACAAACCAACCAGAGCACTCGGCTCTTAAGTAGCGCGACCGGCCAACAATGGGCCGCAAGTCGCACGAACAATAACGTCGCTCAAACGTTGGCCTGGGCAAACGAGTAATAACCACCGGCGTTATAACCAGACTTGCGCGACACTTTTTTACGGACTCCGTTGAAGATCGCGCCTTTTATGGGCACGCCGTTTTGTTCCAGTCGGCACAGGGTCAATTCGATGTCCTTGGCCGCACTCAGGGCAAACCGCGTGACCAGCAGATTGGTCGCGCATTGGCGCCCGACAATCACGGCATCGGTCACCGCCAGCAGTGGCGGCGTGTCGAGCAGTACCAGGTCATAGCGCGCACTCATCTGCTGCAACAGTGCGGCAAAGCTGACGTGCATCAGCAGCTCCGAGGGGTTGGGCGCAAGCTGCCCACGACTGATGAAATCCACGTTGTCGACCCCGGTGCCACGGATCGTGCTGTCGACTTCGCAGCGCCGGGCCAGTACATCGGCGAGCCCGTTGTCCACCTCAAGGGCCAACACCTCGTGCAAGTACCCCCGGCGCATATCGACATCGATCAGCAACACCCGCAGCCCGGTGCGCGCCATCACCACCGCCAGGTTGACCGAGATAAAGGTCTTTCCCACTCCGGCGCCGGGGCCGAAAATCATCACCCGGTTATCGGCCGCCTGGGGCATGGCGAAATGCAGGCTGGTGCGCAAGCTGCGCAGCGCTTCCACCGCCGGATCACCCGGGTGGGTGATGGCCAGCAATGCGCCCTGCGGAGCGGTGAGTGCCCGGCTGCGACTGCGCTTTTTTTCGTACTGCTGTTGCGCGCGGCTGTAGGGAATCGAGGCGTAGACCGCCAGGCCCAGTTGCTCGATGGCTGCCGGGCTTTCCAGACCGCGACTCATGGCTTTGCGCACCAGCACCAGGGCCACCGCCAGGAACCCGCCCAGGAGGGTCGCCACCAGCACGATCAGCGGCTTTTTCGGTTTGATCGGCTTGAGAAAATTGACCTCGGCAGGGTCGATCAACCGCGCATTGCCAAAGGTCCCGCCGCGCACTACATCCAGCTCCTGGGACTTGTTCAACAACCGGGTGTAGATCGCCGTGCCGACCTCGACATCCCGGGTCAGGTTGAGCAGCTCCTGCTGGGTCGCCGGCAGGGCCTGGACCTTGGCTGCCAGGCTCTGCTGCTGGCGGCTCAAGGCACCGATCTGGTTCAGCAAGGAGCGATAGGCCGGGTGCTGGCGGGTGAATTTGCGGTCCATTTCAGCCTGTTGCTGCTTGAGTTCCAGCAGGCTGGTGTCGAGGCGCACCATCTGTTCGAGCAGCGCCCGGGTCTCCAGGGTGACGTCCACCAACTTGCTGCGCCGCTGGTAGGCATTCAAGGCATTGCCGGAGGTCGCCAGTTCGCTTTTGACCAAGGGCAGTTGCTCCTTGATAAACGCCAGGCTGTGCGCTGCCTCCCCCGAGCTGCGCTCGACGTTTTGCCGCACATAGATCGCGGCGATTTCATCGAGGATCCTGATCGCGCGAAAGGGGTCGTCACTGTCCAGGGACAGCACGATCATGCCCGAGTCCTTGCCGTGCTCACTGACCTCCAGCGCCTCCTGATACTGAAGAATGCTGGTCAGGCGCGTATTGCGCAGCACCTCGAAACGGGTTCCCGGACGCGCACGCAATCGCTCGACCTGGATCGCAAAGCCGTTGCCTTCAAGGCGCTCACCGACCGCTCCTGCCAGTTGCTCGCGGCCCTGCTCATCCGTCAGGCTGAATTGCCCCTGCTCACCCGCCGTGAGGATCATCTTGCGTCCGCGCAGCGCATCCGGGACCTGCAATTCGAGGATCTCCAGCAGTTCGCCGCCCCAGGCAAAACTGTCCAGCCCCAGCCGGGGTTCGGCCAATTGCCCGGGATTATTCAAACCAAAGCGCCGCGCCAGGTACGGGCCCACCAGCGGCCAATACAGCGGCCGGCTGACGATATCCAACTGCAGTTTATCCACGGCCTGGCCCACCACCGAACGCGACTGGATCAACACCATTTCGGTGGCCGAAGGCGGTTCGCTGTCCGCCACCCCGCCCGCCTGGGCCAGGCCGAGCGGGTCGTTGCGCCTGACCTCTATCTGCAGCATCGCGCTGGCCTGGAACACGGGGGTCGCCAGCAACGCGTAGGCGACGCCGATGCACATGAATGCACCACTCACCCCGACAATCAGCCACTTATGATCGAGCAGTGCCGCCAACAGGCCGAGCACATCGATCTCGTCATTGTCGTCCGCCCGTCCGTTGACTACTGGCACATGCTGCATAAGTCGGACTCTTTGCCTTAGTGCGATTCACGAAATAATTGTCAGCAAACTAAACGCTGTTCCAAAGATGGACAGTTGAACCCCCGATCAAACAGCAAAATCACCCACTTTATTGTTAAGCACGCCGCACTCAGGGCGAGTGTCGGTAAAGGGAGACTCGAACGGTTACTTTGAATAACAAGCAGAATGATTGCAGGCGCCATTTAATAGCATGAGCACTTCACAACGCCCATCATTCACAGCTGCCGAAAAATAACAGTGCTCTTTTAACCTCGTGAAAAAACACTCATCACAACTAACCAGACCATTTTTAACAGTGGGTGTATTAACCCAGGCAAACCTTCTAGATTAAAAACCGGGTCGCCCTTGGCAGCTCTTTATTTTCCCCACCGAAAAGAACCCCGCTGTCTCTGACTCCATGGATCCGGACTATGAAAACATCGAGCGCTTGCCAGATAGATAGCCCACCCCAGCCAGGCGACTCGCTCCGCCAACGCAGCCTGGCGTCCCTCATCGTTCGCGCCTACGCCCTGGAACTGATCTTGCCTCGTGCGCCGAAGCCGTCGCTGCTGATAGAGCGGATCGGCGTGTTCCCGGCCTCCGGGGAAATCCGCTGTCGCGCCCAACATGGCGCCACCCTGCTGGCGGGCATCAAGCAGCGCTACGCAGCCGAGGCGCTGGACATCGATGAGCGCAACGGATTGAGCCTGGTGTTTGCCGATTGGCGCTTCTGGCTGCGGCTCTGCGCGGCAGGCAACGAAGCCTGCCTCAATGTCCAAAGCCGTGGTGATCTGGCCCTGATGCACAGCAAGACCCGCGAACTGCTGATGCAGATCGCACCGCAGGCCGAGCTTCCTCAGTCGCAATGACTGCCGGTAGCGCACCCCACGACCAGACCGGGTGCCGGATCCAGTCCAGTCCCGCCCCCGCCAAGATCTGCACCACGTCCGCTCTCTGAGCCAACACCGGCCTCTGTCGCTGCCCCTTCAGCGATATGCAGGGCTCCTCACTCAAGCAGGATTGTTGAACATCGACAGTCGGATGCACCGGCGTCCTCTTGTATGATGGCGCGCTTCAAGCGTGGGCCGCGGATTCAGACTTGCCAATGACCACCGGAGCAACTCCGGCCTGACGCCCTCAGGGCACGCATCGCTTTTTCCTGTGTTAACAACACGGCTCCTTCCTGGAGCGCGCCTGGGGCCTTGCGCCCGGCACGCGCCTGGCCCGGGATCGCAGTCGTCGAGGAGCTTTACATGGATACGCTTTACCGGACGGCCCGCCCAGGAGTGTCCGCCCCGCGGTTCACACTGAACCTGCTGACCCTGGGCCTGCTGCTGGCCAACGCGATGCCGGCGGCCCAGGCCAGCGAAACCGAACTGCCGGCGATGACCGTCACCGGTGAAGACACCTCGGGCTATCAGGCCCACAGCGCGTCGGTCGGCGGCTTCGAAGCTGCGCCCCTGCTCGACACCCCGGCCTCGATCACGGTGATCAACGAGGCCATGATCAAGGATCAGCAGGCCCGCCTGCTCAGCGAAGTGCTGCGCAACGATGCCTCGGTGGGCGACAGCTACGCACCGGTCGGCTACTACGAAAACTTCGTGGTGCGCGGCTTCTCGCTGAACGCCGCCAGCAGCTACAAGATCAACGGCCGCACTATCACCGGCGAGCAGAATGTGGCCCTGGAAAACAAGCAGCAGGTGGAACTGCTCAAGGGCCTGGCCGGCCTGCAGAGCGGCATCAGCGAACCCGGTGGGCTGATCAACTACGTGACCAAGCGCCCGACCGACGTGCGCTCGGTGACGGTCTCCACCGACGATCGCGGCAGCGGCTACCTGGCCACCGATGTCGGCGGCTGGTTCGGCAGCCAGCAGCAATTCGGCCTGCGCGCCAACGTGGCCCATGAAGACCTGCATTCCTACGTCGAGCACGCCAATGGCCAGCGCGACTTCGTGTCCCTGGCCTTCGACTGGAACATCAGCCCCGACGCCCTGCTGCAACTGGATGCCGAGTACCAGACCAAGGAACAGCGCTCGGTGCCGGGCTACCAACTGCTTGGCGGCACCCAGCTGCCGCACCACGCCTCGCCGAAAAAACTGCTGGCGCACCAGAGCGGCTCCAAGCCGGTCAGCAGCGAGGCGCTGAACCTCAATGGCAACTTCGAGTACCGTTTCAACGAACAGTGGAAAGGCAGCTTCAGCGCGTCGCGCAGCCAGGTGGTGATCGACGACTACAGTTCGTTCGCCTGGGGCGGCTGCACCGTCGGCTGCATCACCCCTGGCGTCGCCAACTACTTCAGCCCTGAAGGCGACTACGACATCTACGACTTCCGCAGCCCCGACGACACCCGGCGCACCGACGAAGCCCAGGCCATGCTCAGCGGCCGCTTCGACACCGCCGGCCTGGGCCATGAACTCAGCGTCGGCACCAGCGCCTTGCGCCGCGTGGTGGATAAACGCAAGCCGATCAACGAATGGCTGGGCAGCGGCAACATCAACAGCGAACCGGCGGACCTGCCGCGCTACAGCGGCCCGCTCAACGAGTCCCACACCCGCCTCGACAGCCGCCAGTACGGGCTGTTCATCAATGACCGGATCAGCTTCAACGAGCAATGGCAGACCGTGCTCGGCGGGCGCGAAGTGCGCCTGGACGAACAGGCCTTCGACGAAAACGGCAGCGACGCCCGGCACACCCAGCAATACGTGTTCCTGCCCGAGGCGGCGCTGATCTACAAACCGGCGCCCAACCTGGCGCTCTATACGCGCTACAGCAAGGGCCTGGCCCTGGGCCGCGAAGCGCCGTGGTTCGCCAGCAACTCATTTGAAATCCTGGCGCCCAGCGTGTCGCGGCAGATCGAGGCCGGGGTCAAGTATGACTGGCAGCGCATCAGCTTCGCCGCCGCGCTGTTCCAGCTGCGCCAGGCCTACCAGTACTCGCGGCCCAACGATGACGTCGCCAACCCCTTCACCTTCGTCCAGCAGGGCCAACAGAAAAACACCGGGCTGGAGCTCTCGGCCAATGGCTGGGCCAGCCAGCGCCTGCAGATTTCGGCGAGCGTGGCAGCGATCCGCGCCCGGGTCAGCGACAGTGGCACCGACGCCTATGACGGGCACCAGGCAATCAACGTCCCCAAGCTGCGGGCCAGCCTCTACGGTGACTATGCCCTGCCCTGGTTCGATGGCCTGGCCGTGCTCGGCGGCGTGCAATACAGTGCCCGCAAGTACGCCGACAACCTGGGCCAGGTGCAGACCGGGTCCTACGCCATCTTCAACCTCGGCAGCCGCTACAGCACCCGCATCGACGGCTACGACACGGTGTTTCGCCTGACGGTCGACAACCTGTTCGACAAGCGCTACTGGCGTGATGCCGGCGAATACATGGGCGATGCCTACCTGTTCCAGGGCGCGCCGCTGACGGCCCGCCTGAGTGCTTCGATCAACTTCTGATAGCCCCACTGACGTGTGAGTTAAGGAACCTGCTATGTCCGATCTCGAAATAGCTGCCGTCATCACCAACATCCTTGGCGTCTGGCTGACCGCCCGGCGAATCCGCTGGTGCTGGCCGGTCAACGTGCTTGCGGTGCTGCTGTACGGGTGGATTTTCTATGAGGCCAAGCTCTACTCCGACACCCTGTTGCAGGGCGTGTTCGTGGTGTTGCAGGGCTACGGCTGGTGGCGCTGGAGCCAGGGCGGCTTGGCCGACGGCAAGGTCCGGGTGGCGCGCCTACCCCTGCGCGAAGGCCTGCTGGGCCTGCTGTGTGGCGCTATCGGCGGACTGTTGCTGGGAGCACTGATGCACCGCTACACCGACGCCTCGGCGCCCTGGATGGACGCGCTGTTGACTGCCTTCAGCCTGGTGGCCAGTGTCTGGGCGGCGCGCAAGTACGTGGTCAGCTGGTGGCTGTGGATCGTCCTCGACTGCCTGTATGTCGGCCTGTTCCTGTTCAAGGACCTGCACCTGACGGCCGGGTTGTACGCAGGCTTCGTGGTACTGGCGGTGTACGGCCTGCGTGCCTGGCAACAGGACCTGGCGCGCCAGGAACACCCGCGCCCCGCCTGCCAGCCCTCTTGATACGCCGGGGACCTGACCTGCTCCTGACAGAAACTGACACCTGACTCGGTTAGGCTGACGGCGATTTCAGGCTCCTCGACGCCAGAAGCAGGCCTCAACCCTCATGAGAAGGACACTCCAATGACACGCGCCCTCACCCTCCTCAGCGAAAATTTTGCCGATTGGGAAACCGCCCTGATCAACTCCACGGGCCGCGGTTACTTCGGCTTCCAGACGCGCTTTGCCAGCCCTGGCGGCGCGGTGGTGACCTCCTCCGGCGGCATGCGCATCCTGCCTGACCTGGCGATCGAAGATATCCAACTCGATGAGTTCGATCTGTTGATCGTATGTGGCGGCACGGTCTGGCAGTCCGCGCAGGCCCCGGACATCCGCGCCCTGGTCAGCACCGCCCATGCTCAAAACCTGATCGTCGCCGGCATTTGCGACGGCACCCGGGTCCTGGCCCAAGCCGGTGTGCTGGATGCGGTGCGCCACACGTCCAACTCGGCAGAAAACCTCTTGGCCCTCAATTATGCGGGGGCCGCCCACTATCAGGATGTGCCCTATGCCGTGGCCGACCAGCGTGTGGTCACCGCCCCGGGCACCGCGCCCGTGAGCTTTATGGCGCAGATCCTGCGGGTCGTGGGCATCCACGATGAACGCCTGGACGCCTACCTGGCGATGCACGCGGCAGAGCACCGTCAGCCTGGCTGAACACCCAAAAAAGCATGCTCCAATGGCGTAATGCCAGTCAGTTAAGGGCAAGCACTGTCATGGTGGCGAGGGAGCTTGCTCGCGCTGGGCCGCGCAGCGGCCCCAAAAAGGGCACTGTTACGCCCCAGAGCCCCGGCCGGCCCCACGGGAGCAAGCTTCCTCGCCACAGGTTAGGTGTCGTTCGCTCTGGCGCTTAACTGATCGGCATTGCTCTAATAGCGCCCTTTTTTCAACTGACCGGACCCCGCCCATGGCTGCCCAACGTATTCGCCCGATTGCCCTCTGCGTCTTTCACCACAACGGCAAAATCCTGGTCAACCAGGCGTACGACAAGGTCAAAGACCAGCACTTCTTCCGCCCGATCGGGGGCGGCATCGAGTTCGGTGAGCTGAGTGCACAGA
The DNA here is from genome assembly GCF_000416215.1 of Pseudomonas sp. CF161. Classification (NCBI taxonomy): domain Bacteria; kingdom Pseudomonadati; phylum Pseudomonadota; class Gammaproteobacteria; order Pseudomonadales; family Pseudomonadaceae; genus Pseudomonas; species Pseudomonas sp. CF161. The sequence goes on from NZ_ATLP01000118.1 coordinate 25,201, forward strand.
CGGTGGTTAGGGAGGTCCGGGAGGAACTGGGCGTGGCCATCAGCGGCGTTCGGCTGCTCGGCACCCTGGAAAGCCTGTTTATGTACGACGGCACCCCGGGTCATGAAATCGTGCAGGTCTACGACGCCGACTTCGACGACCCAAGCCTGTACCAACAGCCTCACCTGGATGGCCATGAAACCGACGGCATGGCCTTTACCGCACGCTGGCATGCCAGCTCAAGCTTCACCCAGCAGGCGCCACTGGTGCCCGTGGGGCTGTACGAGCTGCTGAAGAAGGCCGGGCTGCTCGACTGAGCCCGCGCCGTTTCAGGTATCCAGGCGTGGGTAGCGGCTACCTGTCTCGGGATGGCGGATCTTGTGCAGGCGATACAGCGCCTGCTCCTTGATCACCTCGTCCTCGGATTCGGCAAACGCCTTGATCACCGCCACCGCCTCGCGGGTGCCGATCGCCCGTAGCGCCCAGAAGCACTTCTTGTAGTAGGCGCCATAGTCGTCATATTCCAGGTACTCCAGGAGCGGCTTCAACAACACCGCCTGGCGCAGGAACGGCACGCTGTAAGGGTCGGCGGCCTGCTGCAGCGACCAGATGATGTCTTCATGGTCCTGGTGGTCGGTCTTGATGAGGCATTCGCAGGCCTCCTTCAGTTGCTGGGTATCCATGGGGCGTGATCCGCAAAACAGGCGCGAAATGGCGACCGCGGGCAAAAATACAACAGAGTGCGCGTCCAGCGCGACCTCCCGGGGCATGCAAGGTGCCAGCTTGCAGGTGAACGTCACAGGTCCGTAAAGGTCGAAACCTTTATGAAGACGCTGCTGATACGGGCGAGAGTCGAGATGTCGTCATCAGCGATAAGCGGATTCAGACGCAGCGAAGCACTCTGGCAATCGAGTACTTCGCCTGATCGAGCGAGCACCCCAGGCTGTTCCGGGTGCCGCCCGCTTAACGAAGGAGACACCCCATGGTCACCCACTACAAGGTCGCAGGGCACCTTGCCTGCGGCCACCACGGCACCCACCTGGTTTCAAGCTCCGAGCTGACCCGGGTCAAATGCCGTAGCTGCAGAAATACCGACGCCTACAAACAGGCCCGCAAGGATGAGCGCAACGCCACCCGTCGCGCCGCCCGCAAAGCCAGGGCCGCCCACACCGCCAATGATTGGCGCGCCGCATGGCGCGAACGACTGACCGCCATGAAGGGGCCGCAACGCTTGCCTCGGGGGTTTGCGTCGCAACCGTTTGTCTAAGACATTCGGGCGGCCAAGGCAAACGGGGGTGCAGATCCAGCCCCTGCGCCGCGCTGACCTGAGCGCTGATCCGCCAAAGCCCGCCGAGCGCGGGCTTTGTTGTCCAGGCCAACCCTGCAACTGCCTGTCTGTACGAATTTCCAGTAACGCCCCGAGCCGCGCAAATAGTAGCCTCAACCGCCCACCCGGGGTCTTGCTCAGCGTGCATGCCCCAAGGCGCATGCACGCTGTTTTGATCAGGGACGGCCAGCAGAAAACAGCCCACGCGCAGAGCTGGAAACGACCTCGGGTGGGGCACGTTAATTGCAAAAAAAACAATAACCATAACGAGAGCACGAACAACGAGTCGCGCTCCTTTCGCCTGATGTGCAGTTCAGAGGTCGCCCTTGCATGGATCTTTCACGACTTACGCCGTCCCTGGAGTTTCAGGACCAGCGGCTGAAATACCTCTTTCTCAGCTATCAACTTGGGTCCATGCGCGCTGCGGCAGACCAGCTGGGGATCGCCCCGTCATCGGTCAGCCGGCAAATTAATTTACTGCAGACAGAGCTGAGCATCGATCTGATCGAGGCCGGCACTCACCGCATTCGCCTGACCGAAGCGGGCCTGGTCACGGTGGATTACTACCGTGCACGGGCGAGCCAACATGAGGCGCTGCTCAACCGGCTGGACGATTTGCGCGAGCAGCACCTGGGCAAGACGGTGGTAGCCGTGGGCGAAGGGCTCTTCGGTGCACAGCTGATCGGCAAGCTGCAGAGTTTTTTCAAGTCCTACCCGGGCCTGCGCACCGAGATCCTGATTGCCCCGACCCTTGAAGTTCAGCACATGGTGATGGAAGACCAGGCGCAGATCGGCGTGCTCTTCGCCCCCCATCCCAACCCTGCATTGCGCCGCCAGTTCGGTATCAAGCAGCCGCTGCGGGCCATCGTCCACCCTGATCACCCGCTGGCCCGACAGCCATCCATTAGCCTGGAACAACTGGCGAGCACCCAGTTGGTATTGCCCAACCACGGCTATCGGGTGCGGGAATTGGTCACCCTGTCGTGCAAGGGCAAGCCGTTTGAAATCGAACCGGCGATCACTGCCAATTCACTGCAAGTGATCATCGACTTCGTCAAAGCCAACATGGCCAGCACCCTGCTGGCCGAGGTCATGATCCTGCCGGAGCTCAAGGCCGGAACCCTGGTGGCCCTTGAGGTGGAGTGCCCGGAGATGAACAGCACCGAGCTGCAGATCATTCGCCGCCAGTCACGCAAACTGCCCCCCGTCACCCAGGAGCTGATCCGCCACCTGGCGCGTTCAATCAGCAAATTGAGCAACGCCGGCTGAACCGGAAGCACAAAAAAGGCGGAACGTCGAAACCGTTCCGCCTTTGTTTGTCGGGGCAAGGTCAGTGAGGCACATCCGGTTTGCATCGGATGCTGAACAAGGTGCCCGTGGTGATCAGGCCAAACACAATCAGCATCACCGACACCGGCCAGGCCGAGTGGAAGGCCCCGAACAAGGCCGTTGCCGCCAACGGTGCGAGCCCACCGGAAAAAATCGACGCAATCTCATGCCCCAAGGCCATGCCGGAATAGCGCACATGGGCCGGAAACAACTCCCCCATCAACGCCGGCTGGGTGCCGATCATGGCGCCGTGGCAGAAGGCCAGGCCCACCAGCAGTGCCAGGTAGACGTAGCCGCTGACATGGGTGTCGATCAACCAGAAAAACGGGAACGCGAACAGCACCAGGCTGATGGAACCGATGGCGTACACCGTACGCCGGCCAATGATGTCGGACAGCCAACCCCAGAACAGAATGGTGAAGGCCTCGACTATCATCGCGACCATTACCCCGCCCAGCACCACTTGCGTGCTCAAGCCGGTCAGTTTGGCGTAAGCCATGACGAAGGCGAGAAAGATATACGCGCAGCTGTTTTCGGCCATGCGCAGCCCCATGGCCTGGAACACTTCCCGGGGGTGCTTGCGCAGGACTTCCATCGCCGGCGGATGCTTGACCTTTGCCCGTTGCGCCGCGGCATCCTCGAAATCGCGGCTCTCCGGCAGGTTGCGGCGAATGTAGATACCGACCCCGAACACCAGGACGCTGGCCAGAAACGGCAGGCGCCAGCCCCAGCTCAGGAAATCCTCGGTGGGCAGCATCTGCACCAGGTAGAACGCCGCGGCCGAGAGCACAAACCCGCCGGAAACACCAAGCTGGCTCCAGGCCGCATAGAAACCGACGCGATTGGCCGGCGCGTTTTCGCTGATCATCAACACGCCACCGCCCCACTCGCCCCCTGAGGCGATGCCTTGGGCGATACGCAACAGCACCAGGGTGATGGGCGCCAGATAACCCGCCTGTTCGAATGTCGGCAGCAAGCCCATCAGGAATGTCGAAACGCCCATGATGCTGAGCGTCATGACCAGCGCTTTTTTGCGCCCGTCCCGGTCGCCGATATGACCAAAGATAATCCCGCCCAGGGGGCGGGCAAAAAAGCCCACGGCAAACCCTGCGAACGCGCCCATGGTGCCCAGCACCGGATCAGTCCCGGCAGGGAAGAACAGCGGGCCGAAAATCAGCGCCGCCGCCGTGCCGTACAGGAAGAAGTCATACCACTCCAATGCGTTGCCAAACACCGAGGCGATGACAATTCGGCGCATGGTGGAAGAGCTGGGTGTTTGGCTAACGCCTGCTTTGAAATTACTCATCTACTTCTCCAAACCGAGCCAGCGGCTCACCAGATCTTCCAGGTGTATGAGGTGACGAGGCGGTACTCGTCATAGTTGTTGCCGTACTTCTGCTTGGTGTTGAAGTTCTTCAGGTCAACGCTCAACCCCTGGAGCGCACCGCTTTGCACCACATAAGACAGGAAGATGTTGCGTTCACTTTCCTGGTCATGGCTCAACCCGGCACCACGGTCGATGGCGGTGCCCTTGATGTAGCGCGTGAACAGTTTCAGGCCGGGGAGCCCCATGTTTGCGAAGTCATAGCCATAACGCACCGACCACGATCGCTCGTCCGGCCGGATGAATGGCAGGCCTGCCCAGTTCGGCAGATACGGTTGCGGAACATAGCCATTGAGAGTCGGGAACACCGTTTCACCCAGCATTCGCTGATAGCTGACGCCAAACAGATGGGCGCCTTTTTGCAGGGTCACCAGGCCGCTGTAGGATCGGTTGTCGACCTTGCCTGCAAGGGCGCTGCCATCCTCACTGTTGTTGAAGTAACCCAGGTCAGTCTTCAGGACGTAGCCGTCCCCCAGGTCCAGCGCATGTTTGAGACCGGCGTAGTGCTGGCGGTAGATATCGTTGAGCACGCCATAAAAGTAAGTGCCTTGCAGGGTCGGCGTGAACGAGTAGGTGCCGCCGCCGAAATCCAGCCCCTTGCTGTCCAGATCGTCGGTCGAGCCGTACTTGTAGAGCTGCTCGTGGTTGGAAGACTGCCGGGTGACGCTGGACCAGAAGCGCCCTCCCGTCAGTTCCAGGCGGTCTATGTCCCGGGAGTTGACCACTGCGCCCTGGTAGATGGTATCGAGCTGCCGACTGGGATCGTTGGAGGCGATCGGCAGGTTGGGTTTCTGATCACCGATTTTCACTTCGGTTTTCGCGTAACGCAGCTTCAGCGTGCCACCGGCGCGGCTGTAGTCATCGGCGGCCTTTTGCTCGTAGGAGCTGTAGGGCAATGAACCATCGTTGCCCGTGGAATCGAGCCGCAACGCGTACTGGGCGTTGGCATCGAAACCAATGGCCAGGGGGGTGTCGGTGTAGCCGGATTGAAACTGCAGATCAAAGCCCTGGGACCAGTTGCCGACTTTGGAGGTGGGCGCCTCGCTGTTGGTGAAATTGCGGTTCAGGTACAGGTTCCTGAAGTTCAAGGACAGGTGACTCTCGTCCATCAGGTCAGCGTGGGCCGACCACGGTATTGCTATCCCTATAAGCCCTAAGGAGTGAATTGCATGCACACGCAAAGCTCGCTTTGACATAGTTACATCCATACAGGTTTGCCACGGTTGGGGGCAGAGCTTCAGAGACATGGCAGTGAATGACAGCGCCGATCTGAACGCCCGCGGCTGTCATGTTTTTTATTGTTGTTTTGTGAATCAGATATCCAGCACCAGGCGCCCGGAGCGCGCCCTTGAACAGCACAGCAACATTTGATCGTTCGCCTCGCGCTCGTCTGCCGTCAGGTAGACGTCACGGTGATCGGGCTCGCCTTCCAGCACGTCACACAAACAAGTGCCGCAGACGCCCTGCTCGCACGACACGTCAATGGCGATGCCCACTTCGGCCAGGGCCTGCACGATGCTTTGCCCGGCATGCACCTGCAGGGTTTTACCGCTGCGGGCGGTGTGGACTTCGAAGGCCTCCCCGGAACCGTCAACCTCGACCTGGAAATACTCGCGATGCACCTGCTCATTGCCGTAGCCAGCCGCCGTGGCCGCGTCGATCACCCAGGTCATGAACCCCGACGGCCCGCAGGTGTACACATGGCAGCCTGGAGCCGCCGCGCCGAGCACGGCATTCAGGTCGAACTTGCCGGCCGGCTCGTCATCGAAATGGGTGCTCACCCGCTGGGAAAACGCTGCACTGGCCAGCTCTTGCAAAAACGCCGCCTGGCTGCGGGAGCGACCGCAATAGTGCAACTCGAAATCAGCGCCCCGGGCATGCAGCGCATGGGCCATGGCGATCATCGGCGTGATGCCGATTCCGCCACCGATCAACAGTGAACGCTGGGCATCAACCGCCAGGGGAAACAGATTGCGCGGGGCGCTGATGGTCACCACACTCCCCTCGCGCAACGTGGCATGCACCGCCTCGGAGCCACCGCGCGAGGCCGGATCCTTGAGCACCCCCAATCGATAGAAGCCAGGGTCTGCCGGATCGCTGCACAGCGAATACTGGCGCACTAGGCCATCGGGCAAATGCACATCCACGTGAGCCCCGGCCTCGAACGCCGGCAACGGCGTGTCATCCGCGGCACACAGGTCCAACACCAGCACGTTGCCGCCCTGCTGCCGGGCCTTGTGCACCACCACCTTCAATACGCTGTCAGTCATCGATTCACGCCCATGCTCAGAGGATGTAACCGATACCGGCGAGGGTATCGTCGGAGTTGATCAGGCGAATCAGCTTGCGCTGAATCTTGAAGGTGCCTGCGTCCCGTTCCAGCTCATAGACGATGTCGGCGCTGTAGTGCTTGAGCGAGTCTTTGCGAAACTCCCGCAGGTTCTGCGCACAGCGCACCGTTACCTGTTGCGCGTTTTCCGCCAGCACGCGAAAGCGCGACAACGTGCGCACGGTACGCGGCTGCGGGCTGGTGGAAATCGACTCGCCGCTGGTCAGGCGCTGCACCCGCAACTGGCGCATGCCGGCGTCGTCATAGGCGTAATTGAGGGTGTTTTCGAAGTCCTGCTCATGGGGGTCGATCGGGATGATGTAAGTGCCCTTCTCCATCCACAGGTCCAGCCAGGCATCGAATTCGCCATGGTCGAGCATGTCGCCTTCCTGCCAGATAAAAGCGGTGACTTCGTTCAGTAAATTCAGGTTCATCAAGGTTCTCCGCCGGTTACGCCGACATCATCTTTTTCCACTGCTGGTAGGCCGCGCGCATTCCGGTCTCGGCACTGACATCACTGACCCGGCCATCCTCGGTCGCCCGTTCGCCGGGCAAACCACGGTTGAGCATGATCCACAGGTTTTCCCCGGCACTGGCGCCCTTCTGCACCCGCTCCCAGGCTTCGGAGTCGTCCGGGGTGCCAAAGCCCATGGGGCCCTGGAAGTGCTCGTGCAGCCGCAGGCGGTAGCGGTTGGCCGCCACCGGGCCGCCGTCCATGGTGATCACCGAATGATGGATTTCGGTCTCCAGCACCGAGATCGGCTGCAACACGCGAAAGAACGCCATGGAGCAGGCGACATTGGGAAACAGGTTGAGGTTGAAGCCCGAACCACCCACGGCGCGAACAATGCGCCGCACCTGGTTCTCTTCCAGGCCTTCATCGCGCAACTCGGCAGCCAGCCCGGCGAAACGCTCCGGGATCGGCTTGTCGAGGTCGGCTTCCAGGTCCACCAGGTCGGGGATCATCACCATCACGCTGTGGCCGTTGCCCAGGTCTTCGACGTAGCCCGGGCCTTCGACAAAATCGAACAGCGCCAGGGTCTGTTCATCCACGGACGACAGGAACGACTTGTGCACCAGGGGGAAGTGGTAGGCGTCGGTGGTGTTTTCCAGCTGGATCTTCCAGTTGCCGGGGAAGCGGAAACGGTGCTCGCCCGGGACCTTGATCGGATAACCGGCGCCCTGCTTCATGAACAAGTCCATCCACTTTTTCGCCGGGCCGAGAAAGTCCACCAGGGGTTCGATGTCGTCCTTGAAGGTGGCGAACAGCATCCCGGCGTACTCCTCCACCCGCAGGCTCACCAGGGGCAGTTCGCCTTTATCCAGGCAATCCCCGTAGCTCTCCGGATGCGGCACACCGCGCAACGACCCATCGAGGGCGTAGCTCCAGCCGTGGTAGGGGCAGACGAAACTGTTGGTCTTGCCCTTCTTGTGCTCGCAGACGGTTGCCCCGCGATGACGGCAACGATTGAGGTGCACGTGCACCTGGTTCTTGCGATCACGCACCACAATCACCGGCTGCTTGCCGATGTAGGTGCTTTTGTAACTGCCCGACTCCGGGATCTCGCTGACATGCGCCACCCAGACCCAGGTGCTGTAGAAAATCTTTTCAAGCTCTGCGTCGAACAGCTTGGCGTCGGTATACAGCGAAGTGTGGACACGGTCCGGCTTGACCAGGTCAGCGGGGTTGATGCCCAGGTTCACGGCGTCGATAAGTTGGGTCACGGTCAGGTCCTATACGTTGATGTCGAGCAGCGTTTTTTATGAGTCAGGCGTTCGCGATGGCGCACAACTGCGCATCGCCGCCCTTGCGCCCGATCAGTTGCAGGCTGGTTTTCAAACAGGTTTGTGGACAGGGGATGGGCACACTCAGGGCCGGGTGGCCACTGAGGTTGAACGGGCGTAGAAAACGGGTCATATCGATTACCGGCGCACCAGCGCGCACATCCGCCAGCAAGGGCGGCAATCGCGGCAGGCTGGGCAGCACCAGGGCGTCGAACTGCGCAAGCAACCCGTCCACCTGTTCACTGAACGCAGCGCGGACAGCCTCGGCGGCGCGCAGCTCGTCGTCATCGGTGGCGGCTGCACGCAGCAGTCGGGCTTCGATGTCTGCACCCAGCAGGCCGCGACCGGTGTATTGGCCAAATGCGGCCCAGGTTTCAGCATTGATCACGGTCAACGCCGCGTCGAAGGCCGAGTCCAGCAGCGTCAGGCTGACGACCTCACAGCCCCAGCCACGACGGCTGATTTCCTCGTCAATGGCAGCGCGGATGTTGGAGTCGCAGGCCACATCCACCAGGCCGATGCGGACCCGCTCAGGCGCCCGGGGCATCACGAAGGTGGTGTCCATGGCGCGCATCGCGGCGACCAATGTGTCGAGATCGCGGGCCATGGGCCCTACACAGTCCAGGGAACTGAACGGCGGGGATACACCTTCCCGGCTCAAGCGGCCAAAGGTCGGTTTCAGCCCGTACACACCGCAGCAGGCGGCAGGCATACGCACCGAACCGCCGGTATCAGTGCCTAGCGCAGCATCGACCGCGCCTTGGGCGACAATCACCGCAGAACCGCTGGACGAGCCACCCGCAATGCGCTCGGGAGCCTGAGGATTGATCGGCGTACCCGCCCAGTCGTTGATCCCGGTGACGCCAAAGGCCAGCTCGTGCAACACGGTTTTACCGACCACCTGCCAACCCGCGTCCAGCAGCGATTGCACCACGGTAGCGTTGCGCTGGGCCGGCGGCGCCGCTTCAAAGGCACGGCTGCCACAGCGGGTTGGCCAGCCGGCCACATCCAGCGAATCCTTTATGGCCACGGTAGGCCCTGGTCCCCGCTTATGAGTTTCAACAACCAGCGGGCTCATGACTGTCCTTCCTGTGCGTGCGCAAGGGGGCAGACATCGAGTCGCTCGGTGGTGAAAGACGCTATGCGCCAGGCGCCCTCCTCCAGGCGAAAACTCAGGTTCAGCGCAGCGACAATGGCTTCCCCCTGCCCCGAGTCATAACGCGAGAGCTGCTGCAGCAACCAACGGCCAGTCACCTCAAGACCGTCAACGGCAATTTGCTCGCCCGCCAGAAAATGCGCATTGAAGCGAAAGTGCGGGTTAGGCGGCAGATAACCCGCAAGCATCGCCACAATCGCCTCACGCCCCTCAAGCCGACCGAACTTGCGGGCATAACGCGACCCCACACCCTGCCAATACGCATCGCTGCAAAACAACTGGCGCAGCGCCGGCAGACGATCTTCCTCACCGGGAACGTCGCACAACGCCATGTAGCGATGCAGCACCCGCCGCACCGCCGACTCAGCCTCAAGCACCCTGACGCGCTCGGCCAGGACCGTAATATCTGCAAGGGATGAATTCATAAGAGAGCACCTGCCAGCGTTTACATTGCGATGACAGGAAATTAGCGATGAGCTGGAGGGGCAACAATCACAGGGCGTGAGTAACTTGTTGCGTTTTATGCAACGAGTTGAGGGTTGGGGGGCGGGTGGTGAGGGGGCATGGCGTTGGGTAGGTGGGAGCGGATCAGTCTGCTGGAAGCTGGTGCACGGCTATCCCATGAAAGAGGCAACAACAGAATTTAATTTCATGAGGGATAACCTCCAGACATAAAAAGCCCCGCTAAGGCGAGGCTCTTGAGACGTATTTCTTATCACCGCCCTGAAGAATCTGAAGTTTCTTCAATAACATTTGAAGGAGCTTTGACAGGCTGAGCATCAACAGCTTTAGACATCAGTTGGGGCTGTGAACTCTTCCGATCTTCCAACGGCTGAGCTTCCTCACGAAGCTGCTTGGAATCAACCCAGTAGGACGTCAACGCCATAAAAACTTTCATTACCTCCAGCCCCCCGATCCCGCCTGCCAACTCGACGGGGCCCGTATCAACATCTGGCGAGTCCTGTTGTCGCTGTAAACGTTCCTGAACTGCCAACTGCCGAACACTCTCACGGTACTCTTGATAATCGAGCGCATAAGGCAGAGCCACCATACAAGCCTTCATTGCCGCCAAACTCGCAATCACTCCCACCAACGCGTTGGCCCAAAACAAAGGAATACGACCACGCAAACGGATGGTTATATTGGCAACCAAAGTCCAAACCAAATAAAAGAGCTGAAAAGGGAGTGCGAGTATTGCGATAGACTCAAAAGCATCCCAATGGAACAACACCCAAAGCGTCTGTAACACCGATAACTCTCCATAAACCAAATGCCGTAGGGAAGCCGGACAGCACTTGCTTGCCTTCTATTCGAACCGCACATATCGATAGACATTCATATCAAATGGTACGTACTGCGTTCTGAACTTTTTGAAATTGAATGCGAGTTCAAAAAACTACGGGAGCCCATTGCCAGGCTGAACCTCGTCTTTTCGCTTGCCAGTCCTCCTCGCCCAGGTAACCAACCCCTTTACTCGCAATGAATACTGTCAATAGTTGCGTCGCCAGTAAATTGCATACAACTAAACGACCGATCATTCCGTTTGATCTCCTTCCGAGGACCAAGGATCGTAGCGCATCTGCAGAGCAAGCGTTACCGACATTCAAACTAAGGTGCTAGCAAAGCAGGCACCGAGAAAACTTTTAACACCAGAACTTGAGTTATGCCGCGTGTGGACTATTTGCTTATCAAACGATTTGATTCGCCCACTCCCCTGACTCTCACTCAGCGACGCCGCCAAACGCGCACCAGTGGTTCCGCATCCGGGTGCGAGCGCGGTAAGGTAATTACATTACAAAACCAATGAAGAAGCTTGTGGACAGGAATATCTAGCACACAGACTACCAACCACTCAAAGCAAGCAAACCACAGCCTCTACTGGAGCAGAGACCGGAGTAGGGATAAGAAATCTAATAAGCCCCCTGATAGGACGCTGTGTCCCTGCAATTCGCAAAATTACTGTGTGGGGGATGTGAGAGTATTTTCTGGAAATGAAAAAGTCCAACCTGTGAAGATTGGACTAAGTCATTAAAAATATGGTCGGGGCGGAGTGATTCGAACCCTCGCCCCCGAGCCCCCATCTTCTTTTTCATACTTCTTGAAAGCTTCCAAAATTTTGTACAGGATTTTTCCAAGCCAGTATTTACGTGAGTTCCAGCGGTGTTCTGCTCTACGCGAGTCCGATAACGTCCATCAGGAACCGACGTTTTTGTGGGGGCAAAAATAGGGAACGCCCGTTTCATGGCCAAAATCACCATCAAAGAACTCGAGTCGCTGACCGCCAATGATGCCGGCCGCATCCTAAGGGAGGATGGCAAATTCGCCGGGCGAATCTCAGTGCGTAAGGCCGGTGTGTCGGTCAGCTTTTTCAATCGTTATCGCTGGGGCGACCAGAACAAAAAGTACGCCTGCGGAACCTGGCCGCGCAAATCCCTGACAGACATCAGTAATTCGCGTAACCGGCCAGGGTGCTTGATGAGCAGATCAATCCCAACGAACACAAGAAAACAGCCAAGGCACAGGCATACGCCGCGGCTACCCTAGCGCATTCAACCCATAGCCAATCGGCGAAAGACTATCCCGACGCCGATTTGCCACCCGGTTCCTAGTGTCGACACAGTAAGACTGCACACGTTCTAAAAGTAGTATTTGGCTACCAGCTCATACTCATCAACCCCGGTACTGTCACCCTGCTTGTTCCGGGCCATATCGAACTTTCTCTCAAGGCCAATCGCAAGGCTGTCATGCAAGGTGATCAGGGCAAAACCTGCCACCGAATACCCGCTGCGACCGTCACTGTTTTTGTCGGAAAACAGATTGATCCCGCCATACGCCTTGAAAAACCCCAATTCGCCCATTTCCGGAAATGAGTAGCTGCTGTAGGACTCCACGGCCTTCGCTTCACGGTAGCCGCTGGACGTTGGCGCTGAAGCGTTGAGGTTGCGGTACTCGCCGTACACCAGCGCGTGGTACCAGGGCGCATTGGTATACGTCACCCCCGACAGCCAGCCTTCGACGTTGGGGTGACGGGTGTTGAGTTGAGCCCTGGTGTCCAGCGAGCGTTCGCTCATTTCGGTGACGCCATAGGCCAGGCGCAACGACCAATTCTGCGCCGGGCGCCAGATGGTACCGACCTGGTACAGCGAGTCCCGCGAGCTGTCGACAAACTTGCCGGGGCCCACACTACTGGGGTTGACGGAGTTGTGCACCGGACCGGTGCCAAAGCCGTACATCGCCCCGAGCTCGAAATCGCCGCTACGCACCCGGTAGTAAAGCGATTTGTTCGGCCGGGAAAAGCCCAGCAACTGGTTGCCGCCATAGCCGTTGAACGTGCCCTGGCCCTTGGTGCCATAACCCAGGTACCAGTCAGTGACGGACCCGACCATGTCGAATGTCAGGGACTTTTGCTGCCCGTAACTCAACTGCCCCCAGCGTGCATTGCGCACAAACACATACTGGAAACGTTTGATCTGGGCGGCCGTGTGATCGTAGTAAAACGGGTCGTAGGCCCATTCCTGGCGCATGCCCACGGCCCACTCAGTACTAAGCTGGTGGGTGTAGATCATGTTGATGCGGTGGCCGATGCTGCCGGTGTGGCGGCCCTGGATGTAGACCTTGTCGTTGGCGGCAAAAATGCCTTGGGCGTGCAGTTCCAAGCGGTCACTGTCGGTTTTGATCAAGTCAATTGCCAGCGCTGACTGGACAACACCCAGCGCCAGGAGCGCCGCCAGGATAAAACGATGGAGCACGCAAAAGCCTTGTCCAACACGACGAACAGAGGAAATCATGGGGGAAGCTCCCGCTGCGCCACCAGGCAATGGCGCAGACGTTCAAGAGGTAGGTAGTGCTAAAGCCTGGATATTTTTATTTTTATGGGGTGTAACGGTCAGAACGAAACGGCTTGGCTCACCCTCACATTGTCCGACGCACTGGCTAGCTTCAAGGTGCGCTCGCCCTTTGGCAGTTCCCAGGTTTGGTTGTTGACCGCCCAATACTGGAGCTTGCGCAGCGGTACCACGATGGACACGGTTTTGGTTTCGCCGGCCTTGAGGCTTACCCGATCAAACCCAACCAGGGTCTGCGGTGCGAACTCGGCGCCTTCGACCGGTTGTGAGGGAGCCCCGAGGTACAGTTGCGGCACTTCATCCCCCGCTACGCGACCAATGTTGGTCAATTTGAAATCGACCTTGAGGTCGCCATTCGCCAGGCGATGCGTCTGCAAGGCGTGGTAGTCGAAGCGGCTATACGACAGCCCGTAGCCAAACGCAAACAGTGGCGTTTTGTGCTGCGATTCGAACCAGCGATAGCCAATGTTCACGCCCTCGGTATAAGTGACTACGCCGTCAAGTTGCTGGCCACGCTCGGGGTAGCGCGGGTCAGTGGCCGGGTAATCCTGCAGGCTGTGGGCCCAGGTGAACGGCAAGCGACCTGCCGGATTACTGCGCCCTGTGAGGATATCGGCGGTAGCCGGGCCGCCTTCGTCGCCGGTCCACCACATCTGCACCAGGCCCTTGACCTTGTCCAGCCATGGCATGGCTACCGGCGTGCTGGTGTTGAGCACTACCACGACGTTGGGATTGATCGCGGCGATTTCTGCGATCAACGCGTCCTGGTCACCCGGCAAACCGAACTGCGGGTCGGTGCGCGCCCAGGCGAAAAACACCACTTTCTTCGCGCTGCGCGCCGCAGCCAACGCCTGTGCCCGATTGGCTTCGCGCATGGCCGGCGTGACCCACGCCAGGCGCACTTGGACCGGCTCGCCAGAGGTGTCGTTGTAGGTGCTGACTTCGATCAGGTGCTCGCCACGGCTGAGCTTGACCATGCGTCGCACGTTGTTGAGCCCGTCCGTGGTCGGCATCAAGGCGTCTTGACCGGGATGCACAACATCACCGTGCAAGGCATTTTTCAAAGAGCTGCTTTCACCGATGACTTTGCCGTCGACTTTCAATACCGCGCCGGCGCCGAGCATTTGTAGGTTGAGGTTGTAATCGCCTTCCTGCTCGATGGTCAGGTCCGTCTTCCAGGCCGGCAAGGTGTTGGCCGGCAAGGCATTGGCCTGCGTAAACGCCAGTTGGTTGTCGCGCGGGGACAGCCCTTCCCTTACCCACCCCGGCTTGCCTTCAAACGACACGAACTGCGCCGGAATCGCGACGCCGGTCATGTCGTTGGCCACGGCCACACTGACCTTAGCGGTTGGCTCCAGCGCACGCAACGCGTTGGCCGGGCCTACTTGCAGCGCTGGCACACCGATCGCGTGCTCGGCGGAAACGCCCAGCGCCACTGGCTGCAACGCCCCCGGACCGATCATGGCCAGCCCCTTGAGATCCTCCTTGGACAGCGGCAGCACGTTGTCCTGGTTTTTCAGGAGCACCGCCGAATGCTCGCTGGTCCGGCGCACGATCTGCGACAGCCCGGCAACCATGGGCGTCGACTGCGGCTGATGACTGCCCTTGTCCAGCATGCCGAAACGCTCGATCTGGCCAAGCACCCGCCGGGCGGCCTTGTCGATATCCTGCTCTTGCACGGTCTTGTCGCGCAGGGCCTCAAACAAGTTGCTCGGCTTCTCGTCGTTGGGGAACTGCCCCAGCAGCACATTTGGCCGCTGGCCAACCATCCACTCTTCCGGCATGGGGCGGGCAAATACCTTTTTCATGCTGCCCATCGAGGTGTGCAACGCCGGCTGTTGTTGCTCGGTATTGTCGTAGTAGGAACGCATGATGTCCCAGAACGGGTGCTTCTCGTCGATGCGGCCGGGCATTTCCATGTCCATGCCCTTCTTGACGTACTGGGCACTGTGCACGCCACCCCAGTCGGAGGTGATGAAACCCTTGAAGCCCATCTGGCCGCGCAGTACCTGCTCCAGCAACTGTTCGTTGCCACAGGCGAACTCGCCGTTGAGCTTGTTGTAGGAGCACATGATCGAGGCCACACCGGCATCGATCGCGTCCTGGAAGGGTGCCAGGTACACCTCGCGCAAGGCCTGCTCGGGAATGCGCGTGTCATAGCCGGTCATGTCGTAGCCGACCAAGTGTTTGGCCTGGGCCATCACGCCCTGGCCCTGGATACCCTTGATCACCTCGGCGCCCATGCTGCCGGTCAGCAGCGGATCTTCGCCGTACGTGTTCCAACCACGTCGGAAGCCCGAGTCACGGAACATATTGATGAAGGGCTCCAGCGCGACATCGATGCCCAGGCGCTTGGCCTCCTCGCCGATTACCGCGCCGTTGTCATAGGCATCCTGCTTGCTGAAGGTCGCGGCCAATCCCATGGTCGAGGTCGGGATGATCGAGGCTTTGCGGGTCAAGATACCGGGCGGGCCATCGGCCAGGCGCAACGCAGGCACACCGAGGCGCGCCACGCCAGGCAAGTAGCCGGCCTGGCCCTGGTTGGTGCTGTCGTCCTCGGTCACGCCGCGGATCAGGTTGAATTTTTCGTCCAGGGTCATCTTTTTCAGCAGTGCATCCACCCGCGCCGTATCCCCATCAGGGCGGACTTCAGCTTGGCTGGCCATGGCCGCACCAGCCAAGGATGCGCACACCACCGCCGCCGTCAGCATCGACAGTCGGAAAAGTCGCGGGCGAACGCGCCCGTACCGCGTAATAACGCTAGTCATGATTAGCTCCGTTACTTCTGGGTTAACGTTGAATGGGTTCTTTGACGAGCAGGAGACCCAGCAGGGAAACCAACCCGCAAACCATCAGGTAGAACGCCGGCGCACTGGGGTTGCCGGTGAGTGATATCAACAGCGTGCAGAAGAACTGCGCAAAGCCACCGAAGATGATGCTGGCCAACGCATAAGTCACTGAAAGCCCCGTGGCCCGGACCTGCGCCGGAAAAATTTCCGCGAGTAACACCAGCGACGGCACGGTATTGCACACCAGCAGGGCTGCCAGGGTGCTCGCCACGATCACCAGCACCGGTAAGGTCGGCGACGCTTGTAACAGCACGAACGCCGGGTAGATCAAGACCAGCAAGGCGATCCTCGACCACAGGATCATGCGTTTGCGTCCCCAACGGTCGCAGGCGCGCCCGGAGGCCAGTGCCAGCGCCACTTGCACGGCGCCCGCTGCGCAACCGGTCCAGATCCCTGCGGACAGCGGCAAGTGCAACTGCGCCACGGCAAAGTTGGAGAGGTAATGCAGGATCACGTACGAGCCAGAGGTGCCACCGATCGCGATCAAGATCCCGGCGACCAGCGCCCGTTTGTGCTCGCGCCAACTCAAGCGATGGCTGACGTTGTGCTTTACCTGTTCGCTTTCCTGCAGGTGCCGGCGCATGTAGGAACCCACCGGAATCACCAGCAGCCCGATCACGAAAGGCAGTCGCCAGCCCCAGGCCATGACCTGCTCTTCACTCAGCGCGTAGTTCACGCTCAAACCGACCAGCGCCCCGAGCAGGACGCTCAAGCCTTGGCTGAAAAACTGCCAACTGGTGAAGTAACCGCGCTCGTGACTGTCGGCTTTTTCCATCAGGTAGGTGGTGGATGCGCCCACTTCGCCGCCAATCGCAAAGCCTTGCAGCAACCGGGCAAACACGATGAGTAACGGCGCTGCGATACCGATTTGCGCGTAGGTGGGCGTCAGCACAAATATCAGCGAACCAATGGCCATCAACCACAGGGTCAGTACCATCGCGGCCTTGCGCCCTACGCGGTCGGCGTATTGGCCGAGCAAAATGCTGCCCAGCGGCCGCATGAAAAAACCAATGCCGTAAGTGGCGAACGCCAACAGCAACTGGTTCGTACCTTCCATGGGGAAAAACTGTTTGCCGATCACCGTGGCAAAAAAGCTGTAGACCGTGAAGTCGTAGAACTCCAGGCCATTGCCGATGGTCACCGCGGCGATGTTCTTTTTCCGGCTGGGCCGGACCGGCACCGATGAGTCAACGGGCACGGCAGACGCTTCAGATGAAGGAGTGTGCATGATTGAATCCGGGCCTCATTGAACAGACGGAGCAGGCTTCAGCATTTTTTCCACCAGCTTGACCCAATACGAGGCACCGACCAACAAACACTGGTCGTTGAAGTCGTATTTGGGATGGTGACACATGACGTTCTCGGCACTGTCACCATTGCCAATGATCAAGTAGGAACCGGGGCATTTGGCCAACATGAAGGCGAAGTCTTCACTGCCCGTGAGCGGGCGCATGTCCTGGATCAAACCCTCCTCGCCGACCCATTCCAGCGCGGCACTGCGGGCCAGTTCGGTTTGCGGCTCATCATTGACGAGTACGGGATAACGCCGGTTGTAATGCACCTCGGCGTCGCCGCCATAACTCTGTGCAATGTGCTGCGCCAGCGTGGTAATGCGCGTTTGCAGGGTGTCACGGGTTTCTGCGCGCAACGAGCGCACGCTCACTTGCAGCGTGGCCGAGGCCGGAATCACATTGGCAGCAGCGCCCGCATGAATCGAGCCAACACTGACGATGGCGGTGTCCAGCGGGTCGATGTTGCGCGACACGATGCTTTGCAGGCACAGGGTCAAGGTGGCCGCGATGACTACCGGGTCCACCGTCTTGTGAGGCACTGCGCCGTGGCCGCCAACGCCGTGCAAGGTAATCGTCGCGGTGTCGGATGAGGCCATGAACGGCCCCGCCAGAAAGCCCAGCTTACCCTGAGGAAAACCCGGCATGTTGTGCATGGCGAAGATCGCATCGCACGGAAATAGCTCAAACAAGCCTTGTTCGACCATTTCGCGAGCGCCACCCAAGCCCTCTTCCGCCGGCTGGAAGATCACATTCAAGGTGCCGTTGAAACGTCGGGTATCAGCCAGCACTTTGGCTGCCGCCAGCAGTGTAGCCGTGTGGCCATCGTGGCCGCAGGCGTGCATTTTGCCGGCCTGGGTGCTGGCGTATTGCAGGGCGGTCTCCTCGTTGATCGGCAGCGCATCCATGTCGGCACGCAAGCCGATGCGCGGGCCGCTGCCATTACACAACTGGCCAACCACGCCAGTGCCCGCCAAGCCGCGATGCACCTGATAGCCCCACTCTTCAAGTTTTTGCGCCACCAAGTCACTGGTGGCGAACTCTTCGAAGCCCAATTCCGGATGCGCGTGGATAGCGTGTCTGATCGCTATCATCTCCTCCTGAATCTGCTCGATTTCTGCCAGTATTGTCATTTTTATTGTCTCCTCAGACTGAACATGGCCCTGATTCTGACCCGTATTGACAGGATGAAAAGACAAGGTTTAGGCTCGATGACAACTTTTAGTTGTCATCGTGGAGCGGCATGAAAACCAATCAGTTCGTAGCATTGGTGGCGGTTGCCGAGACCGGCAGCATCCGCAGCGCAGCCAAATCGATAGGGCTGACGCAAGCAGCAATTACCCGCACATTGCGTGACCTAGAGCAGCAGCAGGGAATGGCGCTACTGGAGCGAACGCACACGGGTGTGCGATTTACCGAAGCGGGCAAAAGCCTGCTGCACCATGCACGGTTGATTCTCAGCGAGATAGACAAAGCCAAGGCCGACTTGAATTTGATTCGCAGCGGTCAAACGGAGCGTTTGCGCATCGCCATCTCGCCGATGGTCAACTTCACTTTTTTGCCGGAATGCCTGAGCCTTTATCAGCAACAACACCCGCACGTGTTCCTGGAAGTGTATGAGGGACTGCACGGTATTTCCGTGCCACAACTGCGAGACGGCTATCTCGATTTTGCGATCATCCAGGCCAGTAATTTTGCCGCCGAAAATGAGTTTTCCATCGAGCCGCTATTTTCCTACCAGGCTCATGTGGTCGCGCGCAAAAACCACCCGCTGCAACACTCCAGCTCCATCGACGAACTCAACTCGATGAAATGGCTGGCCAACTACCCACCCTCGCTGCACAACAACTTCATCAACGACCTGAACCGAGAATTCCGCCTGTCTCCACCGCCTAGTCACGTCGTCAGCGTACATTCGGCCGGAATCCTGCTGCCGATACTGCTGCAGACAGACTCGCTGACGGTACTTCCCGATGTACTGCTCAAGTCGCCGTTCTTTTCCACCACCGTAGAACCCATGAGTGCGTTCAAAGCGTCGAAATCCAGAATCCTCGGCGCCGTCAGCCGGCGCGGTACCGTGCGCAGCAAAGCCGCTAACGGCTTCATCTCGCTCTTGAAACAGGTGATCAAGCAGCACACCCGAAACTCAAACTCGCCCTACGGTGAGATGCTGTCACCCAAGGATCTGTTTTTTTGAGCGTCGATCTAAGCTCGACCCGGCAAACCCTTTGCCGGCGGTTATGCACTGCAAACGCCGTTCGGCACGTTGCTGGCGAGCAACATCACCTCTGACAGGAACGCCGGTATCGGCGCATGGTCCGAGCAGGAGTTCAACCGCGCGGTGCGCGAAGGCAAAGGCCGGCATGGCGAAAACCTGTACCCGGCGATGCCCTACAACGTCTTCGTGAAAGTCAGCGACCAGGACATGCACGACCTCTGGGCGTATATGCAAACGGTGCCGGCGGCGGACAACGAAGTCGGCTCCAACCAGTTGCCTTTCCCGTTCAACATCCGCCTGATGATGGGCTGGAACCTGCGGTACTTCGATAACACGCCGTTCAAACCGCTGGCTGGCGCGTCTGAGCAGATCAACCGGGGCGCCTACCTAGTGCAGGGCCTCGGCCACTGTGCAGCGTGTCACACATCGAAGAATTTTCTCGGCGGCGACAAGGGCGACGCGTTCCTGCAAGGCGGCGAACTAGCGGGCTGGCATGTACCGGAAATCACCGGCAACCCGTATGTCGGCGTCGGCGGCTGGAGCGACGCGCAGCTCGTGCAGTACTTGAAAACGGGCAGCAACTACGTCGCAGTAGCCTCAGGACCCATGGCAGAAGCGGTCACCAACTCGACCCAGCACATGCGTGACGAGGACCTGTACGCCATCGCCGCCTACCTCAAAGAGCTGCCCGGCTCGGCTACCCGCAGCCCCGCAATGCCCAAAGCCAACACCTCGCTGATGCAGCAAGGCGCCAATGTCTATTCGACCAGCTGCTCGGCGTGCCACAACAGTGCCGGCAAGGGCATCAACCAACTGGCCTCGAGCCTGGCCGGCACGCAAAACCTCAGGATGGGAAGAGAAAGGAGCGACAGCATTGGTACAGAGACCATGCGCGAGTGCTAAAGCCTGCGTCCGTCCGCGCGGAAGTCGTAAGGATTCCACCCAGAGCCAGAAGTTTTGCGGGGGTAAAAAGCCTTAAAAGTAAAAAGGGGTCGCGAGATAAAATCTCGCAACCCCTTGAAATATATGGTCGGGACGGAGTGATTCGAACACTCGACCCCTAGCACCCCATGCTTGAAAATGGGCACAAGGCCCAGCATTTACTGACTCTCCCTCTGGCGCTCGCTGCAAACGGTGCCTAACAGAGCCGAGCGGTAAATAGCGAATCCCCGAAAAAGTCCCCAAGCCATTTTGGCCCCTCCCCCGGCGTCCTGCCGAACGAACACCATCCCAAACCTCTACAGCTCGTCGGCGTGAATCGCGCTTTGCTCACGCCTCAATTACTGTATGTACATACAGCACTTAAAAAGCAGTTGCCCCCATGCACAAAACAGAATGGATGGCCAAGTGGCGCCAGCACCTTGATGACCACGAATTACGGATGGCGAACCCAGAGGCCCACAGAATCATCTGTCGCGCCAATTCGGGCGACATGCTCGCCGCCGGCGCCATCGACCAGATGGAAAAGCTGGAAATGGACGAGCTCGCCAACGCAGCGTATTGGCACGCGGTCGAAACCCTAATCGACTGCGAACCCGGGTTCCTCGCCTGGGGGTTCTATGACCTGGTGCCGAGAGCTGGCGGCCCCCGCATAGGCAAGCTCAACGGCAGCATCTACTTTCCAGAGGGAGCGGCCGGCCAGATGGCAGCGCAGGTATTAGAAGAGAAAGGGGTCCGCCGGTTAGCTTTCCGGATCAACGCCGAAGCCTGGGCAATGGATGGCATGACGATCACAAAGCCAGACGGCAGCATTTATGACCTGGTGATCACCGGCCAGCGCATCAACGGGAAAGAGTATTCGAACATCGAGGACCCCGACGCATACCGGACGCTGCTCGACACCGCGCAGGTTGCCCTAGAAAACCACGACTTTGAGACATACCGCCGGGCCCGCCCTCTTCTTCTCTCTGCGGCTTTCAGCCGGTGCACAACGTGCCAGGATCGCTTTGCACTGAGAGAGGACTGCCAGGCCTGCGCCGGCCTGGGCTTTGTGGCGAAGGAAGGCTCACGCCAAAACCATCATGCTCAAAATGACGAGGAAGGCTAGGCTGAGTGGGTACTTGGAGGGTTCACCATGTGCGGAAGACTTTCGCAGTACCGTGGTATTCACGACTTCGTAGCAGCCCTGAGCATGCCCGGCGCTCTGATCAACAACGTCGGTGACCAGCCCCTGGGGCGCTACAACGCGGCGCCGACAATGCAAATCGCCCTCTTCCATGCTGGCGAAGACACCTTGGTCGCCGATCCTGTTCGTTGGGGCTGGCGACCACACTGGGCAAAAGATAGAGCCGCGCCGATCAATGCACGCGTAGAGAAGGTGGCCCACGGCCCCTTTTTCCGCCAGATCTGGCCGCATCGCGCGATATGCCCAATCGACAACTGGTTTGAGTGGGTCGATGAAGGCGGCCCAAAGAAGCAGCCCTATCTGATCCGTCACCGGGATGGCTCGCCTATTCTTTGCGCCTCGATCGGACAGTTGCCAGATCCAGATGAAGGCCGCGGTGAGTATGATGGGTTCGTGATCATCACCGCCGATGCCCAGGGTGGCATGGTCGACATTCACGATCGCCGACCGGTAGTCCTAACCCCAGAATTGGCTCGAGAATGGCTCGACCCGGCCACGCCCAAGGGGCGTGCTGAACAGATGGCCCTGCACCAGGGCGAGCCAGCGGAGGCCTTCGAGTGGTTCAAGGTCAGCACCGCCGTCGGCAACGTCAGGAATCACGGGCCGGAACTGATCGAACCCTTGGCGACACCGTCATAGGCCTGCTGGCAAGTCACTCCCCTGCTCCGGCTTTGATCAGCATCTGCCGCCAGGTCTCCCGCTCTTTCATCAGCGCGCTTGAACACGTCGGCAAGCACCAGGACGGCGCGGGAAGCTGCCTCGCTTGCGGCGGCAGTGCAGGAATGGCTGCCGGCCTGGGCTGCGAGACGGCCGGCGAGGTCGTCGACTGACCGCTGCAGGCTCCCAGCAGAAGCGCGAGCGGAAGCAGCATCAGCAGTTGCTTGGTCGATAATCTGTTGCCCATCTTGAACCACCTTGTTGATTGCATTCTGCCGGGACTGTTCCTTTTCGCGCTCGGCGACCTCGGCCAGGGCCCAGGCCTGTTTGTCACCGGCGTCACGGGCGGCCCAGCGGTTTTGCCACTCCTCATCCATTGTTGAGCGGCCATGCTCGTAGGCGCCCCATACGGCAACAGCCACAAGCGCCAGGCAGATCGCAGCACCCATGGTGCGAAGGCTGATCACGCCAGCACCTTCGCGGCCAGGTCGCGCAGCGCCACGCGGTCCGCCTGGCCGGTCAATCCGCCGTTTATCACTCGGGTGATCTTGGCGAACTGCCCTGAGTCGGCCAGTTCATTGAGGCCGTTCGACTGCCAGAACCACCCGGCGACCAGGGCGGCAGTCTCGGGCTGCTCCACCAGTTCAGGGTGATTAACCAGGTCCAGGCCCAGGGCGGCGCCGGCGGCGCGGTAGTTGTTCGCACCGGTCAGCTGGATCAGGCCGCGCCCGCGATATTTGAAGCCATCACCGGGCTTGTCGTTTCCCATTCGACCGCCGTAAACCGCCTCAGCAAAAGCTCGCGGATTGCGTTCAATCGCCTTCGCCTGGGCCACCAGAGAGCGCCAGCGCGTGCCCGGCGCTGACGCGTTACCCAGTTCAACGATTCGCGCAGCGCTGTAGTTCAGGTTCTCGGCCATCCGGGTCAATTGACCAGACTCATGCCCGACCTGGGCGATGAAGGCAGCCATGCGCACCGGGGAGTTGATCTTGAAACGGGCCATCGCTGCATTCAGCGCGGGCACAAAAAAGCCCGCGACTTGGCGGGCTTGGGGAAGGATCTGCAGCAACTGCTGCTGGGTGATGGGCATGGTGTTTCCTCAGGCAAAAATAAACCCGCTCGATGGCGGGGCTAAAACTCTCGGAACAGGTTTTGATTACAGGCCGGTCACGTCCGCGACCAAGATCGGGCCGCCAAGGTAGTAGGCATCGCCATCTGGCGGCCTTGCTCCGTTGGAAAACATGGAGACTTGTGCGTACCTGAGTACAGCTGAAACGCTAATAGCGCCGGTAGACGGCACTACAACCGGCCCATATCGAAAAATAAACCCTTCCCATGCAGCTGGACCGCCCCCGCCAGGCCCCCAAATCGTGGTTATTCGTCCGCCCCATTGGGAGTAGATAACCGCATACTCACGCCCAGGAGTTAGGGGGTAGGTTTGTCCCGGCTGGCCTACCTTTAAATCTATAAGCCTTTCACCAGAAAGGTTATTTGCGTTTGCATCAAAAACCAGTTCCCCGTCGTCGTTAAATACTTGTAGGCCTTCAGTCGACTGCATCTGGATTCCGGGCCGGAAGAGGAAAAGAGTCACTGTTTGACCCAGCCCTTGGGTGGCTATCCCGATTCTCCAGCTGTCCGAAGTCATTGTTTGCAGTCTTGTAAGAGTACTGCCAGTTTTACACTGAACGGCAACTACCGTATCCAAGCCAGCAACGGTATAAAGAATACCGTCGTAGCTATTACTACTTCCAAGAATACGGGATGAAGTGAGGGTAATTTTCTCAGAAAGCGTATACGACGAAAAACGGTCGTCTATCTGGATGGTATTAAGCTCATTAAATACTTGAAGTCCAGCCCGCATCAGAAGACCCCGTAAAAAATGGTGGTAGGCTGTTGTCCGGCTACGGAAAACGTCCAGGAAATGGTTATCCCTGACAAAGTTACGCTCGGCCCAAATATCCCGTTGCCAGAGCCGTCAGCAATTGAAGACTGATAGAAAAAAGCCTCCCCCAAGGCCAGGCTTTCATCAGTACGGCTTCCACTGGTTGATCCTGTCGAAATAGTGCCAAGTATCCTAAAAAACCGTGTTGTGATATCGGTTTTTATAGACCCATCGTTATTAAAAGACTGAAATCCAGCCGGCATAAAACTACCCCCATATACCAAGTCTAACTTTCAGAGTTCCAGCGGCATTGAAAACCTGAACCAACTGGTTATTAACTGAAAGCCTGCCTCCCCCCTCCACCGGCCCGTTGAATTCAATTTTGCCGGTTTTCCATAACTTCCAGCCCCGCTGCTCTTCAATGAAGTCGTCCGACTGAATGTAATCGCCGATTTTGGCGTTGGTAATCGATCCGTTCTCGATGAATGCCGACTTGATGTAAGCCGCATTGTTTTGCACCACAAACGGATAGAACACGTCGGTGGTATTGGGATCGATGATGGCGAACCGGCTTGCAGCGATCAGCACCTGGCTAGTGATGATCCCCTCATCGTTCTCTACGCCGATCCCGATGCCGGCCAGGTAAGGCTTATTGTCGACAGTGAGCTGGGTCTTGATCGAGTACATCGCTGCCAGTTCGGTCTTCAGCGCTTCCACCTCCACCGACGCACCACCGCCCGAGTCGATCTTCTCCAACAGGTGCTGGCTTAACTGGGTCTCGGTGATCTGGTCGTTGAGGTAATCCAGGATCGGGCCAGCGTCCGACGACGACTGCCCGGTGACCGGCCCGAAGAAGGCGCCCTCGTTGCCGATACGGTCGACCAGGCGGGCCCAGAAGAAGAACTGCACGCCGGCGGCCAACCCCATGATCGTCAGGTCTGTCTGCGGATAGGCGTAATCGCCGAACTTTATCGCCGTGCCGACCTGATTGGTCTGGCTGTACCAGATCTCAGTCCGTTGAAGGTCGGCCGTGCTGAGCCCGGCCGGAATACCCCACTTCAGCTTGATGCCGAACACGATCGACTCCGCGGTGAACGAGGACGGCACCGGCGGCGGCGTGGTCTTGCCGTTCAGCACGGTCTCAACCGAAGTGGAGAACACCGAGCCGATATCGAGCGAGTTGATGGCCCGCACCTTCGCCACGTAGCGACCGGCGTAGATGCCGCTCACATCAATGGACGTGGTGCCGGTGCGGCCGGCAAAGATCCAGTCGCCGTCGTTCTTGCGCCAGTAGACCTCGTACGCGATCGCAGCCTCTGGCTTCTCCCAGGCGATGGTCATCACGCTGATTGCGCTGCCCTGGTCGACGAAGTGGTCATTGCTGACCGTGACGTTCGTCGGCGGACGCTGGACGCTCGGAGGGATCACCGTCACCGGCGGCCGCTCGATGCGTGTGCCATTGTCGATGGCGCCGAACTTGCTGGCGTTGTGGCGCACCGCGGTTATGGTGAACTTGATCTCGGTGTCGGAGAAGTCCTCTGCCACTGACATCACGCGGAACAACTGCGTGGCCAAGGTGGCGGAGTCAATCGCCCACATCGAATGCTGTGGCGGCAGGTCGTCCAAGTCCTCGGCCAGCACCACCTGCTGGACCTCAGCCGGAAAGCCCGTGGTGTCAAAGGTGATGCTGCCGTTGTCCCATTTGATGCCGCTGCTGTCCCAGGTCAGCGGATAGCCCGACGACTTGATGACGCGGGATACAGCTTTGCCGCTGGGCATGATGATCGTGATGGTGTCGCCCGGGTACGCTTTCACGTCCGCGTCGAGCACCAACGTGTTGATCGTGGACGAGCGCAGGCGCCCACCGATGCGCCGGCCGGCCCGATCATTGTCGGCAATGCGGATAATCTGCCCGGGGCGTGCCAAGGTGCCGTCGAGGCCCACGGAGAAGCCCACGCTTTCCGTCTCCAGGCGGTTGGTCAGCAGCGCCCATTTGCCCACGCGCTGGGCCTGGGCCTGCGATGTGCAGCCAGTGGCAGTGATCTCGGTCTGCTGGATGCCATACCGGGTGATACCCGCTTGATCATCGACATACTCGACCTTCTGCCGGTAGAAGTCCGTCGGGTCGTTCCAGCTCACCAGGGCCACTGTGTAGCGGCTCTTCTTCGCCGACCCAAAATAGCCGAACTTGCCTTCAATGACGTTGGCGTTCGAATAGGTGTAGACCGGGTCTTCGGGGATGTCGGCCACGGCCATAACAGAGCCCGCCGCCCAGTAGGCCATGCCACGAAACGTAGTGGCCAGGTCCTGCAGCACCTTCAGGGCGTCGGCGCGAACCGACAAGAACAGGTTGCATGTGAATCGCGGCTCGGTACCACCCTTCCCGTCCGGGACCGGCTGATCACAGTACTGGCCGATCCGGTACAGCTCCCACTTGTCGACCTGGCCGGCGTTCAGCAGGTGGCCCAGGCCATAGCGGAAGTGCAGCAGCAGGTCGTAGAAAATCCAGGCGGGGTTGTCCGTCCACGCGGTCTTGAAACTGCCATCCCACACGCCGGTGTAGATCCGGTTCTCTGCGTCGTAGTTGCTCGGGACCTTGATGATCCGGCCGTACAGGTCAAATGAGCGCGTCGGGATCGACTGGAACTGCGAGGCATCGAACTGCAGTCCAATAATGGCAGAGCCGGGATAGCGCAGCTTGGCGTCGATGACCTCGGTGATCGCGTCGATGTTGGTGGTGTCAGCGACCGCGCTGCTGGTCGAGTTCTGTGTCTGGCGAGTTACACGCACCTGCCAGCCCGACGTCGCCGGCGGCAGATCAACACGGTGCGATCGCTCGTACTTGGTCGAGGTCTTGCCGCTGAAGGCCGAGGTCAAAACTGGAACATATGCACCGCCATCCGTGGCCACCTCGATCAGGTACTGGACTGTGTAGCCGTTGGTGTCGCCATTACTGGTGTTGGTCTGGGCCAGACGCGGCACCGAAAGGCGAATACGCACGGCGGAAAGCTGAAGGTTGGTGACCGCACGCACCCAGGGCTGGCCATAACGCAGCTCGACGCCGATGCTGATCTCGCTCTCCACGGCAGGGAAGCCGGGGATATGCAGTTGATCCTGGCTGCCTGCGCGCGCATCCAGCGTTACGCCGCTGAAGTTGATCCCGCCATCAGCGTTCGACAGCGGGGTCTCGTCGAGGAATACGGAGCGCATGCCACTGGCGAGGCCGCGGATCTCCCCCTCGCTTACCAGGTCCAGGATGCGCGCGTAGGCAGTGCTTTGCAGGCTATCGGGCGCCTCAACAGACGGGCGCGGCTTCGACTCGCCGCCCTTGCGGCCGGTGATTTT
Source organism: Pseudomonas sp. CF161 (assembly GCF_000416215.1). Lineage (NCBI taxonomy): Bacteria > Pseudomonadati > Pseudomonadota > Gammaproteobacteria > Pseudomonadales > Pseudomonadaceae > Pseudomonas > Pseudomonas sp. CF161. The sequence continues at coordinate 52,700 of NZ_ATLP01000118.1, forward strand.
CTTGGTGGTCATGGCTTTCCTTCACACGAAAAAAAGCCCGCTCATTGGCGGGCATATTGAATGTTGTGAGTTCTACGCGGCATCCAGACCCAAAGTGAGCTGCAGCTGATCGCGCCAATACTCGACTTGATGAATCAAGTCAGGCTTCTTCCAGCGGAATCTCGCGAGTTCTTTACCGCTGAGACTGGCGACTTTCTGAGCATCGCCAAGGGTCTTGCAGGCTCGATCGAATTGCTGCCTTTCGTTAAGTTCGCCGCGCAGCAAGGCATCAATGTGCAGGTCGCACCAGACGGCAAACTTCAGATCGAGCCAGCGAGCAAATGCCACCGCCAGCTTCGGATGAAACCATGTGCCGCCGCCACGATCCGAGCGAGCCTTGCTGGTTTCTACAAGTGATCCAGCGTCACATGTAAGCGCCTCGGCTAGCGCACTGAGGTATTCCTTTGTTTCGGCCTGCTTTAGCCAGTCAACAGGGCGCTTGCCAAATCTCTTGGCCACATCGGTCGCGTTGATCCATCCTTCGCTATTGAACCGAACAGCTTTGCCTTGATAGTGAAACGGAATGACGTTGTTCATAGATTGCTCCTTCCGCCTTGGAAAGGAGTGCAGGCAGGGGCGTAGGCGGAGCGAAACCGTCCCTTTTCGGTAGCGAACCTAGCCTGCACGGGTATCCCTTTCGGGATCTTTGGGCACAAAAAAGCCCCGGTGCGCAGAGCGCGTCCGAGGCTTCTCACTGCCCGGATGACCTGATGATCATTTCCGGTTCAGGGTGTCGGTTTCCCGACTATTTTCTGTCCCGGTTTGGGTGAGGGTTTTTACTCTCGGCCAAACTCGGGTTGTATTTCTGGAGCGTTTAAGGTTTTGCGGGGTGTCACCCAAACAAAAAAACCCAAGCTGGATGGCCTGGGTTTCGAGCGGACACAAAAAAAGCGCCTTATGGGCGCCCTGCTTACAACTTCTTCAACGTAGCGGAAAAGTACCGGTACTGGGCCAGGACGTCAAGGGACTACATCTGGTCTTCGGAGTAGATCCCGGCGCTGATCACCGCGCTGCCGACGATCATTCGACCGTAAAGCAGAGGGACTGGGTTGCCCTGGACGCTGGTGTTCACCGGGCCGTTGAAGCTGTAACTGGGCCGGTTGTTGGGGCTGTCTTGGGTTCCAAGGCCCTTGGCTTGAGGGCTGAGCATTTGGATAACGCCGCCGGCAACCAGAGCTAAACCAACCCCGAAAAGTGGCTGAAACCCTGGAATAAATGAAACGGCGATGAGCACAGCACCAACAATCGTTTGAAGCAGCCCTGCTCGCTTTGACCCAGTAATTACCGGCACGATACGGATTACATCTCGGCCGGTCGGCTTACCAAGGTCATCCTCTCCGATGTTTTCCTTTCCATTAAAGATGGCAAAACGAAGACCTTTGTCCTTGCTCTCGAGCATGAACTTTTCAAATCCAACAAATTGCTTGAAGTAACCCATGATGTCGCCCCACCCGGCACTGGTGGTCATTCGATGCTCACGCTTGCCAGTGATCTTTTCGAGCTGCTTGGTCACTATGACGGTTTGCATTTTTTCGGCGAATTGCGCCATATTTTCTCCAGGCAATAAAAAACCGCCCGAAGGCGGCTTGTTTGATCAATTCAAAGGCATCGATTTAGGGCCGGCAGTAGCCCGCCGCGACCAATCTGTGACCAAGAAGCACGCTGATAGTGCTTGATAATGCTGCCAGAGCCCTGGGCCCCCAGTTCAATATTCAAAACGTCGTCCGTCTGCCCAGTATCTGAGCCTGCAACAATGCGATAGCCGCTTGTTGTCTCGCTCATTACGGCGTTTGAACGGTAGTCTTGCCAGGCCGGATATACACATAAAGCCACGTCTCGAGGGGACTTTGTAGTGAGCTGCGTACTCACGGGGTTCTCAGCCATCAGATCGGAAGGTGTCGAACACCCCGCCAAAACCGCCAGCGCCATCGCGCCAATCAAAATCCGCATAGATCCAGCTCCTTTTGAGATCGGCAGACGATAGCATTTTCAGGCTGGATGAATCCTCAGTAACTGGCGGGAGGCGTGCGGTAGTAGCCTTCCTCTGCTTCATACAGCCAAGGACAAGCACATGCCAATGAAACAGGACTTCGATTCAGACCACTTCAAGCGGTGGCCATATATTCCCGAGCTTCGAGAGGACGGGAACAACAATAATGGCGGCATAGATCTAATTGAGCACCCCGAGCGGATCACGCTCATCCATGAGGCCACCGACGAAAACGGCCTGCGACCTCTCCTTATTGAGATGAACAAGCCAGGTGGGCAGTTCATGTCTCTCGGCTGCGCCTCTGGCATGGATGGTACGTACGACTCATACATCGAGTTCACTCTTCGAGACCATGAGCGGGCTCTGAGCATTGACGCCGTTCACGCCTTTGATTTGGCATGGAAGGATTGGGTTAAGTCAAAATACCCAGGCTACGCCGCACCGATTCTGGCAAACGTGGTATTGGCATATCGTTCATTTTCACTCCGCGGAAGTGAGCCGCAATATCTGATAACCGCTTACCATCGCGCGACGGAAGAATCGACTCATCGTCAGCTTGTGGAGCTTTTCCATCTATTTCTGCACGACTTTCAAGAGCTTCCGACATTTTAGCCTCCAGTATGACTAAGCGTTCTTGAGTGCATCCCTGTGTCGCCAGTAGCCCACCGTCACCTCCCCCCAGTACCCGCCATAGGTGTCACGCTTGCTGTCCCGCCCATAGAGGTGGTGCAGGATCGACCCTGGCGCTGGGAAATGCTCGGGCTCAGTCTTCAGCACGCCGTTAGCCAGGTAGATCCCGGCGTGGTTCGGCACTGGCGACCGGATCTGCATCAGCACAATGTCGCCATGCTCGAGGGTTGAGACCTTCTCGAAGCCGGCGGCCGGCAGATTCTCCAGGTAGAGGTTGCCGCCTTTGTCCCACCAGCCATCCTCGCGCTCGTAATCGCCCAGATCGATGCCCATCTCGCGCCGGTAGAAGTCGAGGATGATGCTCAGGCAGTCGTGCACGCCGTGGGCAAACTTGCGGCCCATCAAAGGTGCCTCGTAGCCCTCGGGCGTGAAGCTGACCAACTCGCCGGCGCGCAGATCACCATCGTCACCCTTTCGGACTTCCAGGATGTGCCAGGGCAGGCCTGAGGCCTCGCAAGAGACGCGATCAGCCTCACTTGGGGCCGCTGGGTAGTCAGGGTGGCTATGCACGACAGCGAGTACCCGCCCGCGGTCTTCGGCGGCTGCATAGTCCCCGGGCGCCAGGCGGAAGTGTTCGCTCGGTGTGGATGCAGTGTTGCGGCAAGGCACATAGACCTCCTTGCGCCCTTCTCGCACCAGGAGCCCGCAACACTCCTTGGGATATTCGGCCAGGGCATGCTGTTCGATTGCTGCTCTATTTGCTTTGTTCATGGTCAGCTCCGAAGCAGGCCGGCGGCCGGGAATGAGCCGAAAGGCAATGGGTTGTTCTCGCCAAAACGCAGCTTGCAGCTCGTCAGGCGGCCGCCGCATTTGTCCTTGGCTGCATCCGTGACAATGACGTCGTTCTCATCAGCCACGGGCGGCCCGTTGTAGCCGCAGTACGGCCCGCGGTAACCGCCACAGCTCAACCACCAGCAGACATTGGCCACGATCTGCCGGCGCGGGAGCTGGACACCCGCGAAGTCCAAGGCCGTGGCCAGTTCGAACTGCACGGTTTCGTTGTTCTCGGCCGACTTGCGCTCGACGTACCAGATGTCGGGCGGGAGCTCTTCGTCAGGGTCAGCCTCAGGCTGGCCGTCCAGGTACTTGCCCAGGGTTCGATGGCGGATCAGCTTTGACCCGACCAGGTCCTCGAAGTACAACACCAGCGCCGTGATAAACCCGCCAACGTTGCCGACAGAAAGCGTTGGAGTCGGCTGGGCACCCTGCCCCGTCATTTCGAACCCCTCAGCCTTGATCGGCCAGGGCGAGTACTCGTTGCCTTGCCAGAAGATCGAGGCCTGCTGGGGGTAGCCGTGGAAGCGGTATAGCTCAGCGCCCAGAACGGTGGCGTCGAGCTCAAAAAGCTCCACCCACGCGCCAGGCTCCAGGGTCTGGATATCGGCCGTGATCGGCATGGTGTTTCCTCAGGCAAAAATAAACCCGCTCGATGGCGGGTGGCGGCGTATCAGGTTGGCTGGACTGGCCGGTGGGTTGCGTCCGGGTAGCCCTCGGCGCCTTCGGTCCAAGCTCGCAGTGCAAGCCAGTAGGCCTTCCACTGTGCGGCGGTGCCGGGGATTGAGTCGTCACCAAATTCGATGGCGGTTACGTTTTCGCGTGCGATCGGCATTTCTGCGGCGCGCCAAGCGGCTTCGATCTGAGTTTTAGCAAGACTGCTTTCGCTCCACCCAGGAAACAGCCAGATCTGTCCGCCATCGGTATCAGGAGCGGGAACTGCTATTGCCCCTTCTGGCGGATCCGAATTCCACGCACCCAAATATGTCCCAGCAGAGTCAACATAGAACCGAACTTCTTTGCTCACAGCTCCGCCCTCACAATCAGTCGAACGTTTGACATAGTTGGGGTCTGCCCGTTACTAGGACTCCCTTTAACTGGAAGCTGGATAGATGGGGCTACAGAAACATAAACCTGGGTATCCGTAACGCTGATACTGACCCCGCTATTCGCCGAGGCGATAACCGTCGTATCGTTAAACTTTATTTCTTCGCCAACTACATATCCGTGCTGGGCTATTACGAAAACAAAATAGGCTGAATATTGTTTGGGTTTTGCAGCCACTCCCAAAGAATCGGTAAGTCCATGTGTAAAATAGTATGGCGAGTTGTAGACAACAGTGGTTTGCGGGCTTTCATATCGCTTAGTAAAAATCGCTGCGGTTTTATCAAGTTTAGAATTCAGAGCTGTCTGCAAGTCTGCTTGCGCCGAAAGTGTGCCACCTATCCCGCCCCAGGCAGCAGAGGCTGTGACCTCCTTAAAAGTCCCATCACCACAAAGAAACTTGAGCTGATCCCCGGCCACCGGAGCCGGAACAAGCCCAGCAGTCCCCGCTAACGACGCCGAGGCGCCGGCCATGGCCTTGGTATAAAACGCCGCGTTCTGGCCATTGAGCAGCGCAGAATCAGCGGCCTTCGCGGACAGGCCAAGCTTCTGGTTGAGCTGCCCCTGCGCACGCCCCAGGGCCACTAGGATGCTGTCCGCCGACGTGATAGCGGCATTCTCCAGCGACAGGCCGGCCAGGGTGATAGCGCGAACTGCTGCCGCCAGGTCGCTGATGGTCGCCGCAAGCTGGGTCCCGGTGTGGGTCGCGCGGTCGCGCAAGGCGGCATCCGTGGCGTTCTTGGTGGCGTCCGTGGCCACGCCTGCGAGCTTGGTCTTCTCGGCAGCCGTGAAGTCGCTCGATGACAGTCCTTTGCCCGCGACCTTGTCGACCTTGTTGTCCAGGCCAAGCGCAGAGGACAAACCTGCAGTTGGGATATCACCACCCCCGTCCGGAGTGACGCCCGCAACTGTCTGGACAGTCCCGGCACCACCACCCGATGCGCTGATAACAGGGTGATCAGGATCGGTTCGGTCGATCAGGATGTTTTCGCCCGCAACCAGTGTCCGTTCGGCAGCGTCGGCGGCGGCCTGGGCGGCGGCAGTCCTGGTATCGAGTTCGGCAAAGTTGTCGTTTATGACCTGACCGCCGGAGCGCAAGTCTTGCCCAGTGCCGTCATCAGGCGCACTGCCAAGATTCAGTGGGTCAATACTCATGGGTGGAATGCCTGTTCGAAGGTGGCAGTCAGGGTGTACGTGTCACCGCCCATGGCCTTGGGCTGATACTCGGCGCAGCGGTAGAGCTGCTGGTCACCAAGTGGATCGGTCCAGTAAAACGGTGTTGCACCCGCCTGCCGATCGAGGAACGCCATGATTTCCTTGATGCGCGCCTTCTGGCCGGAGAACGTGAGGGGCCAGGACTGCGTGCGGTTGTTGATGCCGTCCGCAGCCTTCTGCTCATAGCCATCACCGAACTTGGCAGACTTCGTGCGAAAGTTGATGGTTGCCGCCGGGTCGCCGTTCGGTGTCCAGGTGAAAGTTTCCGTAGCCATGTTTTCCTCCTGGCATAAAAAAGCCCCACCGAAATGGGGCTGCTGATTTATCGACCGTTGATTGCGGCCCAGATCTGGCCGCCGGGGCGAAGATCCTTCGCGATCTGCTCCTGGGCGCCCTGCTTGGCCGACTTCGCATAGGCCTGGGCCACGGCCTGGCTGTCCGCGTCACTCGCACCGCCTTGCCCTTCAGGCACCGCAAAGCTTTGCTGGATCACCACCTGGTTGTTGCTGGAGCTCTGTCCGCCCCCCAGCGCTCGCACGCCCAGCGCGCCGCCTGCGGTTCGGGTCAAAGGCATGATTGCCTCGGGCCCAGCCTCACCCATCATTCCAGCCTGCCCGCCCGCCATACCGAACGCGGTAGGCTTGCTGACGATGGAGTTGGTGAACGCCCCGCCATCCGCGAACATCTGCACGCCGCCCGACCACATGCCGCCATTGGCCTGGTAGCTGGAGAAGTCCGTTCCTGAGGTGTAACCGGCTTGGGTAGAGCCCGCGGAGGCAGCGCCGCCGAAGTACGAACCAGCAGCGGACGCCGCCATACCAAACAGCGAGCTAAGCGCGGAGGATGCCGCCTGTCGGGCCGCAATCCGCGCCATGTCGGCAATGATCGATTTGGCGAAGTCCGCGAAGGAAAGTTTCCCGGTCAACGCGAAGTTGACGATCGCGTCTTCCATCGAGCTGAAGGCGTTGGTGAACAGGCTTTTGGTCTGGCCGGCCACATCTCGCGCCGAATCCAGGTAGTTCTGCCAGGCCGAGGACGCTCCGTTCGTCCAGTCGCCCTGGGCAGCCGACATATCGTCGTAATTGCTGACGACCGTGTCGTGGAGCTTCTGCTGGGTTGCCTCGAGCGCCTTCAGCTTGTCGTTGTACTCGTCGAGGCTCATGCCTCGAGAGCCATCGCCATACTGGTTCGCCAAATCCAGCTTCTGCTGGTTGATCCTGTCGTCGATGCCGTTCTGCTGATTTGTCAGATCTCGCTGGCGGTCACCTTGGCCAAGTCCAGCTGCAGCTCGAATACCTTGCTCCCGCAGAGTATCGACCTGCTGTTGCAGCGCACTGGTGTAGGTCTTTACCGCCAGTTCTTGCTTCTTGAGTCTGCCCTCTTCGTTCTTGGCCAGCACGCTCAGCTCGGTATCGGCATCCTTCTGCGCCTTGACCATGGCCGCACGCGCATCTGCGATCTTCTGGTCCAGCTGGATACGCTGCGCAGCCGATGTGCCGGCCTTCCCTTTCGCGGCCTCAAGCGCTGCGATCTCGGCTTCATACGCCGCCGAAACCTCGTCACGCTCGTTGCCGATCATGGCCTGGCGCTTCAGCAGGTAGTCGGCCTGAGAGACCAGGCCAGCCTTCTGCGCGGCGTCCAGCTCCTTCTGCGCATTCTTGTACTCGGCCAGGATACCGGTGAGCGTATTCTTGGAGTCGTTGAAAGCAGTTAGGTCGACTGAGCCAGCTGCAGTTTTGGAGTCTTTGAACTTGTCGTTGATGTTCGAGACGTTCTTTGCGACGACGTCCTTATCAAGGCGCTTATCGCTGGGATTCGCCTTGCGGATATCGTCTAACTGTTGCCGATACTCCTTCAGCGCTTCCGTACGCTTTTGCTCGTTCGTCCAAGCGGACTTGGCAAGGGCATCGACCTTAGTCATCGCCGCAACCGCGTCTTTCTGGATTTTTGCCTGCTCTCCTTCGAACTTGGCAATATCCGCTTCGGCTGCTTTTTGGTCCTCCAGCATATTGAGACGGTTGCTGTAGAACTCGATCATCTCATTCTTGTTCTGGAAGGCCCCAACATCGCCCTTTTGAGCCCGCGCAAGGTCCAGACGGGCCTGATCAATGTCCGAACCGATATCGCGACGACCAATATTCTTGAGGTTGTCCGCTGCCCGCGCGACTGCGTTGTAGCCCTTCTCCCAAAAACTCAGGTTTTCGAGGATTCTCGGGGTGCGCTCGTTGATCGCATCGGCGTATTGCTCAGTGGCCAGCTTTACCGCGCCAGCGTGATCGCCTTGTTCCTCCAGGGCAGCAATCTGCGAATAAACAGACGCGGTCAGGTAATGGTATTGCTCGTTGAGCGCCGCGGACGCTTTCACCGGGTCATCCGCGATCTTCACAAACTCGGCAATCGTCTCGCCCACTGCCTTGCCAGTGGCTTCCTGCATCGACACAGCGGCCTGAGTAATGCTTTGAAAGCTCTCGCCGGCAATCTTGCCATTGCTGGCCAATGCAGCGAGCGCATCGGCGGCGGCGCCAGTGGTGCCAACCAGTGAGCCAACTTGGCGGGCCATGTCCCCGAGCTGACCAGCACTCACTCCGGCAGCGCCACCAGTTAGAATCAGCGACTTGTTGTATTCGTCCTGCTCCTGGGTGCCCTTGTAATAAGAGACGCCAAGCGCAGCCACAGCGGCTGACACCAAAGCAATTGGTCCCAATACTGCCAACAGGCTTGCAGCAGAGGCCCCGGCGCCTGCGCCAAGCTGTGCGACCGCACGAACCCCGCTCCCCCAATCTCCAGACGACAGGGCGTTGCCCAGTTGAACAACGTTTTCCTGAGCTTGGCGAGAACCGAGTCGTAGCTTGTCGAAGCCAGTGGCAGTTTTCTCCAGGGCTGCGCGGTCACCGCCAATTTTTGCAAGCGCTGCACTGTAGCGGTTGGCATCAACCACACCGGCTTTGTGAGCGGCTTCCAGGGCCTTTTCCTGCGCCTCAAGCTTGGCGAGTTTTGCCGTCACGGGGTCAATGCTGTTGACGGTGCGCTTCAGCGCTTCGATCTGGCGATTCTCGGCCTCAATCAGCCGTTGCTTCTGTGCAGCCTCTTTAGCTTCCGCCTTTTCGATCTTGTCGTAGGCCTTGCCCAGTTGATCCTGGTAGCGGGTCTGCTCCTCAATCGTGACCAGGCCACCCTTGCGTGCGCGCTCCAGCAGCCCTTCGGCTTGAATCAATTGCTGGATGCTGTCGAGGCTACCCGTCATCGCCTTGTCGAGCTGGCTGATCACCGCTATTTCGCTGGTGGCGCTTTCTGTAGCTTTCCGCTGGGCGCCAGCCTGCCGCTCCCGCGCGCCGGTGGACTTATCGATCCCCTGAGCGGCCTCTGTTTCAGCCTGAACAATCTTCTTGCCAGTGCTGGCCAATCCATCGCCAGCCTTGCCCAGATCATCTACAGCCTTCTCCGCGCCCTCGGCAGCGACTACCAGCTTTCCCAGATCTTCGGCCGCTTTCACAGCTCCCGACGACTCAACTGCAATGCCAAGCGATGCGAAGTTGGTGCTCATTTGTTGTCTCTCTGTTCCGCCATCACCTGCAGGGCCTCAGCTTCCATATGCCGGATATCGCTGAAGATGCTTTGCCGTTCGCTGGCGGGCACACCACACATTCGAATGACGCTCGGAAGGACGGCATAGTCCAAACCGGTAGCGCCGCACGCACCCACGCGCCACTGGGTGCTCATTGCCTCGAAGACGGTGAAGGCCGGCCAGTTATCTGGCCAGACCTCACAGTCCTGTCCGGAGAGATCGCCGACCAAGAAGCCAAAGGTCTTCAACTCTTCAGCCGAAGGACCTTGCGCGTAGAGGGCGCGTGCAGCGCTTAGGAGTTTCCCAGGCGGGATTGGTTGAAGGCCTCGGAATATGCAGCCAACACAGCGCTGGGTACCGAGACAATGGAGCTGACGAGGATGCGGATATTCTCGTCGTTCAACTCCTCCTCAAACTCCCAGCCGGCCACAACCGCCTTGACCTGATCCACCTGCAGATCAATCTGGGCCGCGGTAAACGACTTGAGGTCCATCTCCTCGACCTTCAAGCCAAGCGCCTTATGGCGCTCTCCCCAGTCGGCATACAGATCGGCGAGCGCGGTTCGGTCCAGGTACTTGAACTCGAACCCAACCTGCACCGGATCGCCACCGACCTGAGGAACCATGACGGTCGCGTGAAAGGTCGGCCTCTGGATCAGCGTGAACTTGGCCATGGGTTAGATCACCGCAGTCAGGTAGCGAGTGGGCTCGGACTGCAACGCCAAGCTCACGGTACGAGTGAGCAGGTTGTTGCGGGAAACGGCCGGCTGCTTGGAGAACGAGGTGTATGCCCCGTAGAACAGCGTGTCGTTACCTGGAAGGTTCAAGCGAGCTGCTTCAACCTGCTTCCCGGCATCGGCCTTCATCAGCACACCGTTGAATGGCTGTGCAGGGTCATCAGCGATAGTCAGCACCATGCTGGCCGCCGACTTATCGGTGGGGATCTGCTTGCCCTGGTCGTTCTCGAGGAACACCACATCCAGGTAGTTCTGCTCGCCGCCGGAGAAGGCCAGGTCAGTTACCTGCGGGATCTGTACCCAGGTCAGCACCTTCTTCAGGGTGCCCGCACCGTTGCCGGCCGGGAAGATCTGGGTATCGGTGGTGTCGATACCTTCCAAGGTGATGGCGGCCGCTGTCGCGGCCTTCACGCGCACGACCTTGTTATCCAGCTTGCTCCAGCCGGAGGTGATCAGCACGATGTCGCCGGCATCGAGATCAGCACCGACGACAGTGGCCACCGCCTCAGCAGCATTGGAGATAGCAGTGAACGGCAGTACAGCCTCATAGGTGGCTGCGTGCTGGAAAGTGCCGCCGTTAGGAATTTTGTATCCCATGGGTTTTTCCTCTTTGCAGAAATGACAAAACCCGCTCAATGGCGGGTTCTGGGTTTGCCCAATGGGCGAATTAGTTGGTGTCAGCGCGGTACTGGAAGGACACGGGCACGGTGTAGGTGGTGTCTCCCTGAATACCCGGGCCCTGGTCTGGTGGCGTCATGGTGATCACTATCAGGCCGCCCTTCTCGCTTCGCTCATATAGCGGAAACAGCGCGCTGATCTCGTCAGCCAGGCCGCCGGCCGGACCGCGGTACTTGCCCGATGGCACTACTACGCTGGCCTGGAAGACGCCGGTGTACAACCGGTGATCGCCGCCCAGGGTGTTGCTCGTAGTATCCGCCGGCAGCGTGTAGGCACGGAGGTAGGTTTCTCCGTCTTTTGGCATGTAGGCCTCGTTCTCAACCACCACCTTCAACGGCGGAACCCTGGCTTTCGCCCAAGCAATAACCCGGGCCTGGAAGATAGTGGCGATAACGTTATGGCTCATACCTGGTTGTTCCTGATGGCTTCGTCGACGATCTGCTGGAACCTGGCGAGCGTGATTCGAACCATGCCGCCGGGGGCCTGCTTGGAATGCCCGTACTCGAGCGGAACCGCATAAGGCAGGTTGTTCACGATGTAGGCTGTCTGGCCTGCTGTCAGCTGCCCGACCTGCAGCCGCAGCTTGGCCAGGGTCACACCTCCAGAAGGATCGACCTGATCCAGCGTGCCGTCGGCCGGCGTATCGATCGAAAACTGCCAGTTCCCCCGGAAGCGGCCGCCGATATAGTCCTTGCCGGCGACCAGGCCGTTCACGTTGAAGTTCTGGTCGCGCTCGGTCTTGGTCAGGGGCTTGGCGTACTTCACACCGCGGCGCAGCTTGCCGGCCTTGGTGAAGTTGCTTTCGTCCAGGTTGATCAGCGTGTTGCGCACCGAGACCTTGAAGTCGTAGTCGTCGGCTGCGCGTGTATTGTTTGTGCGGTGCGCCACGTTGGCCGCCCAGATCTCCGGATTACCCACCGGAGACATGCGAATCACGCTGCTGCCGATCTCGATCACGATCTCGCGAAAGGTGGCGTCAATGCCCGCCTGGGCCTGCTCGGCAAACTGGCGGATGTTCTCGGCGAAGCTGCCGTTCCTGCCCACGTACCGGTTCATGACCGCACCTGCAGCTCGTAAAGAATCGGCGTACCGGCAGGGTTGATCTCTTTCAGCGGCGGAACGATGGACCAGGTCAGGCCCTGAATGACTACCTTGTTCAGCAGATCAGGCGCCCACTCCAGCCCCTGGGCGGCGATCTTGAGCTTCTTGTCGCCCTGCTTGATGAGACTGTTGTTCTGGAATTCTTGCCCGGTGAAGTCGAGCAGGATGCCCTGCGCGGTTTGCTCGATGATGGTGTCAGGGCCGGCCGAGTCGGTATCAGGATCGTACTCACCGGGCTTGATGTCGCGGATAATAACGGCCTGGCCGAACTCTGTGATCGTCTCCAGAGCCATCACGGCCATTTCGTCGTAGAAGGTCATGATAGCTCCAGAGCCAAAAAACCCAGCGCGATGGCTGGGTTTTAGTAAGACAGTGATGATCAGCCGAAAGTCAGCGTAACCGTCGAGTTGGATGGATCCAAGGCGTTAAGAATGTCCACTCCAACTTCGGGTAGCAACATCCATTGAGGTTTTCCGAAAGTCTGCGGGTAGCCCATACCCCCATCTTCATGCCATCGACACGCAACGCTTAGATTAGGCTGGCCATCCCAAAATCCCGATGCGATTGCAAACTCACCATTATTGAAAATGATGCTCTGGACTTTGAATTTGTTTGTGCTATTCAACATGCTAATAACCTCTGTCGTTATCTGATTATCCCTTCGCTTTCAGCCACCTCAGTTGCGGCTCTACTTGCTCGGGGAGTAGCTACGATCCACCAAACGAAATGCTCTGTCAAACAACCAAGGGCTTCATGCCCGAACCGCAAACAAGCCTCGCTTTTGCAGGTAATCAGCAAACTGAGTAGCACTCGGCCGATCCGGCGCCGCCGGCAACAGCCTGGTGCTGGTGCTGGGGATAGCCGCGTATTGCCGCGTCACCGCGCCCTCAACACGATCTAGCAGCACCGCCCCCTTCCGTTTCTCTACCGGATCAATATCGTCCTGATGAATCTCAGCGGCCAAGGCCATCTGCCCGTACTGGATTCGCGCCGGCAGGTAGTTGTTTGGCTTGATCTCCTGGTCCAGCAGCACCTCCCGGCGCGGCCAGGACAGGCCTTGCTCACTGTTGGTCTTGCGCCCCTTCCAGGTCATGCCATCCATCGCCAAGGCCGCCCGGCGCAGCAACGCTTCCTGCTCAGGAACACCCGCAGGAATGACCGTGCCGAACTTCACGGCATACATGGCCAGGTCCTCGGCGCTTGCGTAGCTGTCGGCGTCAGGCTTGCCGGTGCCGTCCTCGATGATGAGCATTTGTCAGTCCTGTGCTTTGAGCAGTTTCAGCAGGGTTGGCTGATCAGCCTTGTCGTCGAAGGTTACTGACTTTTCTGTCAGGGCGGCCTTCACTTGGTCGAGATCGAACTTGTCGCGAGGATCAGCCGCAGCTTTGCCCGACTCGCGATACTCAGCCTTGAGCTTTGCCTTGGGCGGCTTCTCGGCTTCATTGTCACGGTTTTCGGTCATGTTCGCATCGATGATGCGCAGGCCGGCCTTCTTCGCGAGAGCCTTTACGTCATCTTCATAGCGGTGGAAAGGGCCCGGGAGATACCAGACGTTTTTATCAGTCATCGTTGTCACTCCGCTGGGCCAGGGCTCAACACCCCGGCGCAGTCATTGAATGGTTACTTGGAGGCGTCGCCGATCAGAGCAACACCAGCGGTGTGCTTGATACTGGTGGCGGTCTTGTCCCAGTTGGTACCGGTCGCCAGCTCGGCGTCCGTTGGAGACTTGCCGCCAGTGGTGGTGTCCCAGGTGTAGCCCTTCATGCCCAGGCCGAAGGTGTAGTCGGTTTGAAGCGTAGTTTCGATACGCTCCTTGCCGTTGGTGGTCTGGACGTTGCTGATGATGTCGCGGCCGTCGTGAACCAGCGCAGCGCCTTGCACCAAGGACAGGATGATTTCCTTGTTCGGGGTGCCGGCCTGCATCAGAGCCGGGGCATCCGTCACAACGGAGATCTTTCCGAGGATGTCCACCACGCGGACGTTGCCCGCCTGGAACAGCTGCTGCTGGTTCGCCAGGTTCTGACCCACCAACTTGTGGTAGCTGGTGCCCTGCATCACCTGGGTGACCAGGTTCTGGCTTGCGTCGCCGAACTTCGCGTGAGCGTTGTTCAGGCCAGCGTAGGTGATGCCGGCGGTAGCCGACACATCGTTGACCGCGGCGGCCTGGGCGGTGATTGCTGCAACCAGAGCGGCGATCGCGGTGTTCAACTGGTCCTTCAACAGGATTTCAGCGAACGCGCGGCTGGCGACTTCGATACCTTGCGCGGTTGGACGCTCCAGCCAGGTCATCTGCGACGGCTCGTAGCGGATCGGGCCGAAGCCACCGGCGACTTTCACCGAAGTGTTCTTCAGCTCGGTCAGGTCGGTGGCAGCAACGGTGGCGTTGGTGCTGTAGCGATCCACCCGGCGCTGAGCAGCCGCCAGGGTCTGGAAGAACGACTCTTGAAGGAAGTCGCCAGTAAAACCATCAGGAGAGAGCACGATTGCGCCACGGCTGGCAGCGTTGAAAGCGGCGAGATACTGATCCAGCGTCTCGAGAGTCGCCGGCATGATGTATTCGTTGAAGACCTGCATTTGAGACAGGGACATGGGTTAAATCCTTAACTGAGAGGGAGATCTGGGAACTTGCCGGCGATTGCGGCAGTGCGTTCCGTTTTGGTGCCGCCGATGTTTCCTTTTGCGGCCCCGCCGCCACCTCCAGCACCGGCAGCCCCGCCGCCCGATGCCTTACTACCCGCGATCAACGGCGCGAAGGCCGTGTCGTTTGCGAATTCTGCTTTCAGCTCATCCAGCGTTGCCGCCGAGAGCTTGCCCTGCTGGTCGAGAACGACCACAACAGGCTTCCCGTCGCGCTGCTCGACGCTCAGGCGGCGTTCAATGTGCGGCAACAGGGCTTTGGCGCTGCCTGGGATTGCCAGGGCAGACGCGATGTCAGTAGCGGTACGGCCAACGGTCAGATCCCGGATCTGCCCACTCAGCGCCCCACGCTCCTGTTCCAGCTGGCCGCTCAGCTCAGCTTCACGGCGCGCGTACTTTTCGGACCAGGACTTTTCAAGCTCATCAACGTTGCCCGATTTGCGTGCGAGTTCTTCTCGCTCAAGACGAGCTGCTTCTTCGGCTTCGCGCGCCTTCTTCTCTGCGGCTTTCTTCTCGCCGAGCAGCTCATCAACCTTGGCCTTCAGGCCAGTTACATCTTCTTGCTGCGGCAGACCTTCAATGCCGAGTACGAACTTGCCGTCCTTCTCGGTGTAAAGGGCGCGCACGGCTTCATCTACCCCTTCCAGGGTATCCAGTTGGAATTTCAGCATTGGTTGTCTCCCAGAGACGTAGGTGCAGGCCCTGCCTGCGTTATGAGCGAATCATGCTGTGGTGTATGGTTGGAATTGGCTGCAGACATAGACCCCTATGACTGGCCGAACCGAGTGCATCAACATGATTGGTGATAAACAGTGGCGCTCTGACAAGCGCAAAAAAGGGGCAGCCCTGAAGGAGTTAGACGCCTTCATAGAGCTGCAGCGTAACCATGGCAATCTGCTTGAAGACACTTTGACTGGTGACTTCGGCCGCAGCCACGGCGACTACAACCTCGCGAACCAGCAGGCCAAGGCTTGCGTCACGTTCGTCGAGGCGATGATGGATGGTCGCACCGAACTTCCTGCAGTACTGAAGGAGGCGGTTGCTGCCAAGCGGGCCAAACCTGCGGCTGACGAGGCAGAAGTTGCCGCGCCAGCCATCGCGTAACACCGCAATAAGAGCGCGGAACTAATCACTCCGCGCTTTACAAGCCGGCCCGCTCGAACGCCAGAGGCTCAAGAGCCTTCATCTGCACGAGGGTCAGAGGTGAAAAGTTTCGATCAAGCTGCAGTTCGGCGAAACGTTCGATGCTCAGGCCGCCATCCCGCAGTAACTGGGCGCGTTTCGGGCCTATAGCCTTGTTCTGAAACGCCGCCGGTTGCCGTACAAGCCAGTCGTAGTAGCTGAGGTCTGCCCTTACCTGCTGCGGGCCAGCATCGCCGACGGAAGCCCTCGTAGCGCCCTCGGCGAACAGCGTGCTAAATCGGGTCACCGCCACCACCGTCGAGCGACAGTTGATGTGGATCGGCGGTCTTGGCCCCTCAGTCAGCTTGAAACGGCGCTTATCAAGCGTCCGGCATTGGCTGGTTGTCTTCGAATCCAGGGTGCTGACCCACTCCACCGACTGCACGACGTCGCTGTTTTCCTTCAGCGTCTCCATGCGCGCCTGGGTGGCGACGTGCTGCACCGCCGTCCGCACGATTGCGCCGGCGTTGCGGTTGGTCGTGGCCAGGATGCCGTCGTTGTAGTTGAGCGCTTTGGTGCCCCGAATGTTCTTGATGATCTGGAAGTTGGTCTGGCCTTCGAAGAAGCCCTGCCTGATCGCGCCTGTGAGGCGTTGTCGCTCGGTGGAGGTGAAGCCATCAATGAACGACTTGAGCAGCTTGCCGCCGTCCACACCGCGCACACTGAGCGGATTGGTGAGGATGGCCGTCTTGATTGCAGCAGCGCCTGGCACCGCTGCTTCGAATGACACGCCCGCCGGGGCCGCGCGAGTGAGGCTGGTGGCTTCAAACTGCGCCTCGTAGTTGGCGATATCAACCAGGTCGAGATTCAGCTTCTCGCTGTACTGATCGAAGATCCCCAGCAGCAAGCTGTCGACTTCGCTCAGTAGCCGCTCCAGGCGGGCGACGGTGTAATCAGTCAGGTCCGCCCGGGTGAGCCGCTCGCGTATCGAGCGGTCGATCTCCTTGAGGAAAGGCGCAAACTTCTCAACCTCCCCCGACTTCAGTTGCTCCAGGAAGACGGCGTGGCGAATCGTGGCATCAAGGATTGCTTGGTTTGCCGCCATTCGGGATTACCTCATCGTCATCCAAGTCAGGGCCAGTGCTTTGGGCTTCGAGCTCGCCCCGGATTTCGTCGTCCGTCTTCTCTGGGTCTATCACGCCGCGATCGCGCAAGTACTGCCAGAAGTCGCCCTCCGGTAACTTGCCGCCCTGCACCGCATTGAACAGTGCCACCAGGATCGTCGGATCCAGAGTGATCTGGCTGAAGTCCTGGTTGAGTTTGTAGATCGCTTCGCCAGGAGCATTCACGAACTCGGCCATCCAGGCCAGGCACTGGCTATACGCTTCGCTGACGTTGCTCACCACCAGAGAGAGAACGCTGTGTTCGGCAGCGCTGTCGTTGTCGGCCTGGGTTGCGGTCTTCACCGCGCTACCACGCTCGATCAATCGGGCGCCCAGGGACACCATGTCCTGCTTCTTGGCGTCCATGGCCTCCTTCACCAGCGTGTTCGGCTCAGGCTGAGCAAACCCGCACGATCCACTGGCTGGAAGTGTCAGCGGCGCCCTGGAGCCGACATAGATGCCATTGACTTCAAGGTGGTCTCGCCAAGCTTCGTCCAGGCCGGAGATCCAGAACTGCGGCTGCCCCGAGAACCAGACCGAGTCTTCATAGTCCGCACTGTTGCAGTAATGGCCGATGTTCAGCACGGCCATGTCGTACAGAGGCGAGTCGTCGATGCTGGTGTCGTTGTTCTCACTGCCGAGAAACTGAAAGGGGATAACGCGCCAAGGCTGGCCGGCGCCGCTCAGTGGTGTAAACGGCGGGATGATCATCGCCGTTTCACTTGAGTTCTCCTGCCAAACTTCCTGGGTATAGAGGCCAGCCTCATCCAGGCGCAGCACGCGATACCGCACGACCTTTTCGCTACCAAAGCCATCATCAGTGTCTATGTCAGCTTCTTCACGCAACACGACCAAGCTCAGCAGGTGCTGACCGCCGACCCTGCGGGTCTTCCAGTTCCTGATGGATTCGGCCGGATAGCTCGCCACATTGGCCCGCGCACGCCCCGCTTTTTCATCAGCCTTGCTCACCGTGCCAGCCTGAACAGCGGCGTAGTCCACCAGCAATCCGTGCCGGCCAACCTCAAGCAAATGCCCGATGACAGACTGCGACTGCTGATAAACACTCACGCCCTGCCCGTCGATATCCGTGGCGACGTAATCGAGTGCGCCAGGAACAGTCAGGGTTGGCCAGGTACGGAACACTGCGCCCACCAGGCTATGCTTCGTTCGGCCTGTGGCGTTGTAGAAGACGGCGCGTTGCTTATAGGACTTGTACCGCTCGATGTTCTCAGGGCTCGTGTCGTGATGATTGGGCTTGGGCAAATACACATCGCCGCGCCCCTTTACCGTCTCAGAGCCCTTGCACACGTCGCGCACCAGACGCCAACGGGACTGCGCCGCGTCGTATTCCGGGCGGGTGTATGTGACGTCTGCCATTAGCGTGCGAATCCCATTTTGATTGATTTGACCGGTTTCCTCGCGCTCTTCGCGACAGCGAAGTACCGGAAGCCATCGGAGCCGTGAGACGTCCAATCGTGAAGCGGCTTGTCTTTCCAACAGCCGCGCTTGTCGTCCCATTCCTTGCGGTAGTTCTCAAGGCAGGACACACCCTGTTCGCATTTCGAGTCATCAAAGACGCACTTGGGCAGTATCTCCCGCACCTGCTCGATGCCGTCATTGACGCCGAGCTTCGGAACGACCTGGAACGTCATGCAGTACTTCTGACCGTCGATGTCATAGCCCTCACGAGCCAGCTCTCGACGGGTCTTGGCATCGCTGCCGAACTCTCGGTTGTCGATGTCGTGCGGCCCCCAGTGCTCGGAGTAGGTGTAACCCTTGTCCTTGAGCACCTTCATGTAGTGCCGCAGACCCTCGCCTGAGTTTTCGTAGTAGTCGATGACGTGAAACTCTTCGCCGACCTGGCGCACGAACCAAATGGCCGTGGAGTCACCGACACCGATGTCCCAGAAGGTCATCACTGGAAGGTGGCTATTGTCGGGAATCACCCCGATCCGCTGCTGGGCGTAAAGCTTGGTCAGCTGCTGCGCGTAGTAAGCGCCCTCGACCGACTGCTGGAAGGCTTCGACGGGGATTGACGGATATTCCCGCTTCATGTCGTCGCCGAGTGTCTTTTCCTTGGCTGCGTACCAGGCGCGCTGGCCGTCATCGGTGACGATGCCATGCTTGGCGTGCAACTCATTGAAGTAGTCGGTCAGGCGCTGTGGGATGACCACATCGGTCGCGTCTAGGCTGTAGGCCTTGTTGTTCCACCAGCTGAAGAAAAAGAACTTCCAGTCGAGCAGGCCCAGCGGTACACCGGAAAGCTGCTGCCTCTCCGCCGATTGGCTGTAATCAAAGAAATACCCCGCCCGGCCCTCTGCCGTTGACTCGATGGTGACGAAGCACTCAGCGGCCACCGCCTCGAAAGCGCCGGTGACGATCTCCCGCGCCTTATGCGGGAACTTGGCGCAGATCTTCCCAAACTCGGATACGTGCAGGTAGCGCAGCGTGCCGCCCCGGAACGAGGTTGAGACATACAGCGAGCCGCCCTTACTGAACACCAGCTCACCCGCAGCGTCGTTGCGCGCCGGGTTGGCAGCACGGAGCTCTTTCGGCAGATTGTCGTAGGCGTACTTGACCTTCTCCCGGAAAAGCCGCTTCGCGTCGTTGAGTGTGTGAGCGATAAGCGCGCACTTCGCAGCCTCGAACAGCGCCGCATCCAGCTGGACGATGCACACCAGTGTCGTGAAGCCCAACTGCCGAGCCTTCAGGATGATGTTTCGGGTATGCATCCCCTGGAAGTAATCGATCTGCTCCTGCGTCATGCGGAAGCGAACCTTCTTACCCTGCTTGTCGGTGATGAAGTAGAGGTTATTCAGTCGCCAGAATCGATCCCGAAGCAGCTTCAAGTGCTCGGGCTTCATGTCAGGCGTCCTGTGTTAGTTCATCCATCATCTTCGAGATCTCGTCGGCGTCGTCCGTCTTCTCCTTCTCGTCCAGGCTGAATGCCTGACGCTCCAGGACTTGCAGGTTCTTCATTGCAGAGGAAAGCTGGAACAAGGTTTTGGAATTGCTGGGTAGCGCGACAGCAGCGAGCATTGAGGCCCGACGCATGCCGTTGTTGTCTTCGCTTGTCTCGTCGATGATCGCGTCTTCGATCTCTTCGCGGCGCTGGATGGTATTGAGCAGGTCATCCATCAGCAGGTTCGCAAGGTTCGAGGCCTTGCGAATATCTCGGCGATGGCTGCGAACCACCCGAGCGCCTTCTTCTGCGGCCTCTTCGATGATCTCGGCGTCAAGTTCGCAGTTCGCGCCTTGGTCGTTGCGAACCTCTCCGCGAACCAGCTTGCTGCGAACCTCTTTACGTACCTGGTCGGAAAGGTCTCTCGCCCATCCTTGAACCTTGGCTTTCTTCCGGATTGCCGTGTCGCTCACGCCTTGGCGCTCTGCGATGGTCCTGATGGAAAGCGCCCCGGCCCGGTAGGCGCGTTCGATTGCCTCCCAGTCGGGTTGCTTGGTTGTCATAAATTATCTCAGGCAAGCCTAAAGGCGGGATTGAAATAGTGGTGCGTTGCCGGTATTGATGAGGATCAATCGAACGGAAGGAGCAATACTGATGCCAACGCTTTTGGAAACCGTCCACTCTGCTGGCAAATACATAGAAACGCCGGTCGTATCTCGCCCTTACGCTGTAGCGGCCGCACTAGAAGTGATTGCGGGCCTCGCGGCGAGTGGCAGCCCGGCCACGAACCTGGCTGCCGAGTTCGAAAATCTCTCGCTTTACGCTGACAAGATCCAAGAAGCCCTGAAAGTTAAGTGACCCATCTGTGCCGCACTCACCTGCGGCACACCTACCCTTCCCCGATGTCGAGCAGCACATCAATCAGCTTCTGCTCACCCAGGCGCATCGCGCCAAGGCATTGCAGGTCGTCGCACTTGGGGCCGAGACCGAACACGGTCACCTCTCCTTTCGCTCCGATAAGCGTCAAGGCGCCTACAGTGCATTCCGGATGCTCACCTGCATCAAGGTCGTCGGCGATCTTACGCAGGGTCTTGGCAGCGTCGCGCCAGTCCTCCCGCTTGAACTGCAGAACGTTGATAGTCATGCCGCCCCTCACACTTGCGCGCCACGATTTGGCGCATTCGAAAACGTGGCGCGGATCGCAGTTACCCGACGCGCTGGCCGGAGATCACCTCGCCGAGCGTCAGGCCATGCCGGCTTCGCTGTGACTCGATACCCGCCGCTATATCCTTGGCGACCATCCCTTCCGCAACGTCGTCGGCGATCTGCCCGTTGGCGAATTCACCGATGACACTGGATGCTGCACCGTGCTGCGAACCGTCCTGATTCGACATTGCTTCGTAGCGAGTCACGACGTAGCGAGTTACTGGGCGAACTTGGTATTCGTTACTCATAAAGCCTCCGGCCTGCGCACAGGCTGATTGTGGGTGAAGCGTGTCTGCTACTTAACCCGCCGCTCGATACCACCTGGCGCCTTGTCGCAGTGCAGGCAGTGCTCGCAATTCAGAGTCCGACACAGCCAGGCTTTTACGGGCTGCCAGTACGTGACCATGAAGATGTGCCGGGCACCGGCCAGGGCCAGGGACACATGCAGCGTCAGGCCGGCCGAGCTCGGACCGAAGAAGATGTTCTGACTGCGCGCCATCACGACAAACCCGCTGATGGCGATCGCCGAGTAGATCAGCTTGCCGAGGATGCCGTCTCTCACCTTCCCGCTCAGAACGCACCAGGTAGCCCACAAGGCGATCAGGCCGCAGGCAATGGAGTTGATCAGTTCAAGATTCATGGTGGATTGCCTCCCCCGAACCTCTGGCGGATAAGAGCCCAGAGGTCAGCGGATTTGATAGCTCGGTTGATGGCAGCCAGAAGCGAGCCGCCGAACGCCCCCAGGAGAAAGCCGACACCCGCAACGATCTTCGGCTCGGTAACGCCAAGGTAGGTGCTGACCATGCTCGTCAGGTAGATCGAGCAGGCCATGCCTGTGATCAGAAAGATCACCCAGGCTCGCCAATCACTCAGATCGTCCTTGTGCCACCAGCTGGCGATCACGGCACCAACGAGGCCTGCGATCAGCAATTCGAACCTGTCGATCTTGTCGAGCAGGCGCTGTAGATACTCCATGCGCTCGACTCCGGGGGGCATGATTGAAGAAAAAAGGCCTGCGTCGGCCTGGGCATTGCCCAAAACAAAAAGGCCCCGATCAATGTCGAGGCCCTGAATAGGTGCGCAGTCTTTCCCGCTGTCAGCCAAAGACCTCCCCAGCGTCGACGCCCCTATGCATCGATCTCGCTGTTCTTGTCTCGCACCACCTCGTAAGCATGTGAGTCCGAGGCGCGCGGGCTGCCGGTGTTGATTCCGTACGTCGCACTATCCGGCTATCGACGTCCAGGCGTTCCCGAGGGCTGTCCTGGCTACAGTTGGATTTTGGGCAATAAAAAACCCGGCGCTGGGCCGGGTTCAGGGTTTCGTGTGCGTTTCGCGTTACTTGTGCACTATGGGAAAAGTACGCGTAAAACCCCGTCATGTCAATATTATTATGCCGCTTCTTGATCTTTTTCCGAGTGGATCACCTGCCATAGCGGCTGCTGTGCCTGAATATCCACTTCCTTTATCACTTCTTTCAGGGATTCCCATAGGTCTAGCCAGTCGCGCGTCCAGTTCTTCGGGTCGATGGTGACGCCGAAGAATGTCAGCATCTCAGCGGCAACACGGGCCGGCCCCCACTCTGCCGATCCGGCGACCTCCCCCTTGTACGATTGCAGGGCCAGCGTGACCAGGTACTGCGCCTTAACGCGCTTGGCCGATGTAAGGTCTGGCAATGCAGCCTTGGCGGTGATCAGCAGGACCGCATTCAGCAGGTGCCGCATGTTCATCGCCGGGTGATACAGGTAGTGTCCGAACTGCTGCACCTGGAACGGCAGCGTGTCGATGGCCCGCAGCACCTTGCCGATCGTGGCCAGGTGCGCGGCGCGGGCGGTTGACCGGCCAAGCGGCGTACCGCGCGTCTCGCTGATGCTGATCTTCTGGCGCACAACCTGAATGCGCTCCTCCTTGTCTTCCCCAAGCGCAGCGAACACGGCCTCGGCGCGGCGCATACGCTGCCCCTTCTTTATCGGTGCCGATTGGGCCTTGTCGATGGCCACAGCGCTGATCGACGCATTCGATTCGTGCTGAGCCTCAGTCCATACCTGCCTTGCGTTGATCAGTTTCATGCTGCGAGCCCCTTTTTCAGTTCTTTGGTCTTTGCCCGGTACTCGGCCTTGATGGCCTTGATCTCTTCCACGGTGTACTTGCAGGCGGGATGCAACCCTTCCAACCAGGCCACCTTCTCGGCGCCGATGCGCTGCACCAAGCGGATTCGGTACTCCACGGCGTTGCCGGACAGGTTGCGGTTGCACTTAACGCACTGCCGGTGGATGTTCAGCGGCTCGAAACGCAGCTCAGGGCATGCGCCCACGGAGCGGTAATGCCCGGCGTCCCACCGGCTTCCGGTCATGAGGTCGCTGTCGTTCGGCGTCGAGTCGCAGCTGATGCACGGCAGGTGCGCGTCACGCAGGCGCACGTACTCGTTAACCGCGGCCTGGGCTTCGCGCAGGTGATCCGCCCGGCTCTTGAGCTTCTCCTTGCGGACCCGGATCTCAGATCGCTCGACCTGGCCCAGCGACTTGCGCGCCTTCGCCTCGTTCACGTCCTTGATGGCCAGGCCGCACTTCGGGCTGCACACGGCCTGCCCCAGACGCTGCGGGACGAATAAGGCCCTGCATGCTGGGTTCTTACAGGTCTTGGGCTTGGGTTGCTTGGTGGCGAGCATCAGCGGTCCTCCCGCTTCTGGCGCATGTAAAAGTTCGCCACCACTTCGGCAAGAAAACGGCAGCCAAGCTCAGACAGACCGCTGGCGAACTCGCAGGCCGCTTCTGCCCGACTCGCATACTCTCTATCCAGTCGAAGCGCGACAGCACTGCAAAAACCTGCAATGTCTTCCGCGTCCATTTCCTTGACCAGCTTGTCGACGGACAAAAACACGGTCGTTTCGGTGGTTATTCCAAGTCCGTCGCTCATCAATACCGCCCTCCCCAATTGTCTTTCTGCGTCCACCGAACCTGGTGTTCGGCGCCAAAAGCAAAAACCCATTCGATCAACTCGGAGCACTGCTTCACGGTGAGCTTGCTTGTGCGCTCGTAGATGACGTCGAAGCCGTTGCCGTCTACCGCTGGGATCATCTGCGGCTTGTCGCCCGTCTCGCGAAGCCAAGCAGCCGTCAGCAGGCGCTTCCAGATCAGGACGTCCCACTTCTTCCCGGCGTGCTCGACCTGGGCGGCGATATCGGCCAGCGCCGCGTGCAGGGCCTTGTTCTGCTCCCCACTGCGATCCACGTCGGTGATGGCCAGCTTCTTGGGCTTGGCCAGGTCCAGACCGGCGATATAGCCCATGGCCTTGGTGCGCTCTGATTCGTTGCGGATCTGGAGGCTGGTCATGGCCGATCTCCCTTGCCCATGGCGGCGCGGCGGCCTTCGTGGAACGCCATAACCTCTTGCATCCCGTCATCGACGGCGACAATCTCCCGGTCGAAGTAGGCCTGACTGTCGGTTTCACCTTCTGGAGGCAGCTCGCCAGGGCCCGCCAGCGAGTTGTAGATCCACTCCATTGCGGCAGCCGGGCCCTTGCCATGCTCTTCCTCGATGAGAGCCGACCGCATGGCGAGGATGTAGCGGCCAAAAAGCAGGTCCATCTCCCTGATCCGCATGCACGAGAGTTCGTAGTCAGCCTTCAGCCCCTTATTCACGGACTCATAGGCTTCGTAGCCGGTGCGCAGGCCAGCGAGTTCGGACTTGAGCTGGTCGCGCTCGGCAGCCAGCGCTTCGAAATCTTCCAGCGGCCCAAGAACGCCATCCCCGCCGCAGGTGCCGCACACGTCCATGTCAGGTTCTGGCGGCTGGTTGTGACCCTGGTAGGAACTGTGACCGGAATAGACTTCGCCCTGGCCACCGCAGTCGCGGCACACGAAAAGACGAGCCTTGACGCGTTCGTTCTCGGCGATCAGGGCCAGAATGGTCGCGGGATTGGCAGCAAGCACCAGATCCGCATAGTCCTTGTTCTGCGCCATGAAATCTGGGAATGACCGGTTCTGATGAACGTCAAAGACGATGCCGTTGTCATTGCGGATGTACAGCGCGCCGTGACTGGGCATGAAACGAAGCGGCTGATGCTGCTGGCACGTCTCGGCAATCGCTTTCAAATCGCGGAAGTCATTCATTCGGCGAACTCCTTAAGCAGTTGGCGAGCGCCCATGACGGCCCCCTTGTCGCCGGATGTGCGACTGATGTCCTTGAGCCATTCCAGCATTCGCGTGTTCTGAGCTTTCAGGTCGATGACAAACCCGAGCAATGCATCGCCGTCATCGTCCATATCTGCCTTGAGCGCTTCTCCGATCGCGCCAATGTCGCAAGCGGCGGCCAGAAGCATGCGTTTATGGCTCTCAAGATCCTTGATCAGGGCCAGGACGCCTTCCCGCGCCGCAACCATGAATTTCGCAAAGTCGGCATTGCAGGCTTCAACGTAGGTCTGGCCGTCGTAGTCGTAGTCCTCACCCTCGAGTCGGAATGGCTTGCCGTAGACGGAGTAAAAACCAGTCGCGCCTCCGCCCAACGATTCCCCCGCTGGGCCATTGAAGAACGGCTCGGCGTTGCTATCCCAATCCAGATCGGCCGGGAATGCCTCGGCCAGCCGCTTCAGTTCGGTGTAGTCAGTCATGTCAGAAACCCTCCTTGCCGCGCTGCGATTCCCACTCGAACGGAATGACGATCACCCCGCCCTCCCGAAGCCTGTCTGCGCAACGCTCTCCGATAGCGATGGCCAAGGCCTTCGCGTCGAGGTTGGAAACGATGACGGTTGGTCGCAGCTCTTCGTAGCGGCCATTGATGATTGCGAACAGGGTGGTCAGTTCGAAATCGCTGGGCTTCTCCTTGCTCACGCCGATTTCGTCGAGGATCAGCAGCGATGGGCTGATCAGGCTCGCCAGGATCTTGCTTTCACTTTGGTCGGTGGAGGAATCGTTGAACGTCGCCTTGATGGCTTGGAGCACTGAGCCGATGGTGCGATACACGGCGGTAGCGCTCGACGTGGCAATGATTTGGTTGGCAATGGCGACCGACAGGTGAGTCTTGCCGGTACCGGGTTTGCCCAGCAGGAGTAGGCAGCGGCCGGCGGCGGCGATCTGCTTGAACTCAGCGGCATACCGGGCACAGGTCTTCAGCGCCTTCTTCTGCTCGGCAGTGTCCGCGATGTACCCAGCAAACGTCTTGCCCGCGAAGCGCTTGGGGATCAGCGCGGCGCCCAGTTTTTCCACCATGCGCATGCGCAGTGCCTGGGCCTCCTGGGCCTCTTTGCGTGCGGCTTCTTCCTCGTTGCGAATACGACTGCACTCTGGGCACCCGGTCTTGAACTCCCGGCCAAAGATCACGTTCACCTGTTGCGGGAACTGGCCGTGGTCTTCGCACACGCCCGTAGCTTGCTGCAGTGCCGCAGTGGCACTGGGCATCGAAACGATCTTGTCAGAACCCATAAGATCCATCCTCACGCTGAATCAGGCCATCGGTGTAGTTGCGCTCAGAAAAGCCTGTGTGACGCGATTTGGGCGCTGGCACCGGCGCGGATTCCGCCAGGCGCTTAATCACCCAGGAAGCCTTGAAACCCTGCCAGCCGGAATTCAGCGCTTCGGTGATTGCATCGTCTGCGGTGATCCCGGCCTCGGCGCACTTGGCCAGCTCGGTGTTCACGGTCGCCCAGACGGTGGCGGTCACGGCGGCACGCTTGGCCTTGCGCTGGGTCAGCCAGTCGGCCAGCAGTTGCTCAGGGACGTTGTGTGGGTTGTCGGCCAGCAACTGGGTCATACCGAACGGTGCCTTGCGATCAGGCTTCGTCGGTTCGGTTTTTGGTTGGGGCGGATTAATCTCTTTCGTAGAAAGAGTTAATAGGGGTTCTTTCTTTGTATAAAGAAGGGAGTGAGCAGTTTTGGCCTCACTCGCAGGCGGTCTCAGTGAGACGATATTGTCTGAGTGAGACGTTTTGGTCTCAGTGAGACTCGGTTGTTTTTCTTCGAAGAAAGACCACTCGCGGACAGGCGCGATACCGATATCCCCACGGCTCCCGCCAATGCGAAAAATGATCCGGCGCTCAAGGAGGTGACTGATCGCCTTCGACGTGACGTCACGGCGCAAGTTGGTCTGTTTGCCGATATCGTCGGCAGTCAGGCGTTTGGTTTCCAGTTGATAGCCGATGGTCTGGCGTGCAATGGCCATGAGCACGCGCAGCTCACGCGCTGGCAGGTCAACCGTAGCCAATGCCTCCATAAGGCTATTGTCCATACGGGTAAATCCCCGAGGGTTGTGTAACGCAAAAATGTTTGGCATGATTTCTCTCGCATAAAGCTGTTGAAGAAGCCGACCTCGTACGTCGGCTTTTTTGTGCCTGGAATTCAGGCGATGGATTTCAATGGCCGCGCCCCGGCGAGCAACTGCTCCGCACGACGCCCCAACTCCCCCGCCTTCGCTTCAACCTGGCGGCACTGCTTGGCGAATGCTGGCAAGTGCGGCAGGTCCTGCTCGCACATAACCTGGTCGTCAAACACTTCGCTGCCGGTGTCGATCACGTCGCCAAGGGCTCGGATCAGCGCGCCGAAGCTCTTGTTCGCACATTGCTCGCTGGTCATCTGGCGGGCGCCAGTCAAGCCATGGCGGCTCGCCAGCTCGTTCAAGCAGTGATCACGGTATTCAGGCTCGAGAGCGTTGACCCACGACTCTTCCAGCCAGGACGGTATTTCCTGATCGCCGTTCAGCCAGCGCTGTACACGCTTGAGCCAGCGGCCGGTCGCCTTCACGAACTCACTCACATCGCCGGTCAGTTCGGGCGAATTGAAGTCGGGCACTTCCTTCTTCTTTGCACGATCAGGGATCGATAGATGCAGCTCGCGGCTGAGCGCCTGGGCGAAATCGTCCTGGCTCAAGCTGGTCCGGGCGATCTGGTTTTGAGCGTGGGCGACCAGCACCTGATCACGGGTTTGTACGGCCTGTCTGGAACTGGACGTTTGCATAGGAACTGCTCTCTTCTAATCTGGCTTCAATGGAACGGCGGACAGGGATGTCAGGCGGCGCCGCGAAGGACTTTGTGCGCCAAGTCGAGAAGATCAGGGCGAAGACCCGCAATGGTGATCTCGCCACCAGATGCGTCCTGAAGGCGTTCAGCCAAGTCCGCAGAGGCTTTGCGGTGACCGCCTGCCAGCTGCCACAGGTGCCCTACCGTCGTCTTAGCAGCGGCAGCCACTGACTGGCGCCGTTCGTTTGAAGCGCTGGCGAGCCAGTCACGCAGATGGTCATTCATGGGATCTCTCCTTAAACATAGGAGAAATTTAGCTTATGGCTAATATCGTAGCAAGGAATATTTAGCTTTGAGCACATTTAGCATTCAGCTAAAGGCTGGCATTCTTGCCCGCATGGATATTTATGCGATTCGCAAGCAGAAACTGATCAGTCTGATAGGAACCCAGAGAAAGGGCGCTTGCGCCGAGCGCTGGGGAATGGCACCTGCACACCTGAGTCAGATTCTGTCGGACAAGACTGCAAAGAACCTTGGGGACGATGTTGCGCGGCGAATTGAGGTTGTCGAGAAACTCCCTAGGGGTTGGTTTGACTCCATCTCGGCCGATGAGTCGTCATCTCTAAATGGCGGCGACGCGGAAGGCGAAGCATCGGCGCAGAGCGCGGCCGACCAGGTAAGGAAAATGCTTGCGAAGGTCAGCGGTTTGACGAGTGCCGCTCGCGACCGGATCATCGCGGCGGCTGACGAGACGAGTAATATCATAACCGTCGACTTCTCCCGCCCCGGCCAGGTCGGTGACGAGGTGTGGATTGCCCACTACGACGTGCGCGCAGCCATGGGCGGCGGGCAAATTCCGCACGAGTACCCGGAAATGCTCCAGGACATCAGGGTCAGCCCGAAGCACCTACGTGACCTGGGCCTCACGTTCAAAGAGCACTTCCACCTGAAAATGATCACCGGATGGGGCCAGTCGATGGCGCCGACGATCAAAGACCGCGACCCGCTGCTCGTCGACATCACGATCCGAGAGTTCACAGGGGATGGCATCTACCTCTTCTCCCACGACGAGATGCTGTACGTGAAGCGCCTCCAGAAGAAAGGAAAAGACCGGTTCAAGATGATTTCGGATAACAAGCACCATGACCCAGAGGAAATCCGAGTGGATGACACCCATATTCTGGCTCGAGTGCTCTACGTTTGGAACGGACAACCGGTGTAACGCAATGGCCTTGAACAAAACCCGTCAGCAGCTGCGCCGCGACCTCAAAGAGGCTGCGGCCCCGCTCAAGTGGTCAGGCGTGGATCTGAGATTACAGAGAGCAAGGAGCACCAGTGAGAAAGATTCTGCATCGCCAAGGGCCAGCAAAATTAAGGGCGGCCTACAGAAGATTTGCGCGGTCCATACGGGCAAATGTAGGACACCTTAATAAAAAAGGAAGGCGCTCCGAAAAGAGGAAACTTGCCGAAAAGCCTCACATAGTAGATGCGCCTAGTAAGATGGATCTTTACAGCCCAAAAAATCACCGGGCATTCGTTTTGTTCCTCCAGCGAATTAGACAGTGTGTAAGCACGACCAGTAAAACTGTGATAAACCTAAAAAACTGCTCACGGATAACTGCCGGTGCGGGGCTTCTTTTTTTTGCAGAGATTGACCGACTAGTTAAAGCATTTCCGCAAAACAGTATTAGGTGTATAAATCCAGAAAACCTGAGAAGTGGCCCCGGAAGGTCTGACAACAGTAACTTTGTGGAAGGCGCTCTAAATCAAATCGGATTTTATAGATTGATCGGGCAGAAAAACAACACCAAATCGTCCGTAAGATCGGTAAAAAGATGGCACCAATTATCTGGCGATTCTGCGGACGGGAGTCTTGCTAGTTCGCTACTCCAAACGCTGTCTAAAGAAGTCTCTCCCCAAATCTTGAAACAGTTATACCGAGGGGCAATTGAAGCAATCGCCAACTGTGTAGAACACGCCTATCCCTCTCCTCGACAGGACGGCCTAGGAATACCTGACCCACGCTGGTGGATGCTCGTCGGCATAGATGATGAGAATCTAACAATTATCGTTTGTGATTTAGGTGTCGGAATACCAAGCACTTTACCTGCAAAGCATAGTGACTCATTCCTTAGCAATCTAAAGAGCAGACTAGGAATTACTGGAAGTTCTGACTCTGAAATGATTAGAGCCTCAACTCACATTAAAGAGACCAGAACGAAACTTAAGTATAGAGGCAAGGGTGGAAAGGACTTCCGAAGTATGCCAGCGACCTTCACGTCATCGTTCTTAGCCATAAGAAGCAACAAAGGGTCATTTTTCATTACCGGAAGAGATCATCAACCATTTAAGTCAGTATCTTCTCGTAAGTATATTCCCGGAACAAACAATTCAGAGTCTACGATTGAGCACGACGAATCAATATGTGGTACGCTTGTTGAGTGGGCAATCCAAGTGAAGGATTTGCAAAAATGAAAGATATTTACGTTAAAAACTTTAGTGAATTTCCGGGACCAAGAAAAGAATCAATCGGTCCGAACTCAGGTGAGCGCTTCAGAGATGAAGTTTTATATAAAGCAATTAAAGATTTACCAAACGAAACTTTTCGCATACACCTCGATGGAACTGCCGGATATGGCTCATCTTTCCTTGAAGAGGCTTTCGGCGGTCTAGTTAGGCTGGGGGTTTCAGAGCAAACCATGAGAGGAATCATTGATAATTTGGTCTCGGAAGAAGACCCATCTTTGATCGTGGAGGTTTCCGAATACATAGACGATGCCATACAGGCGCTAAAGGAATAGGCATGGCATCTAGCACTTTTCAAATTGCATTCTGGACTATAAGCATATTGTTTGCGATGTTTGGCTTAATAGTCACAATTATCGGATGGCGAGTCAACGCAGCAAACTCTAGAAATCTGGCGCGAGTGAAGGACATCCACGACTCTATTGATGGCTGTGTAAAAGCGTTATCAGACCTGGAAGATCTCGCCTACTCATTTTGGCTTGACGCCGATGAAAAGGCAAAGCCATATCAAATGATCGTAGGCCATCGCCGACTTACTCATCGACTTAAGCAACTTCAAGCGCTTACCAGCGGACCCATTCCAAGTCACGCGATGATAAGTCTGCGACAGAGCTGTACCCTCGACTGCGAGATTAGAACAGTACCCTTGAGTGGGGAGGATGTGCGCATTAAGCGTATTTCCCTTGCTGCCTCCAACATCCTTCAGTCCAGCATCTTGCAGAAGAGCTGGGAGGAGAATACGGAAAGGGCTGCTTGATTCGCTTGCTGGAGTCTTGCACCTGTTAGCCCGGCCCAGCGCCGGGCTTCTTGTATTTGCCCTCCCCGATCTGAATCCGTAGCAAGCCAATGGTGGCTGTACGCCATGAATGGTAAAGTGCCAGCTCATTTACGGGAGGGATCCAATGAAAGGGTTTGGGACGTTCGCACTGATTGTCGGCATCTGCTGGCTGATCTTCGCGATGAGCATGGATGTGTCCGTCTCGACTGGAGTAGGCGGCCGGGTAAACAACCTTGGCCTCATGGCTGAGCGACAGGTGCACACCATCGTCGGCGGCATGATTGCGCTCGCCGGACTGCTTATGGTTTTGCTGGGCGGCAAAGGCTCCCCCGATGCTGCCCAGGCGGAAAAAGACACTCGCCCCTGCCCAATGTGTGCCGAGAACATCAAGACTGCCGCAGTCAAGTGCAAGCACTGCGGGGCAGACGTTGAGCCGGTGGCCGCACCAAGGCTTAAAAATGGCTGGGTTGCCTCCACCGCCTGCCGTGACCAAGAGGAACAGCAGCGCACCACTGAAGCCATTGCCAGTACCGGGCTGCCGGTTGTTCCAATGATCGGTCTGGCCGTGGGTGCGGGCCCTTTTGAAACGAAGGAAGAGGCCAAGCAAGCCCTGGCCACGATGCGCGACGGCCCCCGGCTTTTCAGCGAAATCGTCTACAGAGACTCGGCGAGTGGAAAATACCCACCGATTACGGACTAACGCCTCAAGCACACCATGGCCCGCCAAGCGCGGGCTTTTTCTTGCCCGTCAAAAAGGCGCAGCCTCTTCCTCTAGCTCAAACTCCGGGTCGCCCTTCCCTGCCGGCTCGACTTCCTGCTGCACCCACCTCACCGTCACGCTGCCGTCGTCGTTAAGCGTCAGCTCAAGTTCTTCGGTATCAGCGATCACGCCCAGCACCTCTTCCCACTCCCGATCCCCATCCGTGTCCAGGCGATGGATCGTCACCCACCGCTGCGTCTGCGCGACTGGGTGATTGATCATCGATGAGACGCGCAGCGCAAGACGCTCCATGCCACTCAATTCTCCCCGAGATGCGGGTGCAGCCTGCTTCTTCGCCATGAAATCCCCTTCCAGCCAAATGCTGTATATCCATACAGCTTATGGAAAAATCATAGCTCACTGCTAACTGGCGCGTAAAGCGCTTATGGACTCAAGCCAACGGTGCGGAGAGATCTGTCGAGTCGATTTAATTTCGCCACTCGCTAAATATTTAGCTTGGGGCTATTGACGGCATTTTAGCTTGAGGCTAAATTAACTCCATCGCAGCGACACAGTCACTGCGAAGGGCCTCCGGCCTGCCGCTCTTTAAAAACATGACGTGACCACCGCGACGTACCCAGGCAATTACTTGGGTCGGAAGAAGCTAAATCGCCGCCCATGCAGCCTCTGGATAGCTGCCGTACTCCCTCATGTGAGTACGCGAAACCACGCACACAAACTGGCAATGCATCGAACACGAAATGTGCGGCGCCGGTGAGAGACGACTCGGCAGCTGTGAGTGGTGGAGACAACAGATTTCACTGGCTGGCCTTGGCGACAGGGCCAGACGGGAAACCAACCGGAGTAACAGCCATGAATGAAGTTCTCGTGCAACAACTGCTGGCCAAGGCACGCAAGAGCCTGGCTGCCGGCGACAAGCTTCAAGCCGCGGCGTGGCACAACCTGGCCAAGTCGGCCCGGGGCGCTGATCACCGGATCTGAATAAATCCCGACAAGGAAAACCACCATGCAAGCTGCAGAGAAATCACAAGTCACCATTCCTGAAATCGGCGTCGTATGGCCTGGCCAAGGTGGCATCTACGCCGGGTTCATGCCGGCTCGCAACGGCGCGGAGGGCTACCACCTGATCCTGGGTGAAGAGCTGGGACGCTTCGAGTGGGGCCAGTATGGCGATGAGTCGCCGGCCACCAGCCTGATTGATGGCCGTGCAAACACCTTGGCGCTTATAGAGTCAGGCGGCCAATACCCCGCAGCTACCGCGGCTCATGAGCACGAAGCCGACGGGCACGCCGACTTCTACCTGCCGGCCGCTGCCGAGCTGTACGAGATCTGGCTGAACCTGAACGGCAAGTTGAGTGGTTGGGTGTGGTCGAGTTCGCAGCGCTCCGCCAGCTACGCATTCTACGTGTACTTCGGTGATGGCAGTCAGCTCAGCTACGGCAAGACCAACGAGCTCCGCGTTCGCCCCGTCCGCAGATTCATTTGATTCTTCATTAATTGCTCTTCGCAGGTGATTCGCGGGGCTGCTCAGGTACGAGTGGCCAGACCTGAAACGTGCCGGGGAGTGCCGGCCGCCTGAACCCTCAACTGGAGAATCACATGCTCCTACTGTTCCTGATCGGCGCAGCGCTCAGCCATGCGCGGCCAGAACCGCCAACTGATGACGGCCTGCCAACCGATCCTCTGCGCTTCCATCGTGAGACCTGGCGATGTACTGAGGGTCGGCGGTCGTTCTGGTGACCGCCGCCCCGCCCCAAATACTGAATCTGAGATCACTGCATCTGAAAGGCCGGACGTCCAACCGGCCTTTCTTTATTCCGCCTCTACCCGTCAGCACTCCTCCCCCGCGCCCATCGGCAACCAGCGGGAGGCATGAGTGTTGACGAATACAGGTGAACAACCCGCCACCTTGGAGGTGACCATGCACCACAGCATCCAATCACGCCGCGAGATTGTCGACGGCTTACATCAGCGTTCCCGCCTCGCCACCATTGAGCTGTACCGGCTGATCGGTCAGCCGGAG
Organism: Pseudomonas sp. CF161; assembly: GCF_000416215.1. Classification (NCBI taxonomy): domain Bacteria; kingdom Pseudomonadati; phylum Pseudomonadota; class Gammaproteobacteria; order Pseudomonadales; family Pseudomonadaceae; genus Pseudomonas; species Pseudomonas sp. CF161. The sequence continues at coordinate 86,615 of NZ_ATLP01000118.1, forward strand.
CCAGTGGTCGCTTTCCGAATGGTGGTCAAGCCATCGGGACGTAGCTTCTTCCATGTCGTGGATACCAAGACCGACAAAGTTATGGGCTTCCGCCGCAACCACAATGAAGCCTGCGCCCTTGCTCGTTGCCTGGAGCGTGCCCGGTGAGCCTCCAGCAGCGTGACCACGACACCGCCGTCGGCTGGATCAATGCCGAGCTTGCGGAGCTTTGTAGAGAAGTGGGAAAGCCCAACGCCAGCGCAGCAGCGCGATCAGCGATAACCCTGGCCTTCCTTTTGCGGGCTATCAGCGACACCGAGCAGCGAGAGTTTCAAGCCCGTATCGACGACATCTACAAGTCCTATCACGCAGCAGCTGCCTGAACCCCATTCCAAACATCAAACGCGGCGCCTTCTGATGCCGTGATGGAGGCTATATGTCTCAAGAAAGTACCCGCCCCCCACTCTCCGCCGAAATGCGGCTCACCGCCTACGCAGCCCCAACCGCTGAAATTGAGCGTAAGGAAATGGTAGCGGCCAGCCAGCAGGCCGAAAGGGAGCGCCTCGCAAAACTGGCAGGATCTGCGGAAATGGTGCGGGATCTGGAATCCAGGCTCGCAGCTGCAGTCGATGATCGAAAGCGCGCCCAGGTCGAGGCGAACTACGCCAAGAAGAAGCTGGAGCAGGTTTTCGAGTCGGTCAGCACGGCGGTGGGTCGGGACGTACGCCAACTTGGAATTGTTCACCTCGGAATGGCGCTGACGGATAGCAAGTCGAAGCTGGTCACGCTGGCCGGGTACATCGATAAGGCGCTAACACTGGATGACCTGGTGGTGATCAAGCGCGTAGCAAGCAACCTCGGCGTGATTCAGCCGCAAACCATGGCGCAGGCCGCCCAGTTGATGGGCCTGAGTAGTCGGAGGGCTGTATGAGCCCCGCAATGACCGCTCATTTCGACTGGAAGAGCGAAGGCGCCTTCTCGCCCGAGCAGTTCACTGGTGATGAGCGCAAAGAGTATGAAGAAGCCGCGCGCCGCATCCAGCGGCAGTGGGACAACCAACCAAACTGAGGAAACTCAAATGTTCAAGAAAGCCGAACGCAAGCAGGCCAAGCTACGGCTGGCACTTGCTGGGCCATCTGGATCAGGAAAAACCTACTCCGCACTTCTGCTCGCACAGGGGATTGGCGGGCGAATCGCGGTTATCGACACCGAGCACGGCAGCGCCTCGCTGTATGCGGACATCGCAGACTTCGACACGCTAGAGCTGCATGCGCCCTACTCCCCCGAGCGCTACGTCGACGCCATCACTGCCGCCGAACAGGCCGGCTACAACGTGCTGATCATTGACAGCTACTCCCATGAGTGGACCGGTTCAGGCGGATGCCTTGAGGCGAACGAGAAGCTTGCTCACCAGAAATTCAAGGGCAACACCTGGGCGGCGTGGAACGAGACAACGCCGCGGCACCGCCGGTTAACCGACAAGATACTGACCAGCTCGCTGCACATCATTTGCACCATGCGGAGCAAAACGGAAACGGTCCAGGGTGAAGGGAAAAAGATCCTCAAGCTGGGCATGAAGTCCGAGCAGCGAGACGGCACCGACTACGAATTCACAGTGGTGCTGGACCTGACCCACGACGGTCACACCGCCATGGCAAGCAAGGATCGGACGAAGCTCTTCGAAGAGCCAGAGCTGATCACTGTAGAGACCGGACGACGGTTGCTGGCTTGGCTCAACTCTGGCGTAAGCCCTGAGGAGCGCGCCAAGGAGCTGCTGGTGGACGCTCTGGCTGACATTGCGTCAGCCAAGGATATGGGCTCACTGCAATCGGCGTTCAACGCGGCCAAGGCGATTGCCGTCGGCTTCGAAGACCTTGTTCAGCAGGTTGTGACAGCCAAAGACAAGCGCAAAAGCGAACTCTCTCCACAAAGGCAATCAGCATGACCGCATACATCTTCGACAGCGAAACAACCGGTTTGAACGATCCACACCTGGTGGAGGCTGCCTGGCTGAAACTCAACGATTTGAGCAGTCTCGCTGTAACCGACTCGTTCCTGCAGCGCTACAAGCCGGGCAAGCCGATTGAGCTGAGCGCGCTCGCCACCAGCCATATCCTCGACGAGGAATTGGCTGATTGCCCACCACACACCGATTTTGCTTTGCCGGGAGATGTCGTCTATCTGATCGGGCACAACGTCGACTACGACTGGCGCGTGATCGGCGAGCCAGATGTGAAGCGGATCTGCACCCAGGCCCTGAGCTCGAAGCTTTGGCCGAACGTAGGTAGTCACACGCAGTCGGCAATGATCTACCTTCACTACCGAGCCGCGGCGGCCGGCATGCTCCGCAATGCCCACGCTGCGTTAGACGACGTAAAAAACTGCCGCCTGCTGCTGGTGAAGATCCTCGATCAACTAGCAGCTGAGCTCGGCCGGCCGGTCAATGACTGGGAAGAGCTGTGGCAGATCTCCGAGGATGCGCGCATCCCCACCATCATCGGCTTCGGCAAGCACAAGGGCGCAGCCTTCGCTGACCTGCCGAGCGACTATCGGCGCTGGCTCCTCAATCAGCCAGACCTCGACCCATTTGTTCGCAAAGCGCTTTCGCGCTGATGGTGAATCATGATCAGCAACCACCTCAGCCTTATTGAACACCTCCGCAAAAGCTCAAACGACTTGTCATCCCAGGTTGCAAGCTGGGTCGCAGCCGGCGGCACGATTGAGCAGGCAGAGCCTTTCAAGTTTGAGCCGCGGCCTCTGCGCAAGGAGGCCGAGTATTCAGCACCGGCGCAGCCCGAACCAGGTCAAACCAAGCGAACTTACCAGTCCCAGATTGCAGCGCGCATGGCCTATGTAGCGTCCATCCGGGAGATGGCCAAAACCATGACCATCGACCAGGCCATGGCCGCCACCGGAAAGTCAGAGTCAGCCATGCGCCGCGCTGCCCAAGAAGGCGACTTCACCTTCAAGAGCAAACACGCTGACCTGGACCGGGATATGAAGATGATCGAGCGACTGACTGCGCTCAGGGATGCCGGGATATCGCGATTCAGTGGCTGCAAGCAGGTCGAGATATCCGACACCCTCCTTCGCAGGCTTGAGATGCAATACGACTTCAGCTATCCCAAGCGCTGGTCGAAACGCCCGTGAAGCGCATAGCCCGCATCCAGCAACGCAAATGCCAAACCTGGCTGGGCCTACCCGCCAGCGCAATCGAAGAGGTAAGCCATGGCTGCCGCCCCGAAAGAACGCTCAGCAAAGACTGCGGCGAGGCGAAAGACTCGCGGCGAGGAAGAATTGCGACTCCACACCATGGCCGGCACCCGCCAGGCCTTGGCTGATTTGATGGCCTGGCACGGCATTGAGGAACAGGGCGAGGCAATGACGCTGATGATTCACCACCTGCACGGCCTTGGCCCGGCGGGATCAGCTCAGTTCCTCGCGCCGCCGCGACACGAAATCACTATCAGCGAAAACGTGTCGCGGAAATTGGAAATCGCCTACCAACGCGAATCGCTCCGCATCTGCCACGACGAATAACCCACGAACTCACGCTGCGAATCCGGTCTCGGAGGGCGGCGCCATCCTGAGGAATACCCATGAAGCCCGAAATGATCACCCTCAAGCACGGTGACGCATCAATCAAGATGCCCGCCTCCGCCCTGGCAAAACTGGCCATGGCCAGCGTGTTCGCCCAGGTACTACCGCCGGCGGCCAATGTCCAAATAGCTGCGGCCTCTTCAGTCCCTGCTATCGGCACTTACTGGCCGGGCCAGGGTGGCATCAACGGCGGCTACGTCGAAGCCCGTGGTGATGTGCCGGCGCATTACCTGATCTTCGGTGACAAAGACCTGGGCGAGTTCGTGTGGGGCCGGTACCGGGAAGAGTCGGAAGCCATCAGCAAGTGGGATGGAAAGGCGAACACTGACGCTCTGATCGCTGCCGGAGGCCACCCTGCGGCCGAAGCGGCCCGGGCATATACCGCTGACGGGCACAGCGATTTCGACCTGCCAGCGGCAACACAGCTCTATCAGGCCTGGGCCCATGATCTGATCAGCGAGGGCTACTACTGGTCGAGTTCGCAGCGCTCCGCCTACGTCGCGTTCCACATGCTCTTCGTTGGTGGCAGTCAGGGCATCAGCGCCAAGGACGACGAGCTCCGCGTTCGCCCCGTCCGCAGATTGTTTCTTTGATCCTTCAATAATTCGTTCTTGATCGGCCCGAGGCGCAGCAGCGCCTTTTTGTTGCCTTCTAAAAGAGGAAAGACCATGTCCGCCACTGCTCAAGCAGCATCAGCACAAACCATCCCAGCCATCGGCCAAGCCTACGGCGGCGGTTTCGTTACCGGCATCACCCGCGACCCGGTCACCGGCAAGCGCTCTCTACACATCACCGCCGGCGCAGCGCATGAGCTGGTAGGCAAGTGGGGCGAGTATGGCGAGAAGATCGAGGGCGCCGACAGCTTCACCGACAGCCTGGCCAATACCCAGGCCATGGCTGCGGCTGGCAGTGATCTGGCCGTGAAGGTGCTGACGCTGAACATTGATGGCTTCACCGACTGGGCGATCCCGGCGCGCGACGTACAGGAACTGCAGTATCGTCACTTCAAACCGACCACCGAAGAGAACTGGGCCGGCCGCCGCGATGGTGACAACCCGAACAGTGTCCCGATCGGCCAGCTTTACAGCGAGAAGTCTCCTCTGCAAACCGTGCACACGGACTTCCAGGAAGGGGGTGCCGAAGCATTCCGCGACACCTGGTACTGGTCGAGTTCGCAGCGCTCCGCCTACGGCGCGTTCTGCGTGGGCTTCGTTGATGGCAGTCAGGACTTCTACGGCAAGTACGGCGAGCTCCGCGTTCGCCCCGTCCGCAGTGAATTTCTTGATTAATTCATTCCTTTAATCCGGCCGCCAGCGGCCGGTTGCTCTTGGAGAGCAAGCCTTATGGCAATGCACACGGAACTTGCGATCTACGCATCGGCGATGGGCCTGCTACACATGGCCACGAACCTGACCCGCAACATCCCCCGCGACCTGAAACAGCAGCTCGGGAAGCGCGTTATCGATGAGTGCATCGATGTCTTGATGCTGATTGCCCGGGCCAACTCGACCCGGGAGCGACGCCCCTACTTGGTCGACCTGGTTGAAAAAGTCCAGGTGATCGAGTTCCTGATGCGGCTCTTCAAAGAGAACCGCTTCATCAGCGTGGGCCAGCATGCCAAGGCTATCGAGGTGACCACCTCAATTGGCAAGCAGGCGAACGCCTGGAAACGCTCCACCCCAACCGCGCCCGCCACCTGAGAGCCAAGGTTTTCTGGTCTGTGCGAATTGAATCTGGTCGTGCCGCTGGCCCCTGGGCCACCGCCATGCGCATCAGAGATACCGACGGTCTAAAGCGTCCGTGCAGGTCTCGCGCAGTTTCCGAGCTGAGCAATCGGTCCGGCGACGTAGATAGCACGATAGGTCGCAGCGCTCCGCCAACAACGCATTCAACATGAACTTCGATGATGGCAGTCAGAACAACAACGACAAGAACAACGAGCTCCGCGTTCGCCCCGTCCGCAGATTCAACTTTGGGTCCCTACCCGTTTCAGGATCTGGTCCAGGCTTACTACGACTGCCGGCGTTCCAAGCGCAACAGCGACAGCGCGCTGGCTTTCGAGATCGACCTCGAGCAGAACCTGATCCAGCTACACGACGACCTGGTCACCGGCACTTACCGACCAGGCCGCTCTATCTGCTTCGTGGTCACCCGACCAAAAGCCCGGGAGGTTTGGGCGGCGGCCTTTCGGGATCGCATCGTCCACCACCTGCTCTACAACCACATCGGGCCACGGATCGAGCGCAGCTTCATAGCGGACAGCTGCGCCTGTATCAAAGGCCGCGGCACGCTATACGCAGCAAAGCGCCTTGAGTCGAAGATCCGCAGCGCCAGTGAGAACTGGTCGAGGCCGGTCTTCTACCTAAAGCTCGACTTGGCCAACTTCTTCGTCGCCATCGACAAGGAGGTGCTACGCAAGCAGCTGGCCGCCCGGATCACCGAACCCTGGTGGTTGGCCCTGGCCGAACAGATTCTCATGCACGACCCGCGCGAAGACTACGAGGTGCGCAGCCCGGCTCATCTGTTCAACCGGGTACCGCAGCACAAGCGCCTCACTGCCCAGCCTTCACACCTTGGCCTGCCGATCGGCAACCTGTCCTCGCAGTTTTTCGCCAACGTCTACTTGAACGCCCTGGACCAGTTCGCCAAGCACCAGCTCAAGGCCAGGCACTACATCCGCTACGTCGACGACTTCGTGTTCCTGCATGAGTCGCCGCAGCAGCTCAACGAGTGGCTGGCCCAGGTCGAAGCATTCCTGCCCAGCCTGGGCGCCCGGCTCAACCCGACCAAAACCATCTTGCAGCCGGTCGAGCGCGGCGTGGACTTCGTCGGGCACGTGATCAAGCCCTGGCGCCGCACCACTCGCAAGAGGTCGCTGGCCCAGGCGCTGAAGCGTACAGCCGCAGCGCCGGCCGGGGATCTACGCGAGACCGCGAACAGTTACTTCGGCCTGCTCAGCCAGGCCAGCCACAGCCAGAAGGATCGCGCCGCCCTGGCGAATGTCGTGCTCAAGCGCGGCAACATGGTAAACGCAGCGCTGACCAAGACCTACCAGAAGAAATAGACCCACCCCCATCAACGAATCACGCCAGCCGGCGAGGATCCCCTATGTCCGCACAACGACCACGAATCGTCTGTCAGTTTAGCTGCGGCGCTGCCTCGGCGGTTGCCACAAAGCTCGCACTGGCTCAGTACGGCGCAACACACGATGTGCAGATCATCAATGCGTTTCTGGCCAACGAGCATGAAGACAACCGGCGGTTCTTGCTGAACTGCCAGGAGTGGTTCGGGCAGGAAATCGTGCAGTTGCGCGACGAGAAGTATGGCGCCGACATCATCCAGGTATTCCGCCGAGAACGCTTCATGAAAGGCCGTAATGGCGCACCCTGTACCAAACTGCTGAAGCGCCGCTTGCTTGATGCCTGGAGGCAATCGGGTGACGTCATGGTGTTTGGTTACACTGCGGAAGAGGTGGATCGCCTGGATGACTTCCGCGACCGAAATCCCGATAGGCCCGTCATCGCGCCACTGATTGATGCGGGTCTTGGGAAAGACGACTGCAAGGCAATGGTCGAGCGCGCAGGCATCGAGTTGCCGCTGATGTACCGCCTGGGCTACGACAATGCCAATTGCATAGGATGCGTGAAAGGCGGTGAGGGCTATTTTCGAGCCATCCGAGAGGACTTTCCCGACCAGTTTGAAGAGTTATGCCTTATCCAGGATGACCTGGGTGAGGGCTCATACCTGTTTCGTGACCGCACCACCAATATACGCTTCTCCCTACGGGACCTTGGCAATGGTCCAGTGAGGCGTAACGAGCAAATCCCATCCTGCTCGTTCTTCTGTGAGATTGCTGAATCAGAGATCAACAAGTCATTCTAAAGTGTCGATATCCGGCCTGTGCCCATACATTTCTTCACCCGTTGGAATTGGAGCACCTCTATTTGAAGCCTGATGGCAAATGCGGCTGGCAACCGTTAACAAGTCTAGAGCCTCGCGGGTCGAGGAATAAAGCTGTCCATGCCAAAATACTTTCTTCATTTGTGGAACATTGCCCCATCCAACCACTTCAATTCTGCCCACCAAAACAACGACATTTTCAACACAGCTAAGGCCTCTCGCTATTCGGTGAGCGCAGCCCTGCTCCAAGCAGGCCATTCGCACAAGGCTCTCATGCGCAATACTATTTGCCAGTAGACCAAGAAATTTTATCCTCTCCAACAAATCCACCTTTACCTCATGATCGTCCTTAAATAAAAACATGGCCTGAACAGAGCCTAATTCTGAGACTAGAGATTCAAGGAGTGGAGAGACGCGGGCAGCCTCCAATTCTGCGATTACAAAGTCAGACTTAATCATTCGACTTTCTGTTTTGTGAGAAAGCAGCATCGCGACAGCGACGGCCCCCACAGTTCCAACAGCTGATAAAAAGCCGAGCATTAATGTCAAACGCTGGCCGTCCAGAGCCTTATCAAAAATCTGGAAAAAGATTCCACCGGCAGCAAATAGACCAAAGCAAACGCCAAAAACAACTCTGTCTATTTTCATAAAATACCCCACACATTTTTTGCCGAACTATACCTGCGAGGTATCCCCGTTCCCACAGAAAACCTATAGGTTTGCCCCGGCTACCAGCTTGGCACCCAGCTCTCGGCCGGCCACCTGCGCCAAGCCACGGTCAACGTAGGTGCGATCACCCGCAACAACCGGCACCACCACTTCTCCGCCCCGCTTCACTTCGACGTTGATCCGCCAGGTCTCCCGGCCCTCCTCGTCCTTCTCGCACTCCATGTAGTTCCAGAGCTGAAAGCCTTCGTGCTCATCATAAATATCGTGCTTTGTCATGGGCTTGCTCGTTTGAGTGAGGCGCCATCGTAGCACCCACCGCCTGGGCCTGGCCCGGCAAGGACTCCCTTATGAGTAACTTGAAACAATCCAAGGAAGAACTGGACGCCGTGCTGCTCTGGCGCGGCAAGCATGCCGCTGCGATCAAAGAGCGGGACGCGCTGCAGCAGCGACTGACTGCAGCGCATGAGCGGATTGATGAGCTGGAGCGAGACAAGGCCAGGCTGGACGAGCTCGAAGCGAATTGCTGGGACGTCCGATTTGACAGCCACCCCAACGGGGATGCCGGCGACAGCAGCATCAGCATTGAGGTCGTCGGCCACTGGATGGATAAGCCGAACGAGCGCGTGATCGGTGAGGACTACAGCGAGAACCTTCGGGCCGCCATTGATCAGGCTATGGCAGCACCAGCCTATCCGCCGGCCCGACCGGAATACCCGGATCTCGAACCGGACCAGAATGCTGAATGGCATATGAACCCCTGCAAGCAAGGTCATCGCGATGTCGGCGCGGCCGGTGGCGTGGCTCACTGCTACACCTGCGACGAGAAAATCGAAGCAGCCACCACGCAAGAAGCATTCGAGCGCTGGAACGCGACACACCCTCAGCAGTAACCCCCTCCCCCTTCAAAGTCAGCCGCTATAGCGGCAAGGACGAGTGTTGCCGTGAGCATCATCGATGACGTAATGACCGACAAGATCACCCTGCACGGCCTGGGCTTTGTGCAGGTCCAACTGGAAGGAAATCAGCGCCTGCACGTCTGGCACCCCGAGCTGCCGCGCCGAGCCTGCTTCAAGCACTCGGCGATCCACGACCACCGCTTCAACTTCACCTCTCGAGTGATCGTCGGCAAGCAGATCAATCACTGCTTTGAGCTGGAGCGCAGCGACGAAGGCGGCTTCGTGCTGTATCTGCACGAGGGCGCCCGCACACCAGGTGGCGGCAGGCCGTGGACGCCAGACGGCCGCGCGCACCTGATACCGGATGGAACGATAACCGTGGAAGCCGGCAACGACTACAACACCCGCGCATACCACTACCACCGCACCGAGCCCGGCGGTGATGGCCGAGTCGCCACGATTATGGCGAAGCGCGGCGAGTATCCGGCCGGCGCCCACTCCACCTGCGTCTACGGCATACAGCCCGACACCGACTTCGATCGGTACCAGTGGTCACCGGCCCAGCTCTGGGAAATCGTCACGGACGTGATGCTCGGCCAGCGGGTGACCCCATGATCGCCCTCGCCTACATGGCCTGGCTCATCTACACGGGGCCAAGGCCATGATCAAAAAATTTAAGATCCTTGTCGGTGACTGCCTGGAATTGATGCGAACTCTGCCTGACAACTCCGTAGACAGCGTTGTGACCGACCCGCCCTATGGCATCCGGTTCATGGGCAAGAGTTGGGACGGAAAGGATATCGAGGAACGCGCCGCGTACCGGGCAAGCATGCCATCCCATGCTGCCGCATGCGGCGAGAATGGCGGCCACCGCTCGATCGCGGCCGAGGCCGGCAAATACGACCTGACCCCGGCGGGCATGCGGGCGTTTCAGGACTTTAGCTACGAATGGGCGAAGGAAGCCCTGCGCGTGCTAAAGCCCGGCGGCCACTTGCTGTCATTCGCGTCAGCTCGAACCTACCACCACATGGCGGTCGGCATTGAAATGGCTGGCTTCGAGATCCGTGACCAGATCATGTGGGTGTTCGGCAGCGGCTTTCCGAAGTCCATGAACGTCGGCAAGGCCATGGACAAGGCGGCGGGCGCAGAGCGCGAAGTGCTTTCTGAGGGGAAGCCAGTCAAGCGGATGATCCCCGGCGCTGACCAGAACGACACCGGATCGTGGATCAAGGACAACGGGCGCGAATATGTGCCTACGGTCACCTCTCCGGCAACCGCCGAGGCGGCGCAATGGGACGGCTGGGGCACGGGCCTCAAGCCAGCGCATGAACCAATCTGCATGGCCCGCAAACCACTGATCGGCACCGTCGTCGATAACGTGCTGGCACACGGCACCGGTGCAATCAACATTGATGCCTGCCGCATCCCGGTGGCCGACGCGGACTATGCAAGGAATTGCTCGGGCGATCGCGGCCATGACGGCACTCGATCGATCGAGGAAGAAGGTGCGACCAACCTGCACACTGGCGGTGGCACTGCTGCATCCGGCCGCTGGCCCGCGAACCTTATCCACGATGGTCACCCTGAAGTGGTTGCCCTATTCCCGGCCGAGGCTGGCGCGAGCGCGCCCGTGCTGGGTACCGAACCGACCGCCAACGGTTTCAGCGGTGCGGTGGCGTATAGCGGCATGCTCGGCCGAGTGGCCGGCGCCTTCCACGGCGACACCGGCAGCGCGGCACGATTCTTCTACTGCGCCAAGACCAGCTCTAAGGATCGGCACGAAGGCCTGGAGCACCCCGGGCACCAGTTCAAGCAGGGCACCACCCTGCGCAAGGTCGAGAACACCGAAACGAAAGGCAACAACCACCCCACGGTCAAGCCCACCGACCTGATGGCCTACCTGCAGCGCCTGGTCACGCCGATCGGCGGCACGACACTGGACCCGTTCATGGGGTCGGGCAGTAGCGGCAAGGCAGCAATGCGGGAGGGATTCGAATTCATCGGCTGCGAGATCGACGAGCAATATGCGGCGATAGCTAAGGCTCGCATTGAACACGAGTTCTCAAAACCAACGCAATTGCACTTCTGAGAAGAGCCCACCCAGCCCCACAACGGTCAGCGGGATGGCCAAGGACATAGGCCGGGCGAGCCACGCAACATTAGCCAGGCGCAACGCCAGCGACCATCAGCAAGATCTGAAACAACCCACTCAATAATCTGAACAGCCTGCCGGCGATGGCGGGCGAGGTACGCACGCATGAGCAAGCAGGCCGCAAAAGATGTTCTCGATGAAATGACAAAGGATGACCTGGTTGCCTGGATCAGGAGCCAGCACTACCTGCGCCCAAAACGAAGCGATGTTCTTTATCTGCGCTGGGAGCGGCAGTCGGCCGAGGTGCTGGAGGAAATGCAGAAGGAAAACCGCGCACTCGATGGAGTGGATTTCAAGGAGCGCGACCGGCTGGCCGTCCAATTCAATGAGTAAAACGACCCTGCTGAGAAGATGCGACTTCTTGATCTGATGGCACCTTACAACAAGGCAATGTCGGACCACATCAAGCGATCCCAGGCCATCGACAGAAAAAGCAAAAGGGTCGATGCCCTCTATGAGCAGATCGACGTAGAGCGCCAGAAAGAAAACGGTCGCCTATCAGCGTAGCCAACCTCCTAACCCCTCTTCTGCCGCCATGCGCGGCATGGAGCATCACATGGCAAACGCCACAGCGGCAAAGGCCAGCAGCATTCAACCGCGCTTCATCAGGTTTGGCGATGCTCCTGGCTACCTCGGCATGTGCCGGGACGAATTCAACAAAACGGTGCGCCCGAGTGTTCGGGAATTCCCGATCGGGAAACAAGGCGTGGCCTTCGACCGGATTGAGCTTGATGAATGGGCAGACGCCTACGTCGAGCGCAAGTCGGTTGAAAAGGCGGCGAATCAGGACAACAATCACCCCCGCAGCGAGCGCCAGGGTGAAGCCAAAGGAGGCAAACCATGGCGAGAAAAGCGATCTCCGGTCTCTACCAGAAAGGTGGAGTCTGGCAAATCGACAAGGTTTTCCGAGGTGAGCGACTTCGAGAAAGCACTGGAACTGGTGACAGGCAAGAAGCAGAGCAGTACCTGATTCATCGCCTTGAGCAGCTTCGGCAGCAAAAGGTATACGGCGTACGCCGAACCAGAACGTGGGAAGAAGCGGCGACGAGGTTTCTGATTGAGAGCAAGGATCAGCCATCAATCAAGCTGACGGCGCATCACTTGAAGCACTTGCACCCTTATCTCAAAGACCTGCCATTGACGCATATCGATGACCAGTCGCTTGAGCCATTCGTGAAGGATCGTTTGAAGGGAATGGTATTGCCGTGCGGCAAAAAGTTGAAGCCGGTAGCACCGCGCACGATAAACATTTCAATCGAGCGGGTAATCCGGGTCCTATCGCTTTGCGCAAGGAAGTGGCGGGATGAGGAGCGCAGGCCCTGGCTTGATTCGGTGCCAATGCTGGCCAAGCTGGACTTGAAGAAAAAGGTTCGAGAGCCCTACCCGATGACATGGGAAGAGCAGTCGATCCTTTTTGGAGAGTTGCCGGCGCACCTGCAAACGATGGCCCTGTTCAAAGTGAACACGGGTTGTCGCGAGCAAGAGGTCTGCAAGTTGAGGTGGGACTGGGAGATTTCGGTACCAGAACTGGGCGCCAGTGTGTTCCTGATACCGTCTGACTTCGGCGGCCGCAACGAGCGGTCAGGTGTGAAGAACGGAGATGAGCGACTGGTAGTGCTCAACGCCGTGGCCAAGTCAGTCATCGACAAGCAGCGAGGCCTGAGCAAGGAATGGGTTTTCCCTTACAACGGCACTGCCCTGCATCGCATGAACGACTCGGCTTGGAAAAAGGCGCGGGTGAGAGCGGCGAAACTCTGGCAGGAGGAAAACCTTCGCCCCGCTCACCCTGGGTATGCATCCATCAGGGTGCACGACTTGAAACACACGTTTGGCCGTCGCCTTCGGGCGGCAGGTGTTACCCAAGAAGATAGGAAGGCCTTGCTGGGGCACAAGAACGGCAGCATCACCAGTCACTACTCGGGCGCTGAGCTTGGGCATCTGATTGAGGCTGCGAACATGGTATCAGCAACCGACTCGCGGGGACCGGTACTGACGATCTTGAAGAGGAAAACAGGATGAAGTCCCGAAAAACTCCCCACCAATGAAAAAGCCCAACTGGCTAGAGTTGGGCTAAGTCATTGAAAAATATGGTCGGGACGGAGTGATTCGAACACTCGACCCCTAGCACCCCATGCTAGTGCGCTACCGGACTGCGCTACGCCCCGACTAGGCGTGATACTGGGTTCGCTTCTAACGAAGCGATGAAGAATATATCGCAAGCTTTTGAAATATGGAAGTATTTTAAAAGCAAAAAATCACTTCTTGAGCACCACCAAGACATCCTCCAGCTCGGAGATCATCTGGCGGATCAATTGCTTGTACTGGGTAGTGTCGTCTTTGGCCTCATCACCGGAAAGGCGCAGGCGCGCACCTCCGATAGTAAACCCTTGATCGTAAAGCAACGCGCGGATCTGCCGGATCATCAGCACGTCCTGGCGCTGATAATACCGGCGATTTCCGCGGCGTTTGACGGGGTTGAGTTGAGGAAACTCCTGCTCCCAATAACGCAGCACATGCGGTTTGACCGCACAGAGCTCGCTGACCTCACCGATGGTGAAGTAGCGTTTACCCGGGATGACGGGTAGCTCGTCGTTATGACTTGGTTCCAGCATAAGCCTCAACTCGGGCCTTCAACTTCTGCCCTGGACGAAAGGTGACCACACGGCGAGCCGTGATCGGGATTTCTTCTCCCGTTTTCGGGTTGCGGCCAGGACGCTGGCGTTTATCCCGAAGGTCGAAGTTACCGAAACCGGACAATTTGACCTGTTCGTTGTCTTCGAGAGCGTGTCTGATTTCTTCAAAAAACAGTTCGACCAATTCCTTGGCCTCACGTTTATTCAGACCCAGCTCTTCGTAGAGACGTTCGGCCATTTCAGCTTTCGTCAGAGCCCCCATACGTCACTTCCTTAACGTGGCGTTCAACCTTTGTTCGAGCGAGGTGAGGATATTTTGTGTCGCAGAATTCACCTCATCATCATTAAGAGTGCGTGATGGATGCTGCCAGGTCAAGCCAACTGCAAGGCTTTTTCTATGAGGATCAATGCCTTTACCCTGATACACGTCAAATAGCCTGAGGTCTGTCAGCCATTCACCTGCATTTTCACGGATTACATCCAACACAGCGCTGGCTGCGACGTCTTTGTCGGCCACCAGTGCAAGGTCACGACGCACTTCAGGAAAACGCGACAACTCCTGGAATTTAGGCATTTTACCCAGAGCAACTTCGGCCAGAACGAGCTCGAAGACAAAGACCGGTCGATCCAAACCGAGGTTTTTCGACAGCTCAGGGTGGATAGCGCCCACATAACCCACCAGGCGACCTTCACGCTCGATACGAGCTGTTTGCCCCGGGTGCAACGCCGGATGGCTACCGGGCACGAAACTGAACGAATCCAGAGCACCGGCAAAGCCCAATACCGCCTCGACATCAGCTTTGACGTCAAAGAAATCCACAACATCGCGACCTTGCGCCCAGCCTTCCGGCAAGCGGCTGCCACAAACCACACCAGCCAGCATTGGCTCTTGCTTCAGACCTTCCAACTGACCAACAAAGCGCAAGCCGCTTTCGAACAGGCGGACACGATCCTGCTGGCGATTCAGGTTGTGCTGAAGTGCCTTGACCAGACCAGGCCACAGAGAGGCGCGCATGGCTGCCATGTCATTCGAAATCGGGTTAGCCAACAACAGCGGCTCAACGCCAGGGCTGAACAATTCGAACTGCTTCGGATCGATAAAGCTGTAGGTAATCGCTTCCTGATAACCACGAGCGACCAAAAGACGACGCAACTCAGGCAGGTCGCTACGCGCTTCCGCCTTGGCTTGAGGTGCCAGGCGAGCCTGCGGGTAACGAACCGGCAGACGGTTGTAGCCGTACAGGCGAGCCAACTCTTCGATCAAATCAACTTCCAGGCTGATATCGAAACGATGGCTTGGCACCTCAACACGCCACTGCCCTGCCCCATCAGCGGAAACTTTCAGACCCAAACCTGTGAGCAGACGCTCGACTTCGGAAGCGTCGATTTCCAGGCCAAGCATTTGGGTGACGCGCTCGGCACGCAAGGTGATAGGCGCGACCGAAGGCAGATGCTGTTCGCTAACGGTTTCGATGATCGGGCCAGCTTCGCCACCAGTGATTTCCAGCAGCAGGCCAGTAGCGCGCTCCATGGCTTCACGGGCCAATTGCCAATCCACGCCACGCTCGTAGCGGTGCGAGGCATCGGTGTGCAAGCCGTAAGAACGCGCCTTGCCGGCGACCGCTATCTGATCGAAGAACGCGCTTTCAAGGAAGATATCGCGAGTACCAGCGGTAACGCCGCTGTGCTCGCCCCCCATGACACCGGCAATCGCCAGGGCACGCGTATGGTCAGCGATGACCAGGGTATCGCCACGCAGGGTAATTTCCTGGCCGTCGAGCAAGACCAGCTTTTCGCCTTCGTCAGCCATGCGCACACGGATGCCGCCATTGATTTCGGCGAGATCGAAAGCGTGCAGCGGCTGGCCGAGCTCCAACATCACGTAGTTGGTGACATCCACGACCGCATCGATGCTGCGTACGTCGCCACGACGCAAGCGCTCAACCATCCACAGCGGAGTAGGCTTGGACAAGTCGACATTGCGG
This sequence comes from Pseudomonas sp. CF161, assembly GCF_000416215.1. Classification (NCBI taxonomy): domain Bacteria; kingdom Pseudomonadati; phylum Pseudomonadota; class Gammaproteobacteria; order Pseudomonadales; family Pseudomonadaceae; genus Pseudomonas; species Pseudomonas sp. CF161. The sequence goes on from NZ_ATLP01000118.1 coordinate 102,429, forward strand.
ATGACGCGGCCCAGGTAGCGCGGGCACGAAGCAGGCGCCAGCACTTCAACCGGACGCACTTCATCATGTACTGCTGCAACGGCAGCCACAGCTGGACGCGCAACCGGCGCGGCGTACAAGGCGCCGACTTCGCGAGCCAAGCCCGCCAGGGACAGGCAGTCGCCACGGTTCGGGGTCAGGTCGACCTCGATGCTGGCATCGTTCAGGTTGAGGTAGGCACGAATGTCTTCACCCACCGGCGCGTCTGCAGGCAATTCCATCAAACCGGAGTTGCCTTCACCCACCTGCAGCTCTGCCTGGGAGCACAACATACCGTTGGACTCGACGCCGCGCAGCTTGGCCTTCTTGATCTTGAAGTCGCCAGGCAGCTCGGCACCGATCATGGCGAATGGAATTTTCAGGCCTGGACGCACATTGGGCGCCCCGCATACCACCTGAAACGTTTCCGCGCCATTGCTGACCTGGCATACGCGCAGCTTGTCAGCATCCGGGTGCTGCTCGGTGCTCAGCACCTCGCCCACTACCACACCACTGAAATCACCGGCGGCCGGCGTTACGCTATCGACCTCAAGACCGGCCATCGACAGACGAGCAACCAGCTCGTCGCGACTTACCTGCGGGCTTACCCAGCCACGCAGCCATTGTTCACTGAATTTCATCCTGCTCTCCTAAAGATCCGTTACGACTAGCGAAATTGCGCGAGGAACCGCAAGTCGTTGTCGAAGAACAGACGCAAGTCGTTCACGCCGTAACGCAGCATGGCCAGACGTTCAACGCCCATGCCGAAGGCAAAACCCGAGAACTCTTCCGGGTCGATCCCGGACATGCGCAGTACGTTCGGGTGCACCATGCCGCAACCCATCACTTCCAGCCAGCCGGTCTGCTTGCAGACGCGGCAGCCTTTACCGCTGCACATCACGCACTCCATATCGACTTCGGCGGAGGGTTCGGTGAAGGGGAAGTAGGAAGGACGGAAACGTACCGCCAGCTCTTTTTCGAAGAACACCCGCAGGAACTCTTCGATGGTGCCTTTCAGGTCGGCAAAGTTGATATCACGATCGACCAGCAGGCCTTCGACCTGATGGAACATCGGCGAATGGGTGATATCGGAATCGCTGCGATACACACGGCCCGGGCAGACGATGCGAATTGGCGGCTTGGTCGATTCCATGGTGCGGACCTGTACCGGTGAGGTATGGGTGCGCAACAGCATGTTCGCGTTGAAATAGAAGGTGTCATGCATCGACCGGGCCGGGTGATGGCCTGGGATGTTGAGCGCCTCAAAGTTGTGATAGTCGTCTTCGACCTCAGGGCCTTCGGCGATGCCGTAGCCGATATGGGTGAAGAACTGTTCGATACGTTCCAGAGTCCGGGTAACCGGATGCAGACCGCCAGAGGTCTGGCCGCGGCCAGGCAGGGTCACGTCAATGGATTCGGCGGCGAGCTTGGCCGCAAGATCGGCCTCCTCGAACAACGCCTTGCGCGCATTGAGAACCTCTGTGACACGCTCCTTGGCAACGTTGATCAGGGCGCCGACTTGCGGACGCTCTTCTGCCGGCAAATTCCCCAGGGTCTTCATCACCTGAGTCAACTCGCCCTTCTTGCCAAGGTAGTGAACCCGGATTTGCTCCAGGGCATTGATATCTTCAGCGCTTTGCACAGCCTCTAGTGCTTGAGAGACCAGCGCATCCAGGTTTTCCATGTACAGACTCCAGATACAAAATAGGGGAAGAGCTTGAAGGCTCTTCCCCTATTTATGACGTTTAACACCCTAACCCACAGAGGTGAGCCCAGGTGACTGTCGGGGGTACTTAAGCCAAGGTGGCTTTAGCTTTCTCGACAATCGCAGCAAACGCCGCTTTTTCGTTCACTGCCAGATCAGCCAGAACCTTACGGTCGATCTCGATGGACGCTTTTTTCAGGCCAGCGATGAAACGGCTGTAGGACAGACCGTTAACACGTGCACCAGCGTTGATACGAGCGATCCACAAAGCGCGGAACTGACGTTTTTTCTGACGACGGTCACGGTAGGCGTATTGGCCTGCCTTGATTACCGCTTGCTTGGCAACACGGAATACGCGCGAACGTGCACCGTAGTAGCCTTTAGCAAGTTTCAGAATTTTTTTGTGACGCTTACGGGCAATGACGCCACGCTTTACACGAGCCATGAGTTACTTCCTCTATTCTTGACTAAAATTAACGAAGGCGCAGCATGCGCTCGACTTTTGCCACGTCGGACGGATGCAGCAAGCTGCTACCGCGCAGTTGACGCTTACGCTTGGTCGACATTTTAGTCAGGATGTGGCTCTTGAAAGCGTGCTTGTGCTTGATACCGTTAGCAGTTTTCAGAAACCGCTTAGCAGCACCACTTTTAGTTTTCATCTTTGGCATGTTCGGATACTCCGCATTCAGTTGATAAACATAATCAGAAGGCCTGCCGTGCCCTATTGATTACTTCTTCTTTTTCGGGGCGATGACCATGATCAGCTGGCGTCCTTCCATCTTAGGATGCTGTTCGACCGAACCGTACTCGAGCAGGTCAGCTTCAACCCGCTTGAGGAGTTCCATCCCCAGCTCCTGGTGGGCCATCTCACGGCCGCGGAATCGCAAGGATACCTTGGCCCTGTCCCCATCACTCAGGAAACGTACCAGGTTGCGCAGTTTTACCTGGTAATCCCCTTCCTCCGTCCCTGGACGAAACTTGATTTCTTTTACTTGAATCTGCTTCTGGTTTTTCTTCGCTGCGGCTACCTGCTTCTTCTTTTCGAAGATCGATTTGCCGTAGTCCATCAGTTTGCAAACAGGGGGCACTGCATCGGCGGAAATCTCCACCAGATCCAGCTTGGCCTCTTCAGCCTTAAGAAGCGCGTCTTCAATTGACACAATCCCAAGCTGTTCACCTTCAGCCCCAATTAACCGAACCTCGCGTGCCGAGATATTCTCGTTGATCGGGGCTTTCGGTGCAGCTCGTTTATCTTGTCTCATTTCACGCTTAATAGTAATTACTCCGAATCTGGGCGACCACGCCGGGAAACCGCTTGTGCGAGGAACTCCGAAAACTGGGCGATGGGCATCGAGCCCAGGTCAGCACCTTCACGGGTACGCACAGCGACAGTCTGCATCTCGACTTCCCGATCTCCGATAACCAAGAGATAAGGAACCTTGAGCAAAGTATGCTCGCGGATTTTAAAGCCGATCTTTTCATTTCTCAAGTCGGACTTGGCACGAAATCCGCTTTGATTGAGAGTTTTTTCGACTTCAAGGGCAAAATCTGCCTGTTTATCAGTGATATTCATGATCACTGCCTGAGTCGGAGCCAGCCACGCAGGGAAAGCCCCTTCGTAGTGCTCGATCAGAATTCCGACGAAGCGCTCGAACGAACCGAGAATCGCCCGGTGCAACATGACCGGATGTTTACGGCTGTTGTCTTCGGAGACGTATTCGGCACCCAGACGGATCGGCAGGTTGAAATCGAGCTGCAAGGTACCACACTGCCAGACACGGCCGAGGCAATCTTTCAGCGAGAACTCAATTTTCGGACCGTAGAACGCGCCTTCACCCGGCTGCAAGTCGTAAGGCAGACCCGCGCTATCAAGCGCCGCAGCCAAGGCCGATTCAGCCCGATCCCACAACTCATCAGAACCCACGCGCTTTTCAGGGCGAGTGGAAAGCTTCATTTCGATGTCTTTAAAGCCGAAGTCGGCATAGACATCCATGGTCAGCTTGATGAATGCAGCAGATTCAGCCTGCATTTGCTCTTCAGTACAGAAGATGTGCGCATCGTCCTGAGTGAAAGCGCGCACGCGCATGATGCCGTGCAACGCACCCGACGGTTCATTGCGGTGGCAAGCACCGAACTCGGCCAGGCGCAGCGGCAGCTCGCGGTAGCTTTTCAGACCCTGGTTGAACACCTGCACGTGGCACGGGCAGTTCATCGGTTTAATCGCGTAGTCGCGGCTTTCCGACTGAGTGGTGAACATGTTTTCAGCGTAGTTGGCCCAGTGCCCGGATTTTTCCCACAGGCTGCGATCCACGACCTGAGGTGTCTTGATCTCCAGGTAGCCGTTGTCGCGCTGAACCTTGCGCATGTACTGCTCGAGCACTTGATACAGGGTCCAGCCGTTCGGGTGCCAGAACACCATACCCGGCGCTTCTTCCTGGGTATGGAACAGGCCGAGACGCTTGCCGATCTTGCGATGGTCGCGTTTTTCAGCCTCTTCGATACGCTGGATGTAAGCCGCCAGTTGCTTCTTGTCAGCCCAGGCGGTGCCGTAAACGCGCTGCAACTGCTCGTTCTTGGCATCACCACGCCAGTAGGCGCCGGACAGCTTGGTCAGCTTGAACGACTTCAGGAAGCGTGTGTTCGGCACGTGCGGACCGCGGCACATGTCGACATATTCTTCGTGGTAGTACAGGCCCATGGCCGTTTCATTCGGCATGTCTTCGACCAGGCGCAACTTGTAGTCTTCGCCACGGGCCTTGAACACATCGATCACTTCGGCGCGCGGAGTGATTTTCTTGATCACGTCGTAATCTTTTTCGATCAGCTGCTGCATGCGCTGTTCGATCGCCACCAGGTCGTCCGGAGTGAAAGGACGCTCATAGGCGATATCGTAATAGAAGCCTTCATCAATGACCGGGCCGATAACCATCTTCGCAGTCGGATACAACTGCTTGACCGCATGGCCGACCAAGTGGGCGCAAGAGTGGCGAATGATCTCCAGCCCCTCTTCATCCTTTGGCGTGATGATTTGCAGGGTCGCGTCGCCGTCGATCAAATCGCAGGCGTCGACCAGCTTGCCATTGACCTTGCCGGCCACGGTGGCCTTGGCCAAGCCTGCACCAATGGATGCGGCGACCTCGGCTACGGAAACCGGATGATCGAATGAACGTTGACTGCCGTCGGGAAGAGTAATGGTGGGCATGGCGCCTCCTCTCCTAGTGGTGACCCCTACCAAAGGTCACGTGGGTTGGGATGAGCCAGTACGCGGTTCAATCCAGGCCGTTGTCTGACAACGCCTGCCTCACAGTGGCAGGGGCCTTGGCGGCCAACCGGAAAATCGAACCAGAGTGACTGGGATTCAAATCAAAAGATTGGGGCATAAGGGACAGGGACAATTGAATTCGTCCAAAGCCGGTAAATACCCAAGCCGGGCATGCTAGCACAGATGAACGGTCATCGCGCTGCGACCACCTGGTTAATAGGCTTTTGTGCAAGAAAGTGAACTTGATGTGTACCGGCGGCCTCAAATAATCGGAGAATCGCCATTCTTGCTATCGACCTCAGGAGAGCCCGACTTATGCGCCTCACTAAATTACTCGCCCTAGCCGCCCCCTTTGCCCTGCTTTTGCCTCTTAGCGCCCAAGCTGCCTGGCCTACCGGTCTGCGCGCCGACTATATGAAGGATTGCACCGCCGCCGCCAGCCAGAGCGTCGACGCCAAGACCGCCGAAAAGCACTGCGCATGCGGCGCGGACAAGCTGAATGAAAAATTCACCGGCGAACAAATCAAAGAGCTGATGAGCAAGCAGAACCCGCCCAGCGCAGAACTCAGAACCAAGGCGCTGGATGCAATCGCAGCTTGCCGGGTAGTGAAATAGCTCGAAGCTATCGGTGAAGGGACACTTTTTCAGGGCTAAAGCTGGCTGAAAAAGTGGCTTTTTTCACAATTTACGCAGCTTTTACGGCTTTTTTTATAACCGATTATTTTCTGCCAAAGCCCCTTAAACCGCGGGTTTCAGCCGACCAGAGCAACAAAAAGCATGCAACTACCAGGTAAACAGCACTGCCGGGGGGCTCCCAAGTCGAACATTTCGACTATGATAGCCCGGTGTGCCCAGTTGGCCTGAGCAGCACAGCACTACTGAAAATATATGTTTCTTGGAGATACACCATGTCTAATCGCCAAACCGGCACCGTAAAATGGTTCAACGATGAAAAAGGCTTCGGCTTCATCACTCCTCAAGGTGGCGGTGACGACCTGTTCGTACACTTCAAAGCTATTGAAAGCGACGGTTTCAAAAGCCTGAAAGAAGGCCAAACCGTTTCCTTCGTGGCTGAGAAAGGCCAAAAGGGTATGCAAGCTGCACAAGTTCGCCCAGAGTAAAATCTACGCGAGCTAAAAAAACCCCGTCCATGTGACGGGGTTTTTTATGCGCGCTGACAATGTCTTGAAGCAATCAGCCGCAGTTGACCCGAGTAATCACCAGGTTGGCATCGGTGTTGAGGTTCAGGCGATCAGAACGGTATTCCAGGGTAATCATGTCATTGGGCTTGAGGATCCGGGCATTCTGCGCCCCCGCACGGGTACGGGCCTGCTCCAGCAGTTCAGGGGAAGCCTTCTTGCCAATAGCGAACTCGGCGGCCTTCGACTCACAACGGCTGCTACCGGAATCAGCAACCACTGGGTCCTTTTCCGCTCCCGAGGTGCTGCACCCAGCCAGGGTGATTGCAGCCAGCAGGGTGGCGAATGATGCAAGCTTCCAAGGCATGAAGCCTCCTTTTCAAAAATAAGCAGAGATCGTGCGACAGCGGCAGGGACGTTTGGTTTCAAAAAATGGCCATTTGCCCTGTGGCGGACAAGTCTGCCTCAGTCGCGGCTCAAGCCTGAGCACACAATCGTCACTGAATATGAACAGCGTTCAATAGATGTCGATGTAGTCGAACGGCGGCTTGGGCCAGTTCTGTTTCAACGCGTTGAAAATCTGCATGACCCAGACTTCATCGCTGGCCGCCACCAGGCCTACATAACCAGAGCCGGCGGCCCAGGTTTCGAGCCGGAACAGCAGGTCATCGATATCAACGCCTCCCACCACTCCCGAGGAAAGGTAGGCAATGCCGCCTTTGGTAACCCGCAATTGGGTATGAACGTTGTCACTGGCCGACGCCAGCAACTGCCGAACCGCCTCAAGGGTCAAGGCGTCAGGGTTATTCAAATCGATCTGCACGCGAGCTTCCTTGAAAACAGACAAAGCCCAAGTGTCGCATAGCCCTCCCCTCATGCCTAAGTAGCAGTGCTAAAAATCTGGCAAGATGTTTAACTTTGCCGCACGCCAATACCGCACCAGTGCCTTTCAGGCCCCGCCTCAACTACAGACTTCGTGAGATTTTCATGGCCATCGTAAGTATCGACGCCGACATCAAAGCCAAGTGGCCACAAGGCCATTGCTCCTACAGCCCAGGCAGCCCGGAGGAACTGGCAATCATCGGTATCGACCTGCTGGTCAAGGAGTTTGGAACCCAGGCTGCCCAGGCGTTTATCCGACAGGTCTTCGAAAAGTACCCTGCCGACCACCCAGGCGCCCCGGACCCGGAGCGCGAGTGACAGCCCTCAGGCTGACCGCGCTCTAGCACGCAGATTTATTTCAATCGAGCCAGGCGCTCAGTCAGCAAATCGAAGAAGCCCTGAGCGTCGCCGTTTTCAACCCAGAACACGTTCTTCGGCTGCTTCAAACCGTCGTACCAATCGACAATGGTCTGGCCGAAGGTCGGACCTTCGCGACTGTCGATCACCATATTGGCCTGACGCCCGCTGAATAATTCGGGCTTGAGCAGGTAGGCGATCACCGTGGCATCGTGCACCGGACCACCCGGGATGCCGTAATGCTCCATATCGCCCTTGACGTATTCGTTGAGAATATCGCCCACGATCTTGCTCGCCTGGTTGTTCAAGGCCGCGATCTTCTGCAGGCGCGCCTCGCTGGTCAGCACTTTATGGGTGACGTCCAGCGGCAGGTACGTCAGCTTCACCCCGCTCTTGAGCACCACCTCGGCAGCCTGTGGATCGGCAAACAGATTGAACTCCGCCACCGGGGTGATATTGCCGCCATTGAAGTGCGCGCCGCCCATGACCACCACCTCCTTGATGCCCTGGGTGATATCCGGCGCCTGGATCAGGGCCAGCGCGAGGTTGGTCTGCGGGCCGAGCATGGCGATGGTGATGCTGTGAGGCTTGGCCGCACGCAGGGTATCGATCAGGTAATTGACCGCATTGCCTTTGGCCAGCGCGGCCTTGGGCTCATGTACGGTGACCCCGGAAATGCCTTCCTTGCCATGAATATTTTCGGCATAGATCGGCGTCCGCAGCAGTGGCCCCGGCGCCCCCGCGTAGACCGGAACCTCTTCACGCCCTGCCCACTCACGGGCCAGGCGGGCATTGCGCGACGTCTTGTCCAGGCGCACGTTGCCGGCGACCGTGGTCAGCGCACGCACCTGCAACTCCTCGGGTGAGGCCAGGGCGAACAGCAAGGCGACCACATCGTCGGCCCCCGGATCGGTGTCGATGATCAGATCGATTTTTTCCGCCGCCTGGGCGCTTGTAGCAGTGAGCAAAGACAAAAGCAGCAGACTCCGAAGCCAATGGTGCAGTAGCTGAGCATAGCGGTGCATGGCGCACTCCTTGTGCGTGAAGAAATAACAGGCCGGGCTGGCTAGAAGGTCACCCCGGCGATCAAGGCGATATTGCAATAAGGCTGACATTCTCCGGTGCGCACCACCGCCCGCGCCTGGCGGCTGAGCACCTTGAATGCCTCATGGCTCAACAACTCGCGCGAGCCCAGCTCGCCACTGGCGCTCAACTCATCCAGCGCCTGCAGGGCCGGCGGGTGCTTGAGCAGGATCTCTTCGGCAAGCACATGGCTCTCCACCTGCATTTCACTGAGGACCACCCGCAGGGTCGTGACGAAATCCGGGACGCCGTGGGTCAAGGCCAGGTCGATCAGCTCGACGCCGGCCGGCACCGGCAGGCCGGCATCGCCGATCACCACGATATCGCCATGCCCCAGGGAGGCAATCAGGCGCGACAGCGCGACGTTGAGCAAAGGTGTCTTTTTCATGAGGGAGAGAACGCCTGGACATCGGACAGCGTGGGGATAGAAGGCTGTGCGCCGGCTCGGGTCACCGACAACGCCGCAGCGACCTGGCCAAAACTGATGGCCTCAGCTTCGCTTTTACCGGCAGCCAAGGCCGCCGCGAATGCACCGACAAAGGTGTCACCCGCCGCCGTGGTGTCGATCGCCTCGACCTTGGGCGCCGGGAAGTAATCAAAGCGTGCGCCATCGGCGAACAACGAGCCCTGAGCCCCCAGTGTCACGATGACTTTCCCGGCACCGGCGGCAATCAGCTGGCTGGCTGCGGCTTCGGCACTCTCCCGGGAGTTCACCGGCAGGCCGCTCAGGGCCGAAGCCTCGCTCTCATTGGGAATCAGGTAATCAATCGATGCATACCAATCAGCCGGCAAGGGCCCGCTGGCCGGTGCCGGGTTGAGAATCACGGTCTTGCCCAGTTCCCGCCCGCGTTTGAGGGCATAACCCACCGTCGAATACGGCACCTCAAGCTGGCAGATGATCACATCGGCTGCCTGCAAGATTGCGTCAAACCCTGCCACCACCTCGGGGGCGAGCTGGGCATTGGCCCCGGCAACGATGACGATGGCATTCTGGCTGCTGTCGTCGACCACGATCAGCGCCACCCCGCTGGAACCCTCGATCACGCTGACCGCCTGGTAATCGATGGCCTCGGCCAGCAAGGCACCACGCAGCTGCTCGCCATAGGCATCGTCGCCCACGCAGCCGACCATCGACACCTGCGCGCCCAACCGGGCCGCGGCCACCGCCTGGTTCGCCCCCTTGCCGCCGGGCACCGTGGCAAAGGATTTGCCAATCAGGGTTTCACCGCCTCGGGGCAGACGCTCGGCCCGGGTGACCAGGTCCATGTTCAGGCTGCCCACTACCACTACTTTTGCTGGCATACATCAGTACTCATCAATTCGATTCAGCGGTATTCGGCGAATGCCCCGGCCAGCGGTGCAGTCGACTCTCGCAAGACTATGTTGGGTGTAACGATGCGCTGATCGATCGCCTGGCCCGGCTTGGCAATCCGCCGCAGCAGCAGCTCCGCGGCCTGTTCGCCCAGTTGCAGGATCGACTGGCCGACGGTGGTCAGCGCCGGATAGACGTAGCGGCTCATCTGGATATCGTCGAAGCCAATCACCGAGAGCTCGCTGGGCACCCGGATATTGCACTCGGCCGCCGCACGCAGCACGCCAATGCCCATCATGTCGTTGCTGGCAAAAATGGCGCTCGGCGGGTTGTTCTGCAGCAGCAACGCCGCAGCGCTATAGCCACCGGTACTGGTGAAATCGCTTTGCAGAATGCGCTCTGGCGGGACCTCAAGCCCCGCCTCTTTCAATGCCCGGAGAAATCCCGCCAGGCGCATCTGCGCCACGCTGGTATTGGCCGGGCCGCCAATGCAGGCGATATCGCGATGGCCCAGTTCGAGCAAATGCCGAGTGGCCAGGTAAGCGCCGTATTCGTGATCGATGCGCACCAGGTCCGCATCCACGCCTTCAAGCCCGCGGTCGACAATCACCATGGGCGTGCGCACAGCCGCCAGGCCTTCCGCCAGCCCGCTGTCACCGCCGGCCGAGGTGACGATCAGCCCGTCGACGCGTTTTTCCAGCAGCACCCGCAGGTAACTGCTCTGCTTGTGCGGGTTGTCGTCGGAATTACACAGGATCACGCAGTAACCATTGCGCTCGCAGTAATCCTCGATGCCCCGAGCCAGCTCCGCAAAGTACGGATTGAGGCTGTTGGGCACCAGCAAACCGATGGTCGCGGTGGTCTTGGCCTTCAGCGAGCGCGCGACGGCGCTGGGCACATAATCGAGGCGCTTGATCGCCGCCTCGACCTTGACCCGTACCTCTTCGCTGACCGGCCGCGTCTTGTTCACTACATGGGACACCGTGGTGTAGGAAATCCCCGCGAGCGCCGCCACATCCTTGATTGTTGCCATGAATCAAACCCGCCGAAGTGCACGCTGACTGCGATAAGTATCCAGCACCACGGCAATCACGATGACCGCGCCAGTGATGATGCGTTTGGTCGGCTCAGACGCGCCGATTTGCGCGAGACCTGCAGCCAGCACAGAGATAATCAAAACGCCGAAGAAGGTGCTGATCACCGAACCACGCCCGCCCATCAGGCTGGTGCCGCCAATCACCACCGCAGCGATGACCTGCAACTCCAGGCCGGAGCCCGCATTCGGGTCTGCCGCCTCCAGGCGCGAGATCTGGAACAGTGCCGCCACGCCGGCCAGCAACCCCATCAGACTGAACACCAGGATCTTGTAGGGCTTGGGGTTGATCCCCGCCAGACGCACGGCTTCTTCGTTGGTGCCGATACCGATCAGGTAGCGACCGAACACGGTACGGGTCAGCACTGCCTGGGCGACGAAAATAATCAACAAGGCAATGATAAACGAGGGAGAAATGCCAAAGGCAATCGGATTCGACAGCCAGGCAAAGGCATCGCCGATGTAGGCCGTTCGCGAGCCGGTCATCTGGTAGGCGACGCCCCGGGCCATTTCCAGTACGCCGAGGGACACGATAAAGGACGGAATGCGCCAGGCCACGGTGATCGAACCGGTGATGGTTCCGGCCAGCGCCGCGCAGGCCATGCCCAACAAGGCGGCAGGCAGCACGCTCCAGCCCCAGCCGAGAATCGCCACGCTGACGGTCGACGCCGCCAGGGCCAGCACCGAGCCCACCGACAGGTCGATGCCGCCGATGATCAGCACAAAAGTCATGCCCACCGCCAGCACCATCAGGTCGGGAATCTGGTTGGCCAGGGTGCTGAAGGTGTCATAGGACAGAAAATGACTGCTCAGGGTCGAGAACAGGATGATCATCGCCAGCAAGGCGCCCGCCAGGCCGAGGTAAGTCCCCAGGCCGTAATAGTTGCCAGCACGCTTGCCGGTTGCAGGTGCAGTTTTCATGGTGCATTCCTAGGCGCCGCTTCATTGAGCAGCGCATCACGTTTTTGATAGCCGGCAAACGCGGCGGCAAGCAATTCATCCTGGGTCCAGCTGTCGCGCTCGAAGGTGTCGATCAGGCGCCCGGCGGACAGCACTCCGATGCGATCACAGATCAACATCAGCTCGCGCAGGTCACTGGAGACCACCACCAGCGCCTTGCCCTGGCGCGTCAACTCACCGAGCAAGGCATAGATATCGAACTTGGCGCCGACGTCGATGCCGCGAGTCGGCTCGTCAAACAACAGCACCGAACAGTCGCGCTCCAACCAGCGGCCGATGACCACCTTCTGCTGGTTGCCACCCGAAAGCTCGCTGACCAGTTGCGCCGGTCCGGAGCTGCGGATACGCATGGCATCGATCTGCCGTTGTGCCAGCCGTGACTCGCGCTGGCCGTTGACCAGCCCGGCACTGGAAATAGCCGGCATGTTGCCCAGAGCGATATTGGCCCCGATCGACTGGCTCAACAGCAGCCCCTCGCCCTTGCGGTCCTCGGTGATCAAGGCAATGCCATGGGCCACCGCATCGGCAGGCGAGCGAATGCTCACCACCTGCTCTGCCGCTCCCAGGGCCACCGTACCGCTGTCGGCTTTATCGGCGCCGAAGATCAAGCGCAACAACTCGGTACGCCCGGCCCCGATCAGACCGGAAATCCCAAAAATCTCGCCACTGCGCACGCTGAAGGAAACGTCATGCACCTTGTCCGAACGGCTCAGGCCCTTCACCGTCAACGCCGGGCCGCCAATCTGCCGTGGGCCCAGGTCGATGTGCTCGCCCAGCTCACGCCCCACCATCAGGTTGACCAACTGCTCGCTGTTGTAATTGGCCATGGGCTCGACACAGACCAGGCAACCGTCGCGCAACACCGCGATGCGCTGAGCCACCCGCGCCAGTTCTTCCAGACGATGGGAGATGTAAATGATCGACACGCCCCGAGCTTGCAGGCGGGTGATTTGCTCAAACAGCATTTCGACTTCCCGCGAGGTGAGCATCGCGGTCGGCTCGTCGAGAATCAGCACATGGCAATCGCCGATCAGGTTGCGGGCGATTTCCACCATTTGCTGGTGACCGATGCCTAGTTCGCCGACCAGGGTGTCAGGGTCGATGGCGTCCAGCCCGACCTGGGCCATGGCCTCGATCGCCGCCTGGCGCAATTGCTTGCGGCTGATCCAGCCGCCGCGACTGGGCAGGTTGTCGAGAAACAGGTTTTCCGCAACCGACAGGGTCGGCAGCAGGTTGAGTTCTTGCATGACCATGCGGATGCCCAGGTCTTCGGCCTGGGTGCGGCTGCCAGGGCGATACGCCTGGCCATTGAACTGCATCTGCCCGGTGGTGGGCGTGACCAGGCCACCAATGATTTTCGACAGGGTGCTTTTGCCGGCGCCGTTTTCACCGGTCAGTGCCAGCACCTCACCGCGCATCAGCGTCAGATCGATGCCGGTCAGGACCGGTTGGACGTAGGTCTTGCCGATACCGCTGACCGTCAGGACAGCGTTCGCAGCGGAAACTGACATAGGAAACTCTCCATGCGCCCGCCCCTGTGGACGGACGCCGTTGTGCCGCCAGAATGACTACTGGGTGACCAGTTCAACCGGAGTTTCGATGACGCCGTTGGTGCCGCTGTCGACCTTCTCGCCCTTGAGGATTTTCAACGCAGTCTCGATGCCGAACACCGCCTGCTTGGCGGCGAACTGGTCGGCTGTCGCCAGTACTCGGCCATCCTTGAGCATGGGCTTGATCGCGTTGATGTTGTCGTAGCCCACCACCTGGACCTTGCCCGCCTTGCCTGCTGCGCGCACGGCCGAAACCGCGCCGACGGCCATGCTGTCATTGCCGGCCAGCAACGCCTTGATATTCGGGTACTCGCTGAGCATGGCCGACGCCACGCGGTTGCCGGCGTCGATTTCCCAATCACCGGACTGCAGGGAAACCACCTTGACCTGGGCCGCCTCCATCGCGTCCTTGAAACCAGCAGTGCGCTGCTGGGCGTTGGTGGTGGTGGACACACCTTCGATGATCCCGACCTCATCCCCGGCCTTCAACTGCTTGGCCAGGTATTCGCCCACCAGCCGCGCACCCTTGCGGTTATCAGGCCCGACAAAAGGCACGCTGATGTTTTTGCTCTTGAGCACCGCCGGGTCGAGCTGGTTGTCGATATTGATCACCGTGATACCGGCATCCATGGCCTTTTTGATCACCGGCACCATGGCCTTGGAATCAGCCGGGGCAATCACCAGGGCGTTGACCTTGGACACGATCATCTGCTCGACGATACGGATCTGGTTGGCGGTGTCGGTTTCGTCCTTGATGCCGTTGGAGACCAGGTCGAAATCGGCGGGATGTTCTTTCTGATAAGCCTTGGCGCCGTCTTCCATGGTCAGGAAAAACTCGTTGGCCAGGGACTTCATGACCAGGGCGACCTTGGGTTTTTGAGCGGTATCGGCGTAGGCCGAAGAGAGAGGAAGCGCAGCGGATGCCGCGGCCAGGATAGCGACAGCGAGAAGACGTCCAGCAAATGGCAGCTTCATGGATTGACTCCGATCTTATGATTATTGTGAGCAGCGCCTGCAAGGTTAGAAGCGTTGACGATCGCCACCGCTGACAACGGCGATCGAAGCGCGCGTCAAGGAATGAACGTCACTCCTTGAATACCTCGCAAACGTTTGCGGAAATCAACTATGGGAACGCTTCGGCGTTTTGTCAACGCATAACCCGATCATCGGAGAATCCTCGACACCCCGCGCCAGCAAGCCGATAACCCTCTATCGAGGGTCGGCCCTGGTGCTTTTTCAGGCGGTGGTGCTGATCACTGAGCCGGAGGACGAGCCCTTGTTCAGCTCCGTGACCAAACGGCCCGAGACTTCCAGCAGCGCGCCATTGGTATCGGCAATCTGACCTTGAACCGCCATCACCATGGTCTGCTTCGCTTCAGGGGTCGGGTAGTTGGCCGCCTGGGCCGCTGCCAGTTGCTGCTGCTGTTGCTTGAGCTGCTCCTGCAACTCCTGCATACGCTTGAGCAGGATCTGCACCGCGATGCTGTTGCCACCGCCATCGGAAGCTTGCGCAGAACCTTCTTCGGCCTGCGACGCCCCACCCGCCTTGACCTTGCCCTCGTCATCGGTGCCCAGGACCTGGGACGCCGTATCGGCAGTCGCCTTGCTCAACGCGTCGATGGTGGCCGGCGACTTGCCATTGATGGTGATTGCACCGGCACTTGGGAACCCGACTGAAAAAGACATGTGAACTCCTGAAAAAAATATCCTTTGAACAGCATCGACCGGCCAGGCCAATTCTTTAGCCGGTGGCAAAACGCTATTGGCGGACACGGGCCGTTTTCGGATTGCCGAACAGAACACTCGCCAAATGTTCGGAAACCCGGACAAGCTGGCGTACAGACCCAATAACAACTGAAATAAAATTGATATAAATCAGTAACTTAAAATACTTACCAAGCCAAAGTGACGCTGGTACAGATCCTGCTCCCTCCTCATCGCCCCACGGCATTCAGATCTGCCGCCGGGGTGTTTCTAGATGAACTTGCACCAGCACCGTCTCACCACTAGAGAGAAAATAATGAAATCTGCCTTCAATACCTTCGTTCCGGGCGCTTTGGCCCTGCTCCTGCTCCTGCCTACTGCACTGCAAGCAAAAGAAGCTGAAACCCAACAGAAACTGGCCAACGTCGTGGTCCTCGCCACCGGCGGCACCATTGCCGGCGCTGGCGCCAGCGCCGCCAACAGCGCCACTTACCAGGCCGCCAAGGTAGGTATCGAACAACTGATCGCCGGGATTCCGGAACTGAGCACGCTGGCCAACGTACGTGGCGAGCAAGTCATGCAGATCGCCTCCGAAAGCATCACCAACGACAACCTGCTGCAACTGGGCCGTCGCGTCGCCGAACTGGCCGACAGCAAGGACGTCGATGGCATCGTGATCACCCACGGTACCGACACCCTGGAAGAAACCGCCTACTTCCTCAACCTCGTGGAAAAAACCGACAAGCCAATCGTCGTGGTCGGCTCCATGCGCCCAGGCACCGCCATGTCGGCGGACGGCATGCTCAACCTGTACAACGCCGTGGCTGTTGCCGGCAGCAAGAACGCTCGCGGCAAGGGCGTACTGGTCACCATGAACGACGAGATCCAGTCGGGTCGTGATGTCAGCAAAATGATCAACATCAAGACCGAAGCCTTCAAGAGCCCATGGGGCCCGCTGGGCATGGTGGTCGAAGGCAAATCCTACTGGTTCCGCCTGCCAGCCAAGCGCCACACCATGGATTCGGAATTCGACATCAAGAACATCAAGAGCCTGCCTGACGTCGAAATCGCCTACGGCTACGGCAACGTGAGCGACACCGCCTACAAAGCCCTGGCCCAAGGCGGCGCCAAAGCCATCATCCACGCCGGCACCGGTAACGGTTCGGTGTCTTCGCGGGTTGTGCCTGCCCTGCAGGAACTGCGCAAGAATGGCGTGCAGATCATTCGCTCGTCCCACGTCAATGCCGGCGGCTTTGTTCTGCGCAACGCCGAACAGCCTGACGACAAGTACGACTGGGTCGTCGCCCATGACCTGAACCCACAGAAAGCCCGCATCCTGGCCATGGTTGCCCTGACCAAGACTCAGGACAGCAAAGAGCTGCAGCGGATGTTCTGGGAATACTGATCGCCCTCGCCCGACCGTCCCCGGTCGGGCACCCCGCCACTTGCACGCCCGGGCAAGCGGCACACAACGCCTCCCGCCCGCCGCAATAAAAAATCCCCACAATTTCAGACAAACCGGAAAAAGTGCGGTCAGAAGATTTTCTTGAATTTTAAGCAGTTGCGAAATTGCCTACAGTTAAATACTGTACGCACGTACAGCTTAATAAGGATTACTCCGTGGCCAAGTCTTCTGCTGCAAGCAATACCCCGCCAGGCTCCTATGAACGGATGGGGCTACGCGTTCAAAAAATCATCAACTCCCCCACCGCACAAAAGGCCAAAGCCGCACTGATCTTCCGTCTTGAAGATGAACCCGTGGACGAATGGGCGCGCCTGCTGGAAGAAATTGCTGAAAACGACAACGTCACCCTGGCTTATCGGGACGACGGCGGCGTGCAGATTTTCTGGGTCGTGCCGAAGGAAGATTGAGTCGATGATTGTCCGCTGTCTGGTTTTTTTGCTGTTCTGCGTTGCCCTCAATGCCCAAGCCGATGCGCCAAGTACGTTCAGCCAAGCGAAAAAGGTCGCCTGGAAGCTCTACGCCCCGCAATCCACCGAGTTCTACTGTGGCTGTAAATACAACGGCAATCGGGTGGACCTTGCGGCATGCGGTTATATACCGCGCAAGAACGCCAATCGCGCGGCCCGTATCGAGTGGGAGCACATCGTCCCGGCCTGGCAGATTGGCCACCAGCGCCAATGCTGGCAACAGGGTGGGCGCAAGAACTGCACCCGCACCGACAAGATCTACCAGCGCGCCGAGGCAGACCTGCACAACCTGGTGCCGAGCATCGGCGAGGTGAATGGCGACCGCAATAACTTCAGTTTTGGCTGGCTGCCGGAGAAAACCGGGCAATACGGCTCATGCCTGACCCAGGTCGACTTCAAGGCGAAGAAGGTCATGCCGCGCCCTTCGATTCGCGGAATGATCGCCCGCACTTATTTCTACATGAGCAAGCAATACGGTCTGAACTTGTCCAAGCAGGACCGCCAGCTGTATGAAGCCTGGAACAAGACCTACCCGGTCCAGGCCTGGGAGCGCCAGCGCAATCAAAGCGTGGGCTGCGTGATGGGCCACGGTAACGACTTTGTCGGCCCGGTGGATCTGAAAGCCTGCGGCTAGCCTTCAGGGCCAAGGCCTCGCCGTTTCTGCGAGGCCTGGATCCAACCTTTCAGGCGAGGTTGCCAACCTTGCCTGTCGACAGCCCCTTCAAGCTCACTGCGCCGCCCGGTGCTCGATCACCGTTGTATTGACGTTGCGCTTCTTGGCCTTGGCCAACTTCTCTTCGAGCTCGGCCTTTTTCGCCTCGGCTTCCGCCTGGGAGTTGAACGGCCCAACCAGAATCAATTGCTTGCCGTCCTGCGTCACCACGCTGGAGATGATGCCGTGCTCGATCAACCAGCCGGTCATATCGCTCACCGCCTGCGGCAGATCGCTGCCCACCAGCACGTCCCACTGCGGGGTCGCCGCCTCTTGCACCTGCTGGGCCTGGGCCGGCGCAGCGGGCTTCTTGCCGGCGTCTGCCACCTTGCCTTCGCCGCAGCCAGCCAAGGCCAATACCGCAACCATCATCGCTACTGTGCGCACAACCTACCCCTTAAAATTCTGAGGCGGCGATTTTAACACTGCCGGCTGCCAGGTCACCGCCACAAAAACAGGCCGAAACAGGGAGAATCATGTTTATCGCCTCTGTATAGTTGCACCCTGGGAATTAATACATCGTCTGCGCGTCAGAAAAGAGGCACCCACTCAGTGGAACTTCGCACTAATCTATACATACGACCGATATCTGCACTGTCTGAAATCAGGTGCCCTACTACGCAATCAAGGAGAAGCTCATGCTGATACTCACCCGCAAAGTCGGTGAAAGCATAAACATCGGTGACGACATTACGATCACCATCCTGGGCGTCAGCGGCCAGCAAGTCCGGATCGGCATTAACGCCCCCAAAGACGTAGCCGTACACCGTGAAGAGATCTATCAACGGATCCAGGCCGGGCTTACCGCTCCGGACAAACGCGAAACACCTTGAGCTTGATGAGTTGCCAGCCCTTTGTCTGACCACAATGGCTGGCGCTGGACTCAGTCTCACCCCCTCCCTGCTTCGCAAGCTCCCTTCCTGCAACTCGACCTGAAAAGCGCAAGGCCCTGTCCTTCGGCGCCCAAGGCTCGCGGCTGCCCGCACCACCGGCAATTAGCCACCTTTGTATAAATGCCCAGTAACGCATGGCGCTGTCCCAGGAGTAGCTTTCAGCTATCGCACGTACGCGAGTCAGCCAGCGTCAACGACGCCAGTCGATGCCTTATGAACCAGGAGCAGTTTGATGCAAGAGTTCGCTTATCTGCTGATCACCAATGACCCGAATGCGATGAGAACCGTTGCCGCGTGCTCCACAGAAGGCCTGTACCAGGTCAAGCGTGGCATTTTCACGTTCCGCTCCAGGGCTAACGTCGACTTCCTGCACCGCGCCCTCTCCATCATCAGCGATGAATTCGGCATCATTCCGGTGCAGCAGGCCGAGTACAAAACCAATCGCGACACGGTCTGCAAGGCCTTCAGCCAGCTCTCCTAGGCCGCCCCGCCCTCCACCGGCCTGAACCCAAGGTCCTGAGTGAAGCGCAGCAGATAACCATCAGGATCGAGCAGCAAACAGTTCAGCTCCCCATGCAACAGGGCATCGTGGCGGTACCAGCGCTCCTCGATCTCCTTGCGCAATGGGTAACCTGCGTCGACCAGGGCTTGAACCAACGCTGCAACGTCAGGGCATTCAATCGACAGGTTCATACCGCGCCCAAACGGCTGCTCCAGTGGCCCGACGCGCCACGGGGACGCTTCGCCATCGTCCTGCTCCAACATCAGTTGGCTGCCATGGAACGACAAAAAGGCAAACAGATTCTCCGGACGCTCGTATTCGACCTTGAACCCCAGCACATCGCGGTAAAACGTCAGGCTCCGCTGCAAGTCGCTGACGAGCATCTCCGGAACCAGGGCATTCATCACAAACATCGGCTGCGTCCATTCAGGAAAATTCGAGGGCCGAGCCTACAACCCCCGACCCGGCTTACGCAGCCCCCGCTTACCAATGTTCACAACTGATTAAAACTTCGATACAGATGACGCGGTGAAGCCCCCCCCCATTGCATCAGGCATAAAAAAGGCGCCTCAACCGAGACGCCTTTGGGTCCCGCTACGTGTTACATGCACGTACCCAGGGCCGCGAGCCTGCGCTTGGCGATCCAGTCGTCGTGAAGCGCGTAGTAACTGACGCTGGTGCCCGAAGCCTGCACCTGGATATCGGCAAAGGACTCCGCGGAACGGGTATAGACCGTGTACCCCCCGCCTTTGCGCGGCTCCAGATAGGCAGCAGCATCAACGCCGAAGACCGCCTCGTCCTGCCAGGCAAACTGTACGCACTGCGCCACCAGTTGATCGGCCTTGGCCGAAGAGAGCACCCGCGAAGGACTCTTGGAGCGCGCCTCATTCATTGCCGAACTCGCGCATCCCGCAAGCAACGCCGCGGCGATCATCGCCATTAACACCCGCATGATGCTACCTCGTGCTGAAAACCCGAGAGTATCGCCCACCCTGGAGCCGGCAGATACCACACAACCAGAAAAACCCCTGGCGACCCGGCCTCAGCACTCAGCCAGGGATGAGGCCAGTTGGGCGATGGCCTCCTGATCGTCCTCGCCCAGGCTGCGGTAATGCTCGATGATCCGGCTTTCCTCCGCACTCAACTGGCCGTCCGACAGCTTGGAACGCTCACCGGTCAGGACATACAACAAATCCACGCCCTTGCGCCCGACCGCCATCAGATAATCCGACTTGGGCAACCGCTCGCCGCTCTCGTAACGACCCTGGGCATTGGCCTCAACCCCGCCAATGGCACCGAACTCCTGCTGGGAAAGACCAAGCGCCTTGCGCTCCTCTTTCAACCGTTCTCCAAACTTGTCCATGGAATTCCTCATTCATGACGCAACACGATTAAGACCCTGCGCCATCCCAAACGTGCCCTTTTTCCACCCCCCGGGTCTCGTCCGACACAGCCACCCAGCGACAAAAATCCGCGACAACCATTGCCAGATTCGCGGACGAGGATTAATCTGCGCGCCCTTCCCACACTTTTGCAAAGGAGATCCACCATGAAATACCTGATCGCTCTTTGCAGGACGTGCCTGGTTTAAACGCTATACCCGCTAGTTTCTAGCGCCTCGCTTACTCCGGATCCGCCCTGCCACTTACCTGAATATTTTCTCCAATCAGGAATTGGACATGGACAATTGCATCCGCAATTTGTCGGCCGGCGTATCACTTATCGCCTCCGACAGCACCTGGATCGAAGACAAAGCGATCCAGCAACTTCAAACGACTGCACAACTGCCCGGCATGCGCCGCGTGGTCGGCATGCCGGACCTGCATCCAGGTCGTGGCTATCCGGTCGGTGCAGCCTTCTTTTCCAGCGAAACCCTTTACCCGGCACTGGTGGGCAATGACATCGGCTGCGGCATGACGCTGTGGCAGACAGACATCCCGAGCGCCCGGCTGAATCTGGACAAGCTGGAAAAGAAAATCGGCAACATCGACACCGCCCTGGATGAGCAATGGCAGGAGGAACTGGCGCAGTTGGCGCTGGCCGCCACCGGCCACGAACACTCCCTGGGCACCATCGGTGGCGGCAATCATTTCGCCGAGCTGCAACAGATCGACGAGGTCCACGACAGCGATGCCATGGAAACCCTGGGTCTGGACCGGCGCTCGCTGCTGATGCTGGTTCACAGCGGCTCGCGCGGCCTGGGCGAAGCTATTCTGCGGCGCCATGTCGATCAACACGGCCATGCCGGCATCGCCGTCGACAGCCCGGCCGGCGTCGACTACCTGCAACGCCATGACGAAGCCCTGCGTTTCGCCGAAGCCAACCGCCGGCTGATTGCAGAGCGCATCCTGGTCAATCTGCGGGCGAAGGGCCGCAGCGCGCTGGATATCAATCACAACCTGGTATCGCCTGGCAGCGTCGACGGCGAAGCTGGCTGGATCCATCGCAAGGGCGCCACACCGTCCGACCAGGGCGTGGTGGTCATCCCCGGCTCCCGCGGTGACTACAGCTACCTGGTGCAGCCCATCCCGCTTGCCAGCAGCCTGTACTCCCTGGCCCATGGCGCCGGCCGGAAGTGGATTCGCGGCGACTGCAAGGATCGCCTGGCAGCGCGCTTCAGCTTCGATCAGCTCAAGCGCACCAGCCTCGGCAGCCGAGTGATCTGCGAAGATCGCGCCCTGATGTACGAAGAGGCTCCAGAAGCCTACAAGGCCATCGACAGCGTGGTCGGCAGCCTGCGTGACGCAGGCCTGCTGCACATCATCGCGCGGCTCAAGCCGGTGCTGACCTACAAACGCCGGGGGTGCTGCTGATGGTTCTGTTACAGCTGTCATCGGCACAGGGGCCGGCCGAGTGTGAACTGGCCGTGACCAAGGCCCTGCAAAGGCTGCATGACGAAGCCGAAACCCAGGCGGTCAGCCTGTGCGTGATAGAGCGCGAACCCGGCGTGCATAACGGCACCTGCAAGTCGGTACTGCTCGGCCTTGATGGCGACAATGCCAAGACGCTTGCCGGACGCTGGACCGGCACCCTGCTCTGGAGCTGCAAGAGCCATTACCGACCCGGGCACAAGCGCAAGAACTGGTTCTTCGCCGGCCAGGTCTTCAACGCCCCGCAAGGCAACCAGGAGAGCCAGATACGCTTCGAAACCATGCGCTCTTCAGGACCCGGCGGCCAGCATGTGAACAAGACCGACTCGGCGGTGCGCGCCACTCACCTGGCTTCAGGGATCAGCGTCAAGGTCCAGTCCGGGCGCAGCCAGCACGACAACAAGCGCCTGGCAGTGCTGCTGATTCAGCAGCGTCTCGCAGGCCTTGAGCAAGAAGCCCACAACACCCTGCGCCTGCAGCGCCGGGACTCCCACCACGAGGTCGAACGAGGCAACGCTGTAAGGTCGTTCGCCGGCCCCAACTTCATCCCCCAGGACTAACCACCATCGACCAGGGCCGCCATAAAGGCGGCCCTGCTCCAATCCCGGTGATTAGCAGCGAATACCAATGGGGGAATCAATGAATGCGGGCTTGGCAAATCCCAGGCAACAAAAAAGGGCCCACCTTTCGGTGAGCCCTTCTAGACCGCCCAGCAGAGCGGATTTTGTTTGGTAGGCGCGATTGGACTCGAACCAACGACCCCCACCATGTCAAGGTGGTGCTCTAACCAACTGAGCTACGTGCCTGCTGTGAGGCGGCATTCTACGGAATTCCGGAGGGGTGTCAACACCTTTTTTGCAGCTAAGCCTATGAATATGCGAATTATTTAATTTTTCAGTGGCGAGCAAGACTTTATCAGCGGCTGGCAGCCGATTTTCAACTCAGGTACGATCGGCGCACTCGTAAAATATATTAAACAGAGGCTGCAGGATGGCGAACACTCCCTACCCAGAATCCTATTACGCAGCGTCGGCCAACGCCGTGCCAGAACGCCCATCCTTGCAGGGCGAGGTAGAAACCGATGTCTGTGTGATCGGTGCCGGCTATACCGGCTTGTCGAGCGCGTTGTTTCTGCTGGAAAACGGCTTTCGCGTAACAGTGCTGGAGGCGGCCAAGGTCGGCTTTGGCGCCTCGGGCCGCAATGGCGGGCAGATCGTCAACAGCTACAGCCGCGATATCGATGTGATCGAACGCAGCGTCGGCCCCAAGCAGGCACAACTGCTAGGGCAAATGGCCTTTGAGGGCGCGAGGATCATTCGCGAACGCGTGGCCAAGTACCACATCCAGTGCGACCTGAAGGACGGCGGCGTGTTTGCCGCCCTGACCAGCAAGCAGATGGGCCACCTGGAGTCGCAGAAGCGCCTGTGGGAGCGCTACGGCCATACCCAACTGGAACTGCTGGACCAACGCCGCATCCGCGAAGTCGTGGCCTGTGATCAATACCTGGGCGGCATGCTCGACATGAGCGGCGGGCACATCCACCCGCTGAACCTGGCCCTGGGCGAAGCGGCGGCCGTGGAGTCCCTGGGCGGCACTATTTATGAGCAATCCCCGGCCCTGCGCATCGAGCGCGGCGCCAATCCGGTGGTGCATACGCCACAGGGCAAGGTCAGGGCCAAGTTCATCATCGTCGCGGGCAATGCTTATCTGGGCAACCTGATTCCGGAGTTGGCGGCAAAGTCCATGCCTTGCGGCACCCAGGTCATCACCACTGAACCCTTGGGCGACGAACTGGCGAACAGCCTGTTGCCCCAGGACTATTGCGTCGAAGACTGCAATTACCTGCTGGACTACTACCGCCTTTCCGCGGACAAGCGCCTGATCTTCGGCGGCGGCGTGGTTTACGGTGCCCGCGACCCGGCCAATATCGAAGCCATCATCCGACCGAAGATGCTGAAGGCCTTTCCCCAACTCAAAGACGTCAAGATCGATTACGCCTGGACCGGCAACTTCCTGCTGACCCTCTCGCGATTGCCGCAAGTCGGACGCCTGGGCGACAACATTTACTACTCCCAGGGCTGTAGCGGCCATGGCGTGACGTACACGCACCTGGCGGGCAAGGTCCTGGCCGAAGCCCTGCGCGGCCAGGCAGAGCGTTTTGACGCCTTTGCCGACCTGCCGCACTATCCCTTCCCTGGCGGCCAGCTGCTGCGCACTCCATTTACCGCCCTGGGCGCCTGGTACTACAGCCTGCGGGACAAATACGGTTTCTGATCACCCACAAAAAACCCCGCCAAACAGGCGGGGTTTTCATGTGTGCAGCACAACCAAAAAAAGCGACCGAAATTCCAAATGCCGAAAACAAAAAACCCCGGTCTTTCGACCAGGGTCTTTGCTATCAATCCGAAGCACCTGTGGCGTCTTCGTAGCTTCAAGGCGTTCAGTGGGCCTTGAGGCAGATATGGCGCAGCGGACGGGACTCGAACCCGCGACCCCCGGCGTGACAGGCCGGTATTCTAACCGACTGAACTACCGCTGCGTATCGCTTGGACTTGCGTCCATTTGAACCTTTTAAATCGTCGGACTGATCAGCTTCGAGGCTTTTCAATCTCAAGCCAGGCGAACCTGACTTGGAAAATATGGCGCAGCGGACGGGACTCGAACCCGCGACCCCCGGCGTGACAGGCCGGTATTCTAACCGACTGAACTACCGCTGCGCGTCGGTTGGAGGCTTCCTTGGAAGCTTCCGCCTTTCTTTCGAAAGACACTCAAGAAGTGGTGGGTGATGACGGGATCGAACCGCC
>NZ_ATLP01000119.1:0-13630 GCF_000416215.1 Pseudomonas sp. CF161
AGAGCTGGGTCAACGTCCAAGTCCTGGCAGCGGATGGCTCCATCGTCCACGGCTGGGCCAAAGACACCGACCGCCGCCTGACCCCCTGGCATTGGCCTGGTTTCGACGTTGTCGACGCCGCCAGCAACCAAGCCGGAACCTGGTGGGACGGCACCGCCAGCGCCTTCGTCGACTTCCTCAGAGGCGGCCAGCGACCCGAAGAAACCCCATTCTTCAAACACATCCGCCAACTTATGGGCTTGAACAGCCAGAGTGAACTCAGTGAAGAAAACCTGGACGCCGCCTTGCAGAACCGGGCGCTTGCAAAGCGTCTGGGAGGCTTGATTGCCTATCACACCAGCGAATGGCACGTCCCGTCCTGGGCCGGCAAGTACGGCGTGATCTCCGAGATCGCGGTCAAGCTTGGCAAGTGGGCCATGGACAATGTGAAAGCGGAAAAGAACTGTGTAATGAAATTGCGTTGGTGGGGGGAGGTGGCGGCGGATATTGGATTGCCGGAGGGGGCGAAGGTTTATCACTTTCATCCGATTGGATTGGTGGGAAGACTTGCGACTCCAGACGCAATGGTAACTTATCGCATTTACCAGAGAACAGGTCGTATTGAGCGCTTAGTCCCTGTTGGGCTCGAAGCCGAAAGAATGAAAGATGCAAGGTATATTTATATTTCATCCGATAATAAGGAGCATGACTTTGGTGTTTTTATCGGTCAGAAGGCAGTGCGTTGGATAACGAAAGGAGTAGCGGGGACTGATTTTATATATTTGATGAATGTCGCCACACTTGGGACCAATCCAGCCAGTAACTTTGGGTTTCGGTTTGTTGATACAAGTAGGAGGTTTTTAAATCAAACAGCGCTCGCTGCGTTGATCGGAGCCTTGATGGAGGTTGGATATGATGATGTTGCGTCAACGGGCTTCAGCAACGTAGATGGGACGCCTGGAGAAAGTGTATCTCATATAAATGGAGAAAATGGAGATTTCAAATTTATGCGGCTTGATAATAACTGGAATGTCTCAACTCATCTTAATGTGGCAAATGATGTGAGCTTCCTGGATGAAGAAAGGCAGAATAGCCTTAATGAGGCGCTATTTAAGTTTGGCTGGAGGACGCATTACGCATGGAAATATACAAAAAATGGGACGCAGAAGCTTCTGTCGCGCACTGTTCACTATCCAGGGCATTACCATCATCTTCATGTGGCGGGCTTTTCTCCAAAATTAAAAGAGATCAAGCAGTGAATATTAAAATGTTAATCTCGATAGCTTTTTTTGCATTGACCCTAGGGGGGGAGGTGAGGGCTTATGCTGCTTTTGTAGCAACTGGTGATGAAGCTGAATTGTGTGCGGATAGTCTGAGGCGCAACGCAACAATAGCCAATGATGATGGGTTTTCAGTAAGCACCTTCAGGATGTTTAAACGTTACCCGCCGTTGGGCTCTCAAAGCGAATCTGATGATTCAGATAGAGAGAACAGTTATAAGATTACTAACGCATTGCCACTTTCCATTCACTGTCTTTCGTCTAAGATGTATGAGTTCAAAGTACGTGGTGAAGTTGGATTGACGGAAGGTGTTAATAAGGGCTTGAAGCCAATTTCGGTGCGGTTGTTGGGCGGGAGTTATTATGTCGTATTTATCAGGGATGGCTATTTTGTTGGCGATGGCGAGGGGCGCGAGCTTGTGGCAAGTATTGCGGTGTATAACTCCGCGGGCGAGCTTGTAAGGAAGATGGATCGAATTTCATCATGGCGAAGCTATGAGGGAAGTTTGGTTTTGCTTGAGGCGTGTGTAGCGGGGAATGGAATATTGCTACGAGAGTTAAATATTGATCCAAATGTTAGGTCCAAGGTGGGTGATGTCATTAGTTATAGCGCTCCCATTCTGTTGTTGGATCAAGTGTTATACCCGGTAGCGGGCGGTTATTCGTTGCAGGCCGATGGTGGGGGAGTTAAGTGCAATTGGAGTAACTACTTGAATCGCTAGAGGTGGTCTATAAGTTGTAGATTTAGCCCGGGTGAGAAGTATTATCTATTTGGAAGTTTGACGGGTTGTGGCTTGAATAAGTATGGCGAACTAGTGAGAGGGTAATTGGGCGCTGTTTTAGAAGATGAATTGATAAAACAGGCCGTTGAGAGTGGTGGCTGCTCTGAAGTTGGAGGTCTTGTGTTTAATGTGTGATTAACTAGCCTGGGGTCGAGATATGAGTCGGGTGCAACGTATAGTGTTTTTCAGTACTGTTTTATCTTGCTTTACATATGAGAGCTCATATGCGCATTTTGTTGAGCTAATGAGGAAGGGAAAGAATTACGAGTCCCTCCCTTTGCCTGTAAATAGCTCGGGTTTAACGCTCAGTGCAATAGTCCGATCTATGTTGAAAGCTATGTTCTCGCAGATAACATAACCGTTCCTATAGTTGTTCGAGCGGCGAGGTGTAGCGCTGAAAAAATGTCGCGTTCTAGTTGTACTCTCCGATCTCCAGGGTCGAGTGAAAGCGAGCTTTCGCTCGATATGTTCATTCAGTAGTCTTAAGTGAAAAGTCGATTTAAATCGGTTGGTTATATCCGTTGGTTTATGGTCCCTCTTATAAAGTAGCTAAAAAGGCAGCGACGGAATCTACAAAGATGTGGGGCTGGAAAAGAAATGGTTGCTATAGACGTGTACGGTCTATCTGGGCGGCCTCAATATGGACGGCTGATTACGGCTTATCGAATAGATGAAGAAGCAGAACTTAAAATGTACAGTGGTTATTTTAGGGGCGGTGGCATCGTAAATGATGCGAGGGGGGGAATATACCTTGAGTTTCGTGAGCTCAGGGGTGGAGTATTCAGTCTTTCAAAATTGGAGCTTGGAAGGTAAAGAATACAATCTTGGGATTTTTGTAGATGCCCCGGGCGTTTCGACAGTCTTGAAGGCGAATAAAGAAACACAAACGGGTTCGCTTGAGTTATTGAATGGGAATCCTAAAATCCGAAATGCTTGGAGTGGGGAGTAGCGAATGGAAGTAGATGCTTCGTATTGTGCATGGCAGGAAGCAGAGTGTTTTCTCGTCTACAGCAGTTTTGCTGAGCGTGTTTCAAGTATTTTTCAGTACGGATTTTTTGATGGAGAACTCTATCTCGTGCTAAAGGGGCGGTTCAAAGGTGCTGTATGCAGTTATTAATAGTTAAGGTGCACATATCGCTGCTATCGCTTAGGAGGCTGGCCAAACTATGTAGCGGTCAGAGCATTACCAACTGAAAGGCGAGCCTCAATGCTTTACACGTTCACCCCATTTTCCACAACGGGTGAAACCTCCACGATGCAGCAAAGAACCCCGATCCCACCCACACAACACCGCCCCCAGGCGCAAGGTGCGCTCCCGCAGCGCCGAGCCCCTAGCCGCCCAGGCGGTGGGCCGGCAAATAGGGCAGCAGGCGTGCGGTTTCGTTGCGCACCACGGCGTAGCATTCGCAGCTCAGTTGTTCGAGTTGGGGCCGGTCGATCACGGTGATGTGGCCGCGGCTGTACTCGATCACTCCCAGGCGTTGCAGCTTGCCGGCGGCTTCGGTGACGCCCTCGCGGCGCACGCCGAGCATGTTGGCGATCAGTTCCTGGGTCATGATCAGCTGGTTGCCGGGCAGGCGGTCGAGGGACAGCAGCAGCCAGCGGCACAGTTGCTGGTCGATGGAGTGGTGGCGGTTGCAGACGGCGGTCTGGGCCATCTGGGTGATCAGCGACTGGGTGTAGCGCAGCATCAGCAGGAGCATTTCGCCGTGGCGGTTGAACTCGTCCTTGAGCCGTTGCCCAGGCAGGCGAAAGGCGTGCCCCGGGCTTTGCACGATGGCCCGGCTCGGGGTGCTTTCACCGCCCATGAACAATGACACGCCCACCAGCCCTTCGTTGCCGACCACGGCGATTTCCGCCGAGGCGCCGCTTTCCATCACATACAGCAGGGACACGACGGCGTCGGTGGGAAAGTACACGTAGCGCGGCACGTCCCCCGACTCGTACAGGACCTTGCCCAGGGGCAGGGCGATCGGCTCCAGGTCGGGGATCAGGCGCTGCTTGACCGGCTCCGGGAGCGCGGCCAGCAGGTAGTTCTGGTGTGGCTTGTGTCCATCCAGCATATGCAGCGCCACCTTTCAGGAGCCATTTCCCGGGCCGTCAGGGTAGTCCACAACGGCGTCGCTGTCTGTTATCCCTCATGGTCCTGGCACCGACGCCGTGGCGCTGCCCGTTGTGCCCACCGGTTGCGGGGCGTCGAGCCGCAGCGGCGCCGGGCTGATCACCAGTACCCGGTGCTCCTGGCCGTCGTCGTGCAACGCCAGCAATGGCTCGACCAGCGGTTGGCCATCGAGGCTGATGCTGTGCCGCGCGCCCGGTTGCTGGCTGATTTCGATGCGGTACAGGCTGGCGCCGAAGCGGTAGTCCAGGCTGTAGCCGCTCCAGTCGCCGGGGAGTACCGGTTCGAAGCGCAGGCTGTCGCCGCTGCGCACCAGCCCCAGTAGCGACTCGACGGCCAGGCGGTACATCCAGCCCGCCGAGCCGGTGTACCAGGTCCAGCCGCCGCGCCCGGTATGCGGTGCCACGCCGTAGACATCGGCGGCCATCACGTAGGGTTCGACCTTGTAGATGTCGACTTGCGCGGCGCTGCGGCGGCTGACCGGGTTGATCAGGCGCAACAGTTCCCAGGCCTTGGCGCTGTCACCCAGGCGGGCGAAGGCCATGCTCGCCCATACGGCGGCGTGGGTGTATTGGCCGCCGTTCTCGCGCACGCCGGGCACATAGCCCTTGATGTAGCCGGGGTCCAGGCTGCCCTGGTCGAACGGCGGGTCGAGCAGCAGCACCACCCCGGCCTCGCGCCGCACCAGGTGCTGGTCGAGGGCGGCCATGGCCTGTTGCTGGCGCTCGGGGCTGGCGGCGCCGCTGAGCACCGACCAGCTTTGGGCGATGGAGTCGATGCGGCATTCCTGGTTCGCCGCCGAGCCCAGCACCTGGCCATCGTCGAAATAGGCCCGGCGATACCAGGCGCCGTCCCAGGCGTGTTGATCCAGGGCGCTGCGCAGGGCGCTTGCCTGCTCATGGCAGCGCTGGGCGAAGGCGCCATCGCCGTGCAGGCGGGCGATGGCGGCGAATTGCTCCAGCACTTCATGGCCGAAAAAGCCCAGCCAGATACTTTCGCCCCGGCCCTGTTCTCCGACCCGATTCATCCCGTCGTTCCAGTCGCCGGTGCCCATCAGCGGCAGGCCGTGGATGCCCTGGGTCAGGCCGCGCTCGATGGCGCGCTGGCAGTGGTGGTAGAGGCTTTCTTCCAGGGATGAAGCGCCGGGCAGGTCGTAGTAGGACTCTTCGCCGGGGTTCAGCGCGCGGCCTTCGATGTAGCCGACCTTTTCCTCGAGCACACTGTGGTCGCCGGTCACCTGTACATAACGGCTGGTGGCCAGGGGCAGCCAGAGCATGTCGTCCGAACAGCCGGTGCGCACCCCTCGGTTTTGCGGTGGGTGCCACCAGTGCTGCACGTCGCCTTCCGGGTACTGGTGGGCGGCGCACAGCAGCAGGTGCTGGCGCGCGGCCTGCGGGTCGGCGTGGAGCATGGCCATGCTGTCCTGCAACTGGTCGCGAAAACCGATGGCGCCGCCGGACTGGTAGAAACCGCTGCGACCGAGGAAGCGGCAGGCGATCACCTGGTACATCAGCCAGCCATTGACCAGCACATCCAGGGCCGGCTCCGGGGTGGTCACGCGGATTGCGCCCAGGGTTCTGCGCCAGTGCTGGTGCACGGCTTCCAGCTCCAGGGCGGCGGCGCGATTGCCGCGGTACTGCTGGACCAGGCGGGTCGCGGCCTTGGCGTCGCGTTCGGCGCCCAGGCGAAAGACGATTTCCTGGCTTTCGCCGTCCGCCAGTTCCAGCCCGACCTGCATCGCCGCGCAGGGGTCGAAGGCCCCGCCGCAACGCCCGGACAACTTGGCCCGGGTCATGGCTGCCGGGGCGGCAAGGGTGCCGTTGCGGCCGATGAACTCGGTGCGGTCGCCGCTGAAGCTGCGGTCGCTGGCATCGGTGTCGAGAAACGCCACCCGTGCGCCGAACTCGATGGAGTAGGCGTTGCGCGCAAACAGCGCGCCACTGAAGGGGTCGCTTTCGGTCACCACGTGCATCGCCGAGCGGCTGCGCAGGTCCCCCAGCACCCATTCCACATAGTGGGTGGCCGAGAGCCGGCGTGGCCGGCCGCTGCGGTTGCGCACGATCAGCCGCGAGAACTTGAGCGGTGCGTCCAGCGCCACGTACACCCATAGCTCGGATTGGATGCCGTCTTCCTCATGCTCGAACACGCTGTAGCCAAAACCGTGGCGGGTGCGGTAACTGCCGCTGCCCGGGCAGGGCTGGGGCGTCGGTGACCAGAAGTGCCCGCTGTCTTCGTCGCGCAGGTACATCGCCTCGCCGCTGGGGTCGCTGACCGGGTCGTTGTTCCAGGGAGTGAGGCGATATTCGTGGGCGTTTTCGTTCCAGG
The DNA here is from genome assembly GCF_000416215.1 of Pseudomonas sp. CF161. NCBI lineage: Bacteria > Pseudomonadati > Pseudomonadota > Gammaproteobacteria > Pseudomonadales > Pseudomonadaceae > Pseudomonas > Pseudomonas sp. CF161. The sequence goes on from NZ_ATLP01000119.1 coordinate 6,486, forward strand.
TGTAGGCCCCGCCGCTTTCGGAAAGCACTGTGCCCAGCCGGGCGTTGGCCAGCACGTTGCACCAGGGTGCCGGGGTCGGCTGGCCCGGGTGCAGGGTCATGATGTACTCGCGGCCATCGGGGCTGAAGCCGCCGAAAGGGGTGTCGAGGATCAACTGCGGTATCTGCGGCGCCACCGGCTGCCGGGACAGGCGCTCGCGGCGCACCAGGTTCGGTTCCAGGCGCGCCAGGAGCGGGTCGGCGCGCCGGCGCTGGACCTGTTCGGCGAGGCTGCCCCGGGTGTCGTTGATCACCAGGCGTGCCACCGCCAGCATCAGCGTGCGGTCTTCGCTCGACAGCTGCTGGGCCGGGCGCACGAAGATGCCACCGGGACGGTCGATCAGGCTGGCTTCGCTGCCGGAGGTCACCAGGCCCATGATCAGGTCCTGCAATTGCTGGCGATACCCGGCCTGGTCTTCGTTCCAGATCACCAGGTCCACCGCCAGGCCCTTCTGCCGCCAATAGGCGTGGGCCTTGACCATCTGCTGCACCAGCTCGATGTTGGCCAGGTCGCCGACTTGCAGCAGGACAATCGGCAGGTCGCCGGAAATCGCCTGGCCCCAGAGCCCCGACTGGTTGCGGCGGTTGCTCAGCAACAGGCTGCTTTCGGCGCGCAGGGTGGCGTTGGCGTAGATGATCGACGCCGCCATCTGCTCGAACAGCCGGGCATCGGCCAGGGACGCATTGAGCTGGCGCAACAGCACCTGGCTGTGGGTCCAGGCCAGGTCGAAGACCCGGTCGGCCAGGTGCCGGTCGCGGTATTTGTGGATCAGTTGCAGGCAACTGTCGCGGCTCTGGGCGACCCCGGTCACGAAGTCGATGGTTGCGGTCTGCCCGGCATCCAGGGTGATCCGGCAGCGGATCGCCACAATCGGGTCGAGCACCGGCCCAGCGGTGCCGGACAACTGCTCAATCTGCGGTTCCATGGCCGCTGGCGCCACCACGCTGCGACCACGACCGATAAAGCGCGCGCGGTCGGTTTCGTAGGAAATGGCGTCGATGTCCACGCCGTGGGCGGCCAGCAGGTGGCACATCCAGGGTGGGGTTTCATGATGGGCGCGCGGCCGGCGGGTGCAGATGATCGCCTGCAACGGCGCCAGCAGTTCGGTCTGCACGAACAGGTTGCTGAAGGCCGGGTGCATGGCATCGCTGATGGCCGACGCCAGCACCACTTCGGCGTAGCTGGTGAGTTCGATGCTGCGCCGGGTGCGGCCACGGTTGGTAACGTGCAGACGGCGCAGTTCGATGTCGTCCTCGGGGGAGACGACGATTTCGCTGTGGGTGTCGAAGTCCAGCTCGCGCACGCGGAACTCGGCGCGGGCATCGGTGAAAATCGCCTCGAAGCTTGCGGGGCGACCCAGGGTCGGCTGGTGCGCGGCGGACCAGAAGGCACCGCTGGCCACATCCCGCAGGTAGCAGAACATGCCCCAGTTGTCGCAGGTGCTGTCTTCTTGCCAGCGGGTCACCGCCAGGTCGTTGCAACGGCTGTAGCCGCCGCCGGCGCTGCTGACCATCACGTGGTAGCGGCCGTTGGACAACAGCTGCAGGGCCGGGCGCTTGCGGTCGGGGTCGGTGAACACCCGCAGCTTGGTCTCATTGACCCGCGCCGCTTCATCGGCCGCCGGGGCGCTGGAGGCATGCAGGTACTGGGCGGCGGTTTTCGGTACGCGCTCCTGCAACAGCAGGGCGGTGGCCTGGAACTGCGGGTCGGATTCAAAGCGCCGCTGCATCGGTTGCTCCAGCAACAGCCAGGTCAGGGACAGCAGGCTCATGCCCTGGTGGTGAGCCATGAAGGATTGGACGATGGCCTGGCTCTGCCCGCGCGGCAGGCGAGCCTCGGTGTAATCCACCGCTTCATACAGGCCGAAACGCCCGGCCAGGCCCAGCTCGCTGAGGCGTTGCAGGTTATCGCAGGCCGCCTGGGGCGCCACCATCAACGCCAGCACGCTGGCGTAGGGCGCGACCACGCTGTCTTCGCCCAGGCCACGCTTGAGGCCCAGGCCGGGTACGCCAAAGGCCCGGTATTGATAGTTGAGCTGGGCATCCAGGGTGTTGTAGCCCGACTCGGACACGCCCCAGGGAATGCCCAGTTGCTTGCCGTGCTCGATCTGCAGGGCGACCGCGGCGCGGCAGGTCTGGTCGAGCAGGGTGCCTTCGTAGTTGGGCATCACCAGCATCGGCATCAGGTATTCGAACATCGAGCCGGACCAGGACAGCAGCACCGGCATCCCGCCATTGCTGGTCAGCAGGCGGCCCAGGGAGAACCAGCCCTCCTGGGGCAACTGGCCCTGGGCGATCACCACAAAGTTGGTCAGGCGCGCTTCCGAGGCCAGCAGGTCGTAGAAACCGGCGTCGAGCTTGCGTTCGTCGGCGTTGTAGCCGATCACGAACAGGTTGCGCTGGCGGTCGTAGAGGAAGCCGAAGTCCATGCGGGCCAGGTCGCTGATCTGGTCGGTCAATTGCTCCAGGGTGGCCAGGCGCTGGCTGGCCAGGGCGCGGACGGCACTGACCCGGGGTTGCTGCTCGGGCACCCAGAGGCTGAGGTCAAGTTCGGCCAACTGGCGCCAGCTCAGGGGCGGCAGGTTGCTGCCATCCTGTTGCGCGGGCAGCACGAAGCGCTCCAGTTCACTGCGCAGGTCCAGGCATTGCGCCGCCAGTTCGGCACGCCAGAACAGCACTTCAGCGTCGCCCTCCAGCGCGTTGTCGGCCCCGTGGGCGGCGATCTGCTCCAGCAGGCTCAGCAGCTGTGCGCTGGAGCCGTTGGCGCTGTGGCTCAGGCGTTGTTGCATCGCCCGCGCCTGCAGGCTCAGGACCTCGATTTCGCGGCTGTCGAGGCCGGCGGTGTGCAGTGCGTCCTGCAGCACGTCCAGGGTATCCACCAGGCCGCTGGCCAGGCGCAAGTCATGCCGCGGCGCATCGGCCAGGGCCAGCAGGCCCGGGCGCAGGGTCAGCAACAGGCCGGCCAGGTTGCCGCTGTCCACCGTCGACACATACAGCGGCGGCAGGGGTTTGCAGGTCAGGGTGTCGTACCAGTTGTAGAAGTGCCCGCGATAGCGTTCCAGCTGGGCCATGCTCGCCAGGCTCTGTTCCAGGCGTTGCAGCAGGCGGCCGCTGCTCAGGTAGCCGAAGTCGTGGGCCGCCAGGTGCGACAGCAGGGCCATGCCCATATTGGTCGGCGAGGTGCGGTGGGCCACGGCGAACAGCGGCTGCTCCTGGATATTGTCCGGTGGCAGCCAGTTGTCGGCCGGCCCCACGTACTGGTCGAAGAAGGCCCAGGTGCGCCGGGCCAGGGTTTGCAGAAACCGCAGCTCGCTGCTGGAGGGATGAAACTCGGCACGCCGCGACGGTCGGCTCAGCCACCAGGCAATGCCCGGGCTGGCCAGCCACATCAGGATAAAGGGCCCGGCGCTGAGCAGCGCCGGCAGCGGCAGCAATGCCAGCAGCATCAGGGCCAGTACCGGGGCGATCCACATGCTGCGGTATTGCCCGGCCAGGGAATGACCGTGGCCGCGCTCGACTTCCCGCGACGGTTGCCACTGCAACAGCCGGCGCTTGCTCAGCAGCATGCGCCACAGGGTGCGGCCGATGGCATCCAGGCTGTACCAGGTTTCATAGGGCAGCCAGACCAGCGGCAGCAGGGCCCGGGTGAAGTGTTGGGAGCAGGTGTGCAGGGCGGCCGCCAGGTGCTGTTCGATCGGCACGTCGACGGTCTTGTGCATCAGTTCCTGCAGCGCGCTGCACAGCGGCTGGATCAACACCAGCATCAACACCGCCAGGGTCCAGGACACGGGTTCAGAGGCGCCGAACCAGCCCCACAGCAGCATGATCAGAAACGCCGCGGGCTCCAGGCTGCGGCGCAGGTTATCGAGGATCTTCCAGCAGGCCAGGGCGCTGAGTCGGTTGCGCTTGAACCCGCCGCTGGCCTTGGGCGCCCAGGGCATCAGCCATGGCAGCAGTTGCCAGTCGCCGCGAATCCAGCGATGGCGACGCTTGACGTCGGCGCTGTAGCGCGAGGGGTATTCCTCGAACAGCTGCACATCGCTGAGCAGCCCGGAACGGGCGTAGCAGCCCTCGATCAGGTCGTGGCTGAGCACCCGGTTATCCGGGAAGCAGTCCTGCAACGCATGCTCGAAGGCGTCCACGGCGTAGATGCCCTTGCCGATAAACGAGCCGTGTTCGAACAGGTCCTGGTACACGTCCGACACCGCACGGGTGTAGGGATCGACCCCGGCATCGCTGCCGAACAGCCGGGCATAGGCCGAGCGCGCGGTGCTCGGCAGGCTGATGCCGACCCGTGGCTGGAGGATCGCGTAGCCGGCGCTGATCTGCCCGGTCTGCGGGTCGAACACCGGGTGGTTCAACGGATGGTCGATGGCGCCGATGCATTGCATGGCCACATCGCGCGGCAATTGGGTGTCGGTGTCCAGGGTGATCACGTACTGCACCCGGGGCAGGGCCTGGATATCGCCGACGATCAGCGCGAAGCGCTCGCGCCCCTGGCCACGCAGCAGCGCGTTGAGTTCCGCCAGCTTGCCGCGTTTGCGTTCGTAACCCATCCAGCTGCGTTCGGCCGGGTTCCAGCGCCGTGGGCGATGCAGGAGGAAGAAGCGCTCGGCCTCGGCCTCCGGGTATTTGCGGTTCAGGCCTTCGATCAACTGCTGCGCCAGTTGCAGCAGGCCGGCGTCTTCGGGCAGCACTTCGCTGTCGGCGTCCATGAAGTCGCTGAGCAGGGCGAAATGCAGGTGCGGGTCGCGGTTGGCCAAAAAGCGCACTTCCAGGCCTTCGACCAGTTCTTCGACATCCGCCGCGTTGGCGATCAGGGTCGGCACCACCACCAGGGTTCGCGCCTGCTCCGGGATGCCTTCGCTGTAGTCCAGGCGCGGCAGGATGCACGGCGCCACCGTCAGGGTCACCAGCCAGTTGATCAGGCCGATCGCCAGGCGGCTGCTCATCAGCAGGGTCGGCAGTGCCAGCAGGGCCAGCAGGTAAAGCTCATGCCCGTCCTCGTGCACCGACTGCATAAAGGACCAGGCCAACAGCAGCGACAGCAGCGCCACCGGCAGCAGAAAGAAACTCAAGGGCGCCCGTTGCAGCAGGCGCTGCCAGCGCTGGGCCAGGGGCACCCGTGCGGCGATGCGTTGCTCCAGCTCGCCGCGACCGGGGCCGACCAGGTAGTAACCGACATGGCTGGCCACGGCGGCGGGGGGCTGTGGTGGCTGGCTGGTGCTCAGGTCGATGGCGATGCGCGCCACCTGCTCTTCACTGAGCGGGCATTGCCGCGCCAGGCGTTCGACCCGGTGCCGGTAGTGGTCGCGGGTGGCGAAATCCATGCGCTCATACAGGCCCGCCGGGTCGCTGCGCAGCACCTGTTCGACGTGGCTCATGCGCTCGACGAACTCACGCCAGTTGGTGGCCGAGAGCAGGCGCAGGCTGGCGATGCTGTTGCTGATCGACACCTGGTCGGCAGCCTGTTGCTGGGCGTCGAGTTGCACCAGGCGCTCGATGTTCAGCCCCGACTCGCCCAGCAGTTGTTCGATCCAGGCCAGGGGCAGCACCAGCGCGGCGTTCTGCCCTTGCAGGCGGCGCGCCAGTTCGGCGACGAACGAGGAGGTCATCGGCGGCCCCGAGCGCGCCATGTCGGCCACCGTCAGCACCACGCTCTTGGCGTCCTGCTCGGCGGTTTCGATCAGGCGATCGGCCCAGTCGTTGGCCAGGTTGCGGTCGTCCCAGTTGGCCATGACCCGGGAGGCCACGCGCCGCAGGTTCTCGATCAGGGCCAGGCGCAACATGATTGGGATCGCCCACAGCTCGCCGAGCTTGAGCGGCATCACACTCTGGTAGCACTCGACGAAGCGCCCCAGGCTGTCGCCGTCGACCCGGCCATCGCCATGGGAAATGGTCTCCAGGGCAATGTCGTAGACCCGCGGCAGGCCCGCCGACTGGCCTTCGGCCAGGCGCGGCAATTGCCGGCTGTAGCCGCGCGGCAGATGGGTCTTGGTGGTGCGGATCTGTTCTTCCACCAGGTAGTAGTTGTCCAGCAGCCATTCGGCGGCCGGGGTCGCGCGGCGCGAGGACAGGGGCGCAGCCGTCAGGGCCCGGCAGCTGCTGGCCAGGGTCGCCTCGTTGTCGGCCAGGCGCGCTAGCAGGGTATCGGCGGTGTTCCCTGGGCTCAGGCGATGTTGCTGCGCCAGCAGGGTGCCGTGGTGTGCCATCTGTTCGGCGCTGAACAGCTCGGAGCGCAGCAGCGGTTCATATTCGAACTTGCGCCGCGATTCGCTCCACTGGCGGTAATGGACGGCAGGCAGACGCCAGAACCGAAAGAGTTTGAGGGTCCAATGACTGTCCATGTTTTCCTTGGCATAGCGTGCCTCCGACCGGAGAAGCGCCGGAGCGGGGGCAATAAGCGAGGCGGGCGTTATCGGCTGCCAGACCTCGCGGGACGCAGCTTCTCAGGGTCTGAGTCTGTCCAGCTGGGGGGAAGGTGTCTGTGCGCTGGCGAACATAGACGAGCGGCTGGCGTATAAGGCGCCCGCGACCGTTTATCGGGCGATGACAATTAATCGCCCCCAGCCGTTGTCGACCTTGTGCCGAGTGCATGGCTTCGTCATTTGCGAAGTCGGCCCCGGTCACAGGCGTACCCCACCATGAACAACGTCGACGATTTCAGGTACAGGTCCCATCAACTGTTGATTGAGTTGGATGCGGCCACCTGCGACATGATGAAACTGGTCTCTGCACACCAACTGACAGGGCCGGAATGGGAGATCGCCAACCGCCGCCAGCACGAGGCGTACAAGGTCTGGAACCGGTTTCTCAATGAGCCGCCCCCACGCACCTAGCGCGGCACGGGCTCCCCACACTGAGGATCACTGCGCAAGGCCCGGCCGGACGGTCATGGCGCATTGGCCGGCGAGGGCTATCGTTGCCTTTTTCGCTGCGCGCGATCCATGAGGGCGATGCTATGAACACCAGTGATCTGCTGGAACAACTGCTGCGGGCCGGCCAGGCCTCGCTCAACTCCCAGGGCGGCGCCAGCCCGCAATCCCGGGGTGGTCCCGCCGGGCTGGGGGGCCTGGGCGGGCTGCTTGGCGGGTTATTGGGTTCTGG
>NZ_ATLP01000120.1:0-2132 GCF_000416215.1 Pseudomonas sp. CF161
CGGGCTCGACGCGCCCCGGGTCGGCGCGGCCGGCTGGGGTCGGGCACTGGCCTGCAGCGCGCTGGCCGTGGCGATCTGGACCCTGGGTCTGAATCTCTACGCCGCGCGCCAGGCCGAGGAAGGAAAACAACTCAAGGCGCAGATGAGTCAACGGGTGAAACAGGCCTTCCCCGAGTTGCCGGTGATTCTCAACCCGCTGCAACAGGCCCGCCAGCAATTGGCCGCGCGCCAGAGCGGCGCCACGGCAGATCCTGGACAGGCCTTCAGTCACCTGCTGCACACGGCCGGGAACGCCTTGCCCTTTATGATCGGCAGCGTGCAGCGCCTGGGCTTCGCCGATGGCCGATTGCAGCTGGAACTGCCGAAGGACACGCCCCCGGTTGCCGACGACGGTGCCTGGCAGGCCACCCTGGCCGAGGCCGGCTTGATTGCCAGCCGTGACGACCACCTCTGGACCCTGGGCGCGGCGGCCGAGCGGGCCTCGAACCCAGGTGAAGGCGCCCTGGAAAACGACGATGAGTAACAACCTGCTGGCGGTGAGTCGCGCTCGCTGGGCGCGGATGTTGGACGGTTGGCGGCGGTTGGCCCCACGGGAACGGCAGATGCTGGGCGGTGGCGCGCTGGTGCTCGGAAGCCTGGTGTTCTGGCTGCTGCTGATCGAGCCCGCGCTGAAGAAGATCGACTACTGGCAAATCGAAACCCCCAAGTTGCGCTCCCAGGCTCAAGCCCTGGAGTTGCTGCTGCAGGAGGCCGGGGCCAACGCCCAACCACCGGGTGGTCCGGGGCTGGAGCAGGCCTTGCGCCAGAACCTGGATGCTTTCGGCCTCGACACCCACTACCAGTTGCAAGCCGTCGCCGGAGCCAATGGACGGGGCTGGCAACTGACCTTCGAGCAGGCTCCGGCGGACGCCGTGCTCGACTGGCTGCTGGGTGGCCCGCAACACTTCTCGCTGCACGTAATAGAGGCCCACCTGCAACGCGCAGGCGAGGCTCAATCCGAAGACTCGGCCGGCATAGTGTCCGGAACTGTTCGCATGGATCAGGCGCTTGGCGCTAAGGAAGCTTCATGAAGTGGTCAGGTTCCAACTATGGGCGTCAGTGCCGCAAGGCCGCACCTTTTCTGTTGTTGGCGTTGGGAGCCTGCAGCAGCAACCCGTCCGATACACCCGCGCCCTTGCTGGTGGACAGCGAACTGGGCCAGCCCCTGGCCGATACCCGGCGCAGTGGCGACGCCTTGCTCGATCGCCAGCGCCCAGCGGCTGCTCTGGAGCCACGGCCACGGGTTCAGCATCCCGTCACCAGGACCGCTCGCGGCCATGCTGATGGCGGCAGCAGCGCAGCGCGCAACCCCCTCGGCGAGCAGCCGGTGCAGCTGAACTTTGTCGAGGCCGATATCCAGGCGGTGGTGCGAGCCTTGTCCCACTCCACCGGCCAGCAGTTCCTGGTGGACCCGCGGGTCAAGGGCACCTTGACCCTGGTCAGCGAAGGCCAGGTGCCGGCCCATCAGGCCTATGCCATGCTGCTCGCGGCGCTGCGCATGCAGGGCTTCAGCGTGGTGGATGTGGGCGGCGTGGCGCAGGTGGTGCCCGAAGCGGATGCCAAGCTGCTGGGCGGACCGATCTACAGCGCCGACAAACCCGCTGGCAACGGCATGTTGACCCGGACTTTTCGCCTGCAATATGAAAACGCGGTGAACCTGATCCCGGTGCTGCGGCCCATCGTTTCACCGAATAATCCGATCAACGCCTACCCGGGCAATAACAGCATCGTCGTCACCGACTACGCGGAAAACCTGCAACGGGTGGCGCAGATCATCGACGGCATCGACACCCCGAGCGCCATCGATACCGACGTGGTGGCGGTGCAAAACGGCATCGCCGTCGACATCGCGGCCATGGTGGCCGAACTCCTGGAAAACCAGGGCGGGGACCAGACGCAAAAAATCAACGTGATCGGCGACCCGCGTTCCAACTCCATCATCATCCGCGCCGGCAGCCCGGAGCGGACCGAGCTGGCGCGCAACCTGATCTACAAACTGGACAACGCCCAAAGCAACCCGAGCAACCTGCACGTGGTGTATTTGCGCAACGCCCAGGCCGGAAAATTGGCCCAGGCACTGCGCGGTTTACTGA
>NZ_ATLP01000121.1:0-35402 GCF_000416215.1 Pseudomonas sp. CF161
GAGAGGGGGCGGGGTTTGGGATTGGGTTGGAGCGGTTGGCTTTGGCGTTGCAGGGGTGAGCTTTTTGGCTGGTGGTGCTGGGGGATTTGGTGCGGGAGCTGGTTCGTTGCTCTGGCAAGGGCGTTTTTTGAGGTGAGGGAGCTGGCTGTGGCGAGGGCGCTGGCTATGGTGAAGGAGCTTGTTGTGGCGAGGGAGCTTGCTCCCGCTGGGGCGCGCAGCGGCCCTAAAACCTGCGCCTCGGGTTTATGGGTGTACATATCCATTGCTGCGGGTGTGGCTGCTATGGGTTCCGCTCTTACATTTGGAACAGCCCCAAAGTAACCAAAGGGCTCTTGCCCCACCACTCGGTGCCTCGCTTCGGCTCGGCATGCCCGAACGAAGGCAGTGATCCGTGGGCCGCCGCGATGGGCCATCCCTGGCCCAGCGCGGCTAACCCGGCGTCCTGCCGGGTTGCCCACGGCTCACTGCCTGCGTTCGGCCAGCGTGGTTTAACGGGGCGCTCAGATCAAAATCAAAAGCAAGGCGGCCCTCCGGCCGGCCTGGTTTTCGGTGTGTCCGGGCCCCTGTTGCCGCTGACCAGGAGTGCGGTGCCCGCCTCGGTTTGGCGTAGGAGGATGCGGTGGGATTTGGCCCAGGCGTAGGGGAGTTGGGGCATGTGGGCTCCGCTGGATTTAGTCGGGGGCAGATCCGTTATTGGGGGGTGGGCGGGTATGGGTTCCGCCCTTACGGCGGGTCACTTTGGAAAAGCCCCAAAGTAACCAAAGGGCTCTTGCCCCACCACTCGGTGCCTCGCTTCGGCTCGGCATGCCCTCACTCCGGCATTGATCCGTGGGCCGCCGCGATGGGCCATCCCTGGCCCAGCGCGGCTAACCCGGCGTCCTGCCGGGTTGCCCACGGCTCACTGCCTGCGCTCGGCCAGCGTGGTTTAACGAGGCGCTTAGATCAAAATCAAAAGCAAAATCAAGAGCGGGACGGCGGCCTTGCGGCCGGCCTGGAGCGGGACCTGAGCGTTCCCGATATACGGCCAGCGAGCGGCTGCAGCGGGCCCTGCGGGCCCGAACTTCAATCTCGGTTACGGCGACGCACAAACTTGCGCCACAGCCAGACCCAGATCAGCGCCAGGGGGAAGGCCAGGATCACGAACGGCAGTGCGTGGCTGATTTTTTCCACGGCGCTGGCGGTGCCGTCTGCCAGGTTGCCGAGGATGTTGCTGAAGGCCTGGCGCAGGTTGGACATGCCTTCGCTGCTGTCGGTGGGTTCGAAGTTCAGGGTCAGGCGGTTGGTGTCCAGGCGTCGTTGTTGGCCGGCGGCGGCCTGGGCCAGGGCTTGCAGGTCGTTTTCGATGGCGGCCTGTTCCTTGCTCAGGGCAATCAGGTCGCTGACGGTGATATCGCGGCGCGCGGCCAGTTCGTCGAGGCGTTTTTGTTGTGCCTTGAGGCGTTCCTGCTGGCGTTGGACGTCGGCGACGGCGTCGGCCAGGTCTTCGGCGGTGGTGACCCGTTCGGCCAGTTGCGCGCCCTGGGAGGCGAGCTTGACGAGGGGCTCCACCCCGTCGGGGACGATGCGCACAATCACTTGGGAGCGGTACTTGCCGTTTTCGATGCGCAGCACGTTGCAGGCGCCGAACTGGGCGTTTTCGCAGGCTTCACGGGTGGCAGTGAGGCGTGCCGACACCAGGTCGGCGGGCAGCGACAGGGTCAGTTGGTGTTCGTAGGCGAGCAGGGCGCCGGCCTTGCCTCGGGCGCCGGCGAGTTCGGCTGAGGAGGAGTCGCCACCGCCGGAGCAGGCGCTCAGGGTCAGGCTGCTCAGCAGGACGAGGGCGAGGCGGCGCAGGGGGGTGGATGTGCCATCCGGGTGGTGCATGGTCGTTCCTTGAGATCGTGGGTCGTGACGTTTTTTCTGGCGCGCATCTTACCGCCGATCGGCCGCTTGGGAAGGGCTTTTGTCTGGCTTATCGGGTTTGATTTGCCAGCCTGATACAGCTGGGCAGTGGGGCCTGGGTGCACTACATATCAGGCTCCTCTTGTTAAAGGATTTCGCCCATGGACGCCCCGGACATTCCCCACGGTTACAGCCCGCTGTCGCGCAGCAGCCCGTTGCTGGAGTTGATCGGCCCGGTCTATAGCCGCGGCACTGGCCTGCAACTGGAGATCGGCCTGCGCGCCGATCAGCGCCACGCCAACGGACGCGGCACGGTGCACGGCGGCATCATCGCCACCCTGGCGGACATCGGCATGGGCTACGCCATGGCATTCTCCAGCGACCCGCCGTTGCCGCTGATCACCGCCAGCATGACCCTCGATTACCTCGGCGCGGTGCGGGTCGGGGAGTGGATCGACGTCCGTTTGGAACACTCCAAGCGCGGCCGGCAAATGGCGTTCGCCACCGTCAGCCTGCACGTCGGCGATCGCCCCGTCGCCCGCGCCAACGCGGTGTTCGCCGTACCTCTGTAGCCGCTGCCGCTAGGCTCGGGCAGCGGCTACAGGTTCAAGGCTGGGTTTCGCTGATTTTTTTCCAGTCGATGTCGAAGCGGGCCAGGTATTTGCGCAGGCGGTCGGCGTCGTTGGGGGTGGCTTTGGCTTGGCGGGACACGCCGAACAGCTGGCGGCCGGCGGCGGACAGGCTGCCGGCCTGGCGGCAGACGTCGATCACGGCCTTGAGTTGCAGGCGGTCGAACAGGTCCAGTTGCGCCGCGTCCGCCAGCAGCGGCGCCAGGTCGTCGTCTTCCTGGGTCAGGCCCCAGGCATAGCGCAGGCGCTGGATTTCCTCCGCGACCTGGGCTTCGTCGATGCGCCCGCTGTCGGCCAGGGTTGCCATGCGCGTGATCGACGCCGACAGCTCGCGAAAGTTGCCCAGCCAGGCCGCTTCCCCGGAGCTGGCAAAGGCCAGGTAGCGGCGCCGCGCCTCCAGGTTGAAGCGCACCAGGCGCCCTTGTTCGCGGGCATGGCGTTCCAGCTCGAAATCGATGTTCGGCTCGATGTCTTCACGGCGCCCGGCCAGCCCTGGCAGGTCGAAGGTCCAGAGGTTGATCCGCGCATACAGGTCTTCGCGAAACAGGCCCTCGGCCACTCGTCCGCGCAAGTCGCGGTGGGTGCCGGCGATCACCAGGAAGTCGCTCGCCACTTCCTGGTCCGAGCCCATGGGGAAGAAGCGTTTTTCCTCGATGGCCTTGAGCAGCATCGCCTGTTCGTCGGCCCCCAGTTCGCCGATTTCGTCCAGGAACAGCATGCCGCCATCCGCCGCCCGCAACAGGCCGTCACGGGCGTTTTGCGCCCCGGTAAAGGCGCCCTTGATATGCCCGAACAGGGTCGACATGGCGCCGTCGCCGCGCAGGGTGGCGCAGTTGACCTCGACAAAGCGTCCCTCGACCTGATGCCGGCTGCGCTTGAGCTCGTAGATGCGGCGTGCCAGGAACGACTTGCCGGCGCCGGTCGGGCCAATCAACAGCATCGGCGCCCTGGAGCGCACCGCGACCCGTTCGATCTGCTCGATGGAGCGGTTGAACGCGCTGTTGCGCGTGGCGATCCCGGACTTGAGAAACGCCAGGCCCTCCAGGCGCTTGTGGGCAAAACGCGAGGCGATGCGGTCGTAGCGCGACAGGTCCAGGTCAATCAGGGCATAGGTGCCGGTGGCCTGCTCGTCGAGGTTGCGCCGGCGGGACGGGGAGGTCTGGATCAGCCGCGCCGGCAGGTAGCGCGCCTCGGTCAGCAGGAACCAGCAGATCTGCGCCACGTGGGTCCCGGTGGTGATGTGCACCAGGTAGTCCTCGTGTTCGGTGTCGAACGGGTAGTCGGTGGTGAAGTCGTGCAGCGCGCCGTAGACCTCTTCGAAGTCCCAGGGGTTGCGCAGCTGCATGGGGTGCAGGCGCACCTCGGTCAGCGGCGAGACCTGGCGGATGTCCTCGCGCACCCGTTCGGCCAGGCCGAGGTCGCGGGCTTCGGTGCCGTGGATCAGGTCCAGGCGATCCAGCAGCAGGTCGTCCTGCTGGCACAGGCCGACGCTGGGCCGCCAATGGCTCCAGCGATTGGCGCCCTTGCCGACGCGATCGAGGTTGGAGCCGATAAAGCCGATGGCGACCGTGCGCTTGGCGGGCATGTTTATATTCTTGGATAAAAGGCGATATGCAAGGATAAATAAATCCAGGGTGCGGCGCTTGCCTAAAATGCTCTTTAAATTCTTTTGTAAAAATAAAACTATATAAATCAGTGGTTTAAAAATAAATTCAGCCAGAAAAACAAACCTGGCACGTGCTCTGCAATATCTCTTGCAACGAACGAGACAACAGAGCGAGACGCCACGATGGCCAACTTCAAGCTGTTCAACCGCCAACCGGTCACCCTGCCAGCCTGCGACACCTTGAACGCGGCCCAGGCCCCGGCCTACGCCTACAGTGCCAAGCACAAACTGGCGCAACTGGCAGTGACCGGTTGCCTGAACCAGACCTTTTACGCCTCGGCCGAAAGCCAACTGGCCGACGTGCTGCAACTGGTGGCCGAACTCGACAGCCGCTACGTGGCCAAGGCCGCGCTGTATGCCCGGCGCAAAGGGCACATGAAGGACATGCCGGCGCTGATGCTCTCGGCCCTGACCGCACAACGTTCGGCGCTGGTGCCGGAGCTGTTCGAGCAGGTGGTGGACAACGGCAAGATGCTGCGCAACTTCGTGCAGATCCTGCGCAGCGGGGCCACCGGGCGTAAATCCCTGGGCTCGCAACCCAAGCGCCTGGTGCAGAACTGGTTGAACAGCGCCAGCGAATACCAACTGTTGCAAGCCTCGGTGGGCAACCAGCCGTCGCTGGCGGATGTGGTGAAGATGGTTCACCCCAAACCCAAGGAAGCCTGGCGTGCAGCGTTTTTCGCCTGGCTGATCGGCAAGCCGGTGGACGTTGCGGCGCTGCCGGAGCTGACCCGTTCGCTGTTGATGTTTCGCAGCGGGGCCAGCACACAGATACCGCAGGTGCCGTTTCAGTTGCTGAGCAACCTGACCCTGAGCCCGGAACAATGGGTGGCCCAGGCGCGGAACATGGGCTGGCAGGCGCTGCGCATGAACCTCAACACCCTGGCGCGCAACGGTGCGTTCCAGGTGGCCGGTTGCGCCGAGTATGTGGCGGCGCGCCTGGCGGATGCCGAGGCGGTGGCCAAGGCCCGGGTCTACCCGTACCAGTTGCTGGCGGCCTACCGCATGGCCGGCGACGATGTGCCGCTGGTGGTGCGCGAGGCGTTGCAGGATGCCCTGGAGCTGTCGCTGGCCAACGTGCCGGCGCTGCAAGGTGCAGTGGTGGTGTGCCCGGATGTCTCGGGTTCGATGCACAGCCCGGTCACCGGTTACCGTCCGGGAGCCAGCACGGCGGTGCGCTGCATCGATGTCGCGGCGCTGGTGGCGGCAGCGGTGCTGCGCAAGCAGCCGGCGGCGCGGGTGATGCCGTTTGAAGTGCAGGTGGTGGATATCTCGCTCAACCCTCGCGACAGCGTGATGAGCAATGCACAGAAACTGGCGGCCATCGGCGGTGGCGGGACCAACTGCTCGGCGCCCCTGGCCCGGCTGGCCGATACCAAGGCCAAGGTCGATACCCTGATCCTGGTCTCGGACAACGAGTCATGGATCGACGCTCGGCGCCGTGGTGCCAGCGCGACGATGCAGCAATGGGCGCGGATCAAGAAGATCAACCCGCAAGCGCGGCTGGTGTGCATCGATATGCAACCCGGCGCCACCACCCAGGCAACGGACCGCGAGGATATCCTCAACGTCGGCGGCTTCAGTGATGCGGTGTTCGATGTGATCGCCCAGTTCACCGCCGGCCACTACGGTGCGGGGCACTGGGTCGAAGCGATCGAAGCGATGCCGCTCTGATCGCGGCAACAACAGTCGTCCGCCGCTGACCCGGCGGGCGCAACAGAAATTGATTTTCGGCGTGTGTGAATGCCGGCGGGACTACATTGACGGCGTCTCGCCAAACCCTTGTCACACGCACTGAAGGCACGAATGCCCGTGGCTGTACATCATGGTTACGCCGGTTCGATTCCGGCTACTCAGTCACACCTTTTGTCGTGCCACCTATTTGCGGTTTTATGCGACGAATGCTTGTGGAACTACATCCCCGGTTCGTGATGCGGGTTCGACTCCCGCCGGTGGTTGAAAGACCGCTGTAGTTCAAGGGGCAGAACACCAACCACTATTTCCACGCCCCCTAGTCGTCGCACCTTTTGACCCGCCTCGGCGGGAGGCAGCGAATGCCACAGGTACTACATTGTGTCGCGGGTTCGAGCCCCGCCCCGGAAACGGGTAGCTCAGTCGGTAGAGCAAATGTGCCTGTTCCCTTGTCGCTGCCAGCAGGCCCAGGCTTGCAGGTTTTATCGATTGACCCGGCGAATGCCGGTGGAACTACAGAACAGCGTGGTAACGGGTTCGACTCCCGTGCGCCTCACGGCGCTAGCTCAACGGTAGAGCGTGCTGCAATGTTTCACCTGACCCTTGTCGCCGTGGATGCGGGCTTCGGCTTGCAGTGGTTTGCCTGACTGATTGAACCAGGCGTCTGAACATTTTGTGCCGGATCGCCGGCCTACGGAAAAGAGTCGAGAACATGGAACACACAACCTATCAATTGCTGGAAGTGGCCAACGGTAAGCCGATCAAGATGTGGACCCAGGGCGTGCCTGTGGAAAGCGAAGCCAAGCAGCAATTGATGAACACCGCGCAGATGCCGTTCATCTTCAAGCACCTGGCGGTGATGCCCGATGTGCACCTGGGTAAGGGGTCGACCATTGGTAGCGTGATCCCGACCCAGGGCGCGATCATCCCGGCGGCGGTCGGGGTCGATATCGGTTGCGGAATGATTGCCGCGCGCACCTCGCTGACCGCCGCCGACCTGCCGGATAACCTGCTGGGTCTGCGTAGCGCCATCGAGCAGGCCGTGCCCCATGGCCGGACCTCGCCCCGCAGCGGACGGGATAAAGGCGCCTGGGGAGAGATTCCGCAGCAGGCCGACCAGGCCTGGGCGGCGCTCGATCCACGGTTCAAGGCCATCACCGACAAGTACCCGGCGCTGGCCAACAGCAACAACCGCAAGCACCTGGGAACCCTGGGCGGTGGTAACCACTTCATCGAGGTGTGCCTGGATGAAGCGAACCGGGTCTGGTTTATGCTGCACAGCGGTTCCCGTGGGGTAGGGAACGCCATCGGTAACCTGTTTATCCACCTGGCCCAGGCCGATATGCGCCAACATATCGCCAACCTGCCGGACCGTGACCTGGCGTACTTCGAGGAAGGCAGCCAGCACTTCGAGGACTATGTCGAGGCTGTGGGTTGGGCTCAGGATTTTGCCCGGCAAAACCGCGAGCTGATGATGCTGGCGGTGATCAAGGCGACGCGCCAGGTGATCAGCAAACCGTTCGAAGTGGCGCTGGAAGCGGTCAACTGCCACCACAACTACGTGCAGAAAGAGCGGCACTTTGGTGAAGAGGTGCTGGTGACCCGCAAGGGCGCGGTGTCGGCGAAGAAGGGCGAACTGGGGATCATTCCAGGGTCCATGGGGGCCAAGAGTTTCATTGTGCGTGGCCTGGGTAACGAGGAAGCCTTTTGCTCCTGCAGCCACGGTGCCGGCCGAACCATGAGCCGGACCCGGGCCAAGAACACCTTCACCCTCGAGGACCAGATCCGCGCCACGGCCCATGTGGAATGCCGCAAGGACGCCGATGTGATTGATGAAATACCGATGGCCTACAAGGACATCGATCAAGTCATGCACGCCCAGCGCGAGCTGGTGGAAGTGCTGCACACCTTGCGTCAGGTGGTGTGCGTCAAGGGATAAGAACATGGATTGCATCACCCAACTCAAGCAGCTGCGCAGCCAGTCATGGCAGCAGCGGCCCTATGAAGCCGATCAGCTCGATGAGCTGATCGCCGCCCTGCAAGGCCCGGACGATCACCAGGGCTGGAGTGCCCTGAGTCAGTTTCGCTGGGGTTATGTGCGGGAAGTGGCGGTCCGCGCCCTGGGCCAGCGGCCCTCGGCTCAGGCCCTGGCGGCGTTGCTGCTGCGCCTCAATGACTGGGTGCCGCAGGTTCGGCAACTGGCTGCGGCGGCGGTCGAGCCCTACCTGCGCCAAGAGTACGTCGGCCTGCTGTTGCAGGCGCTGGGGCCGTTGATCGCCCTCGGTGACAAACAGCGGGTGGATCACCTGGCGACCCTGACGGCGGCGCGTGCCGTGCTTAAGGCGCCCGAGGTGCGGGCCGAGGTCGAAGCGGCGTGCGTCAGCCTGCAGGGCAAGCCGGCGCGCTTTTTGTTCGCCTTGCTGCACGAGGCCACGGCGCAACCGGAGGCGCTGATCCGCCGGGCCCTGGTCCACCGCGACATGATGGTGCGCCAATTGGCGGTGGAGGCCTGCGCTGCATTGCCCCTGGAGCAGGCCGTGCCGTTGCTGGAGTTTGCCCTGCACACCCGGGGCGCCAGTGTCCGGGTCAAGGCCCTGCGCCGATTGCTCGGTTTGGTGCAGGCGCCGCAGGCGTACCTGCAACGCGCCCTGCTGGATGATTCGGCGGCCATGCGTTGCCTGGCCCGTTGGGCGGCGCCGCAATGGCAGGTGGAGGCGCGCCAGGTGTTGCTGGAACGGCTGGCCCGGCCAGCGCCGGCTTCGCGCCGTGAATGGCTGGGGTTGGTGGGCCTGGCCCGGGAGTTGAATGAGCCGGCGGCCGACCCGCTGCTGTGCCAGGCCCTGCAATCGCCCTTGGCGTCGGTGCGTCTGCAAGCCCTGGAGGCTTTGGGCGAGCGCGGCCTGGAGCAGCAACTGGCGGCCTTGGACGATGAGTCGGACAAGGTCTTCACGCGGGCAGTGGAGCTGCTGCGCGAACAACCCTGGCGGCGCCTCGACGAGTCGCTGCGCCAGCGCCTGGATGCGGGCTGGCAAGGCTTGCCGGCACAACGCCGGGCGGCCCTGATGACGCTGTGGCCCCGGGGTTATCAGTTGCAGTACCTGCTGCAGCGTCAGGCCCGGGCCGGCGCGGATCGTGCCTATTGGTTGACCTGTGTCCAGGGCTGGTGCCGGGGCCGTGTCACCCTGGCCGACGCGCATACGCCCAAGGCGCTGCGCGAGGCGTTGCTGCAACAACTGCAGACAATGGAAGAGGCCGCTGAACTGAGCCCTGGCACGGTCAGCCGCCTGCGTTAGAAAAGGATTGAGCGTGATCAGACAGACAACCCTGCTGCAGAGCATCGAGCAGGCCCATTGCGCCTCGCTGCGAAATCGCATGGACGCCGCCGGTTGCGTCTTCGAGTTCGTGCTGCTGGCACCCGAGGCCGAGGCTCAGGTGGACGAGGCCCTGCATCGCCAGGCCTTGCAGCAGTTGCATGAACACTTGATGCACGGCCAGCTGGAGTGGCACCGGGCCTTGATCCAGAACCCGGAATACGCTCAGCGTCCGCCGCCCAGCATGACCTGGGACTCGTATCGGGCCCAGGCCACGCCCCTGACGGCGGAGCAGGTGCAGCGTTTGTTGCGGGTCGAGGAGCCGCCCCAGGAACCGCTGGAGCTCTACCACGGCTTTCGCCGGCCCCCCTATGGCACCCGGTTCAAGGGTGGGGAAGAGGAGGCCCGGGCACTGTTTCACGAGTGGTGCAACCTGCTGGGCCTGGAAGCCGCAGAAGGGGTGCAGGTGATCAATTGGGTCGACGGCTTTGTCCTCGACTGGCAGGACGGCGACGACAACCCGCCCTGGAGCGACTATTTCGCCAGCGGCCTGGAGTGGTGGGGAATCTGGTGCATGACGGTGTGGAACCCTCGGCGCCGGACCCTCAGTGCCCTGGTCGCCAGCGCAACTGATTAAAGGAAGAGCAACATGGATTTCGAACAACGCCACCCCCTCGACGCCGCGATGCGCGAGCGGGTGCTGCAAGAGCTGGAACGCATCGAGCGCGAGCGTAACGTCAAGGTGCTGTACGCCTGTGAATCGGGCAGCCGCGCCTGGGGTTTTGCCTCCACCGACAGCGACTATGACGTGCGTTTTGTGTACGTGGAAAAGCCCGAGTGGTTTATCCAGGTCGACACCCCGCGGGACGTGATCGAACGCCCGCTGGACGACGAACTGGACGTCAGCGGCTGGGAACTGCGCAAGACCCTCGGGCTGTTGCGCAAGTCCAACCCGACCCTGCTCGAGTGGCTCGACTCGCCCCTGGTGTACCGCAGCGAAAGCGCCGCGACCCTGCGCCTGCGGGAGCTGGCCGAAGCCTTCTACAGCCCGCCGGCGGCCCGCAGCCATTACCTGTCGATGGCCAGGAAGAATTTTCGCGGTTACCTGCAAGGCGACAGCGTGCGCCTGAAAAAGTACTTCTACGTGCTGCGGCCGTTGCTCGCCGTGCGCTGGATCGACCAGGGCCGTGGCCGGCCGCCGATGACCTTCGACGACCTGCTGGGCACCGTCGACGATCCGGCGCTGCTGGCGGAAGTGGCCGAGCTGCTGGTGCTCAAGCGCAACGCCGATGAGGCCGCCTACGGCCCGCGACGCCCGGCCCTGCATCGGTTTATCGAAACGGAATTGGCACGTGCGGTGCCCAAGCTGGCCCGCACCCAAGCAGACAACAGCGTGCTGGATGCCTACCTGAGACAGATGGTTGGCCACTACGCCTGAGGAAGGGTGATGAAACAGGATGTGCTTGAAATAGACGGCGCCATCGGCGGCGGGCAGGTATTGCGCAGCGCCTTGAGCTTGTCGATGGTGACCGGCCGTGGGCTGCGGATTAAGAATATTCGCGCCAGGCGCAGCAAGCCGGGGCTGTTGCGTCAACACCTGACTTCGGTGCTGGCGGCGGCCGAGGTGTGCCAGGCCCGGGTCGAAGGGGCCGAGCTGGGTTCGCAGCAGTTGACGTTCGAACCCGGGGCGATTCGCGGTGGCGACTACCGCTTCGCCATCGGCAGCGCCGGCAGTTGCACCCTGGTGTTGCAGACCTTGCTGCCGGCCTTGCTCCATGCGTCGCAACCGAGCCGGGTGACCATCAGCGGCGGCACCCACAACCCGATGGCGCCCCCCAGCGATACCCTGGAACGGGCCTGGCTGCCGCTGCTGCGGCGCATGGGCGCGCAGGTCGAGCTGCAACTGCTGCGGCACGGTTTTGTGCCCGCGGGCGGTGGCGAACTGACCCTGTTCGTGCAGCCTTCGTCGTTGCAGCCTTTGCACCTGCCCCAGCGTGGAAAACTGCTTGAACAACGCGCCACGGCCTTGATTGCCGGCGTGCCGTGGCGCGTGGCCGAGCGCGAGCTGGATCGAGTCGCCAAGCGCCTGGGGTTTGCTGCCGAGCAGTTGCAGGTGAGCCAGATCGACCAGGAACAGGGCCCGGGCAACGTGCTGTTGCTGGAGTTCGCCTTTGAGCACCTGACCGAAGTCTTCAGTGGCTTTGGCCAGACCAGCGTGCGTGCCGAGACCGTGGCGGACCGGGTCGTCGACCAGGCTCGCGAATGGCTGCACAGCGAAGCGGCCGTGGCCGAGCACCTGGCCGACCAGTTGCTGCTGCCGATGGCCCTGGCCGGGGGCGGCAGCTTTACCACGCCACGCATGAGCGATCATCTGCGCAGCAATATTGCAGTGATCGAGCGCTTTTTGCCGGTGCGCATCGAATGCCGGCAGCAGGCCGAAAACCTGTTGCAGGTGGCGTGCCGGCCCAGCGCCTGATTGCGTCGCCTGCGTCGTGGGCGGCCAGTGGCAATCGGCGCTTGAAGCGCCAGGGCAGAAACTGGCAGGCTGCGCGCCTGGATGACCATCGGCTTCACACTCAAGGACGCGCGCAATGCAAGGCAGCAAGGGGCTCAAGGCCCTGAACAGAGTGCTCAATCTCCTGCAGCGCCTGATATCGATCAGTGGCTGGTTTATCGCCGCGATGATTCTGGGCCTCGGCATCAAGTCCGGGCTGCAACCGTTCCTGGCCCTGGCCCTGGCCACTGTGCTGGGGATCATCGGCCTGGTGGTGCATGAGGGCGGGCATTACCTGGGGGCCCGGCTGGCGGGGATGCCGGTGTTGCTGGTGCGGATCGCGGCGCTGGAGATACAGGTGCAGCGGCGTGGCTGGCGCGCGCGCTGGTCGCCCCAGCTCAAGCGCAATCGCCTGGGCGGCTATGTCATTCCGGCGACCAATCCGCAGCGTCCCTGGCGCTCGCAGTGGATGCTGGTGGCCGTGATGGGGCCGCTATCGAACCTGGTGGTCGGGCTGCTGGCCCTGGGGTTGGGCGTGTACGCATCCCCGGTGGTTGCGGCAATGTGCCTCGCGTTCGCCGCCATCAACCTGAGCATGGGCCTGGCGAATCTGCTGCCGTCGTGGCACGTGATGCCCAGCGACGGCGTGCTCCTGATCGCCTGGTATCGGCATCGCGACGACCAGAGTGCGGCATTGGCCCAGGCGCGCCTCACCGCCTTGACGGTGGCTGGGGTGCCCAGTGGGCAACTGCCGGTGGCCGATCTTCAGTTGCTGGACCAGGGCGCCATGCCCGAACCCTTGATGGCCTTCAGCTACCGGCTCAATGCGGCCCAGGATCGCGGCGACTGGCCAGCGGCGACGCAGATGAGCCAGGAGCTGGACGCGTTGCTCAAGGCCCGGACCGGGCAATTGCACGGCATGAGCGCCTTGATCGAGTTATTGCGCGCCGAGTTGGCCTTTTGCCAGGCCTGCCAGCAGCAGGATGCGACGCTGTTGAATGACAGCCGCCTGAGCGCCGATGCCGATTGGTACGCGCCCTGGCTGCGCCCACGGTGCCAGGCCTTGCGCGCGCTGCTTGAGGGGCGCCCGCAGCAGGCCGAGGCCTATCTGGCGCAGGCGCAGCAGGCGGCGGATAACAGCCCGGTGCTGTCCCAGGGCCACAGTGAGCGGCTGCTGGCCGCCAGCCTGCGCCAGTTGCCGGGAAGTGCCTATGCCGGGTCCGAGAAAGCCCTCGGCCCCGGGCGCTAAACCTCTTTATACTGGCGCGCTTTTTTCCGCCCATTGATGAGGAACGCCCCTATGACTGACGAAGCGGCCAACCAGCCGGCTAACGAAACGGATCAGGATTTCTACAACCGCGCTGACGCCATTATCGAACTGGCCAACACCCAGATCGCCGACAGCAGCCGTGGCAAGACCAGCGCATCACTGATGTACGCCAACTCGCGTTTCAGCGCCTGGGTCAGCGCCTGTGGGTGCCGCAATGCCGAGGAGCTGGCGGCGGCCAAGCAGCAGGCGGTGGATTATTTCGTCGAGGAATTTCGCTTGATGATGGAAGAGAACCTGACCGACTACATCGAGAACTTCGACCGCTACATGACCCGCCAGGACCACTGACAGCCCGGTGTCAGGCGTGGGCCGCGCTGCGCCACTGCTTGGGGCTGAGGCCGAACCAGCGCTTGAACGCCCGTGAGAAGGCGCTGGTTTCCGAATAGCCGAGCAGGGAGGCGAGCTGGGTCACGCTGAGGTTCTGTTGTTGCAGGTGGTTGATCGCCGATTCCTGGCGGATCTGGTCCACCAGTTGGGTGAAACTCAGGCCGCAGTCGCGCAGCTTGCGCTGCAAGGTCCACTCCGACAGCTCCAGGCGGCGGGCCAGTTCATCCAGTGACGGTTCCCCCAGGTGCAGGGTGGCGAGGATCGCCTGGCGCGCCTGATCCAGCAGGCTGACCTCGCGCCCGCCGTCGCCCAGCTGGCGAATCGCATCCTTGATCAGCATCAGCAGCATCGGGTCGCTGCCGGGCATGGCCTTGGCGTACAGCTCGTGCTTGGGAATCAGCACCGAGTTGCAGGCCTGGCCAAAGCGCACATCGCTGCGAAAGGCCTCGCGGTGCGCGTGCCAGTCCTGGGGCTTGGCATGTTCGAAGCACACCTCGCGCGGCGCCCAGTCCGCCCCCAGCACATGACGCACCAGGTTGGTGGCCATGCCCATGGTCAATTCGGCGTCCTGGCGCCGTTCGCTGATGGCGCCGTGGCGCACCTGATAGTCAAAGCGGTAGCAGTCGCCTTGGTCCACCAGCTGGATCAGGGTGCTGTGCTGGTGAAAGGGGAAGGCGGCGGCGAAGTTGACCAAAGCCTCTTCCAGGGTCGCCGAGCACAGGCCGATATAGCCCAGCAGGCCCAGGGCCTGGGGCTGGAACTGCTGGCCATAGCGCAGGCCGAAGTTGTCGCACTCGGTTTGCCGGGCGGCTTCTTCCAGCACCCGGCAGTAGTTGGGTAGCGGCAGGCTCAGGGTCGGGTGCAGCAGTTGCTCGGGGTCGATCCCCGAGCGGCCGAAGACCCGGTCCAGGTCCCCGCCATGCTGCACGATAAAGCCGTCCAGGCCATTGGCAGCGGCCGACAAGACTCCACGATTGCTGGTGCCCGAGGCGTTCAACGGTGAGGGCGAAAGCAGGCTCTGGAACATG
Source organism: Pseudomonas sp. CF161 (assembly GCF_000416215.1). Lineage (NCBI taxonomy): Bacteria > Pseudomonadati > Pseudomonadota > Gammaproteobacteria > Pseudomonadales > Pseudomonadaceae > Pseudomonas > Pseudomonas sp. CF161. The sequence continues at coordinate 14,359 of NZ_ATLP01000121.1, forward strand.
GAGATGAAAGACCGTCATGGTGTGTATGAAAATAATTCAAGCAATTGTCATACCTTGTTACGTCTGCCCATGGCGTAACGGTACTCCGACCAGGGCAGGCGCTGCTTGAGCGTGCGGGTTGCGGGCGATGGCTGCGAGGCGTGGGTGCTGCGCCGGTGCTGGGGCTGGGCCGCTGCGGTGCACGGTGCTTTGCTACTTCGCGACTCAATGGCACCCCGGCTCCCGGGACCCGGTTGGGGTGATCGGTGGCAGTGGAGAGGGGCTGTCGGTGACCTGATTTGAGGCGCTGCGCCGGATTTGTGCGCCGCCGTGCAGCATCAGGCAGCACGCCGCTGAAAACTTGACCGCAGACGACAAAAGCGGCGTTCCCGGGTCAAGCCTTGGCGCCGTCGCTGTGACTATTCTCGACTCCAGGCAAATACCGTCGCTTGGCTTCCGGGGTGCACGATCATGACCGTTACACAACTCAAACCAACATTGGGCACCCTGCATCTGTGGGGGTTGGCCGTCGGCCTGGTGATTTCCGGCGAGTACTTCGGCTGGAGTTACGGCTGGGGCACGGCGGGCACCTTGGGCTTTCTGGTCACCACATTGATGGTGGCGGTGATGTACACCTGCTTTATCTTCAGCTTCACTGAACTGACCACCGCCATTCCCAACGCCGGCGGCCCGTTCGCCTACAGCCTGCGGGCATTCGGCGTCACCGGCGGGATGATCGCCGGCCTGGCGACCCTGATCGAATTCGTCTTTGCGCCACCGGCCATCGCCATGGCCATCGGCGCCTACCTGAATGTGCAATACCCGACCCTGGACCCGAAGGTGGCGGCGATTGGCGCCTACTTCGTGTTCATGACCCTGAACATTCTCGGGGTGAGCATCGCCGCGACCTTCGAGCTGGTGGTCACGGTGCTGGCCGTGGCCGAGTTGCTGGTATTCATGGGCGTGGTCGCACCGGGTTTCAGCTTCAGTAACTTCGTGCTCGGCGGCTGGTCCGGTTCCGATACCTTTGGCCTGCCGGCGATCAGCGGCATGTTCGCGGCGATCCCCTTTGCCATCTGGTTCTTCCTCGCCATCGAAGGCGCGGCCATGGCCGCCGAAGAAGCCAAGGACCCCAAGCGCACGATTCCCCGAGCCTATGTGGCGGGCATCCTGACCCTGGTGGTGCTGGCCATTGGCGTGATGATCTTTGCCGGCGGCGTCGGCGACTGGCGGACCCTGGCCAACATCAACGACCCGCTGCCCCAGGCCATGAAAGCGGTGGTCGGCAACAATTCGAACTGGATGCACATGCTGGTGTGGATCGGCCTGTTCGGCCTGGTGGCGAGTTTCCACGGGATCATCCTCGGCTACTCGCGGCAGTTCTTTGCCCTGGCCCGGGCCGGTTTCCTGCCGGCGAGCCTGGCCAAGCTCTCGCGTTTCCAGACCCCGCACCGGGCGATCATCGCCGGCGGCGTGGTGGGCATCGCGGCGATCCTCAGCGATGGCCTGGTCAACCTGCAAGGCATGACCCTGACCGCCGCCATGATCACCATGTCGGTGTTCGGCGCGATCGTGATGTACATCGTCAGCATGCTCAGCCTGTTCAAACTGCGTAAGAGCGAGCCCAACCTGGAGCGCACCTTCCGCGCCCCGGGCTACCCGGTGGTGCCGGCGATTGCCCTGGTGCTGGCGGTGGTCTGCCTGGTGGCGATGGTCTGGTTCAACCCGCTGATCTGCGCGATCTTCCTGGGCCTGATGGCGCTGGGTGCGCTGTTCTGCAAAGTGGTGCGCGCTCGCGGTGCGGTCGCGCTGCCGGCGGCCTGATAACGGAGGTCCTGTATGAGCTTCGCCCACAGCATCGGTGGCATGACCTGGCGTTTCGAGCACCTGCGCGAGTTGATGGCCAAGGCCACGCCCGCGCGCTCCGGGGATTTTCTGGCCGGGGTCGCGGCCGCCAGCGACGCCGAACGGGCGGCGGCGCAGATGGCCCTGGCCGATGTGCCGCTCAAGCGCTTTCTGAATGAGGCGCTGATCCCCTACGAGAGCGATGAAGTGACCCGGCTGATCATGGACAGCCATGACCTGGCGGCCTTTGCCCCGGTCAGCCACCTGACCGTGGGCGGCTTTCGCGACTGGCTGCTGGGGGACGAGGCCACCGAGGCCAGCCTCAGGGCCCTGGCCCCGGGCCTGACCCCGGAAATGGCCGCCGCGGTGTCGAAGATCATGCGCGTGCAGGACCTGGTGCTGGTGGCGCAGAAAATCCGTGTAGTCACGCGCTTTCGCAACACCGTGGGCCTGCGCGGGCGGATGTCGACCCGCCTGCAACCCAACCATCCCACCGATGACCCGGCGGGCATCGCCGCCAGCGTGCTTGACGGCCTGCTGTACGGCAACGGCGACGCCATGATCGGCATCAACCCGGCCACCGACAGCATCAGCGCCATCAGCGAATTGCTGAAGATGCTCGATGGGGTCATCCGCCATTACGAGATTCCCACCCAGTCCTGCGTGCTGACCCACGTCACCTCGTCGGTGGCGGCCATCGAGAAAGGCGTGCCCCTGGACCTGGTGTTCCAGTCCATCGCCGGCACCGAGGCGGCCAACAGCAGCTTCGGCATCAGCCTGGAAATCCTGCGTGAAGGCCATGAGGCCGGCTTGAGCCTGAATCGCGGGACCCTGGGCAACAACCTCATGTACTTCGAGACCGGGCAGGGCAGTGCGCTGTCGGCCAACGCCCATCACGGCGTCGACCAGCAGACCTGCGAAACCCGGGCCTACGCCGTGGCCCGGCATTTCAACCCGTTTCTGGTCAACACCGTGGTCGGTTTTATCGGCCCCGAGTACCTGTACAACGGCAAGCAGATCCTGCGCGCGGGCCTGGAGGATCACTTCTGCGGCAAGTTGCTGGGCGTGCCCATGGGCTGCGACATCTGCTACACCAACCACGCCGAAGCCGACCAGGACGACATGGACACCCTGCTGACCCTGCTGGGGGTGGCCGGGATCAACTTCATCATGGGCATTCCCGGTTCCGACGACATCATGCTCAATTACCAGACCACGTCCTTCCACGACGCCCTGTACGCGCGCAAGACCCTGGGCCTGCGCACGGCCCCGGAGTTCGAGGCGTGGCTGGCGCGCATGGACATCCTGCGCCACGACGACAGTGGCCTGCATTTGGGCCAGGGCGTGCCGCCGCTGTTCCGTCAGGCCCTGGCGCGACTCACTTAAGGAGCCACCATGAGCGCCCGCGATACCTCACCGGCCCACGGCAGCGCCTGGCGTCAATTGCGCGGCCTGACCTCGGCGCGCATTGCCCTGGGGCATGCCGGCACCAGCCTGCCGACCGGGGCCCAGCTGGATTTTCAGTTCGCCCACGCCCAGGCCCGGGACGCGGTGCACCTGCCGTTCGAGCCCGGAGCCCTGGCCGAGCGCCTGGCAGCCCGCCAGCGCGAGACCCTGAGCGTGCACAGCTCGGCGTCCGACCGGCATATCTACCTGCAACGGCCGGACCTCGGGCGGCGCCTGTCCACGGCCTCGGCCGGACAACTGCGCGAATGGGGGCAGGCCCATCCCCAGGGGTTCGATCTGGCGCTGGTGGTGGCCGATGGCTTGTCCTCCCTGGCGGTGCAGCGCCACAGCCTGCCCATGCTGGAACGCATCGATGAACTGGCTGCCGCCGAAGGCTGGAGCCTGGCGCCGGTGGTGCTGGTGCAGCAGGGGCGGGTGGCGGTGGCCGATGAGGTGGCCGAACTGCTGGGGGCGCGGATGGTGGTGATCCTGATCGGCGAACGCCCCGGCCTCAGCTCGCCGGACAGCCTGGGGCTGTATTTCACCTTCGCTCCGCGCGTGGGCCTGAACGACGCCGCGCGCAACTGCATTTCCAATGTGCGCCTGGAGGGCATGAGCTACGCCATGGCCGCCTACAAACTGCTGTACCTGATGCGCGAGGCGTGCCGGCGGCAGTTGTCCGGGGTCAACCTCAAGGACGAGGCGCCGGTGCGCAGCCTGGACACGGCGGACCAGGGCCGGGGCAATTTCCTGCTGGGGGCGCCCATGCCCTGAACGGTAATGCCTTTGACTTTGAGTGATGTCAATGTGACATTGCTTGTGGCGTGTCAGAGGCGCTTTTTTCATTCGCAGCTCCCGGCATTGGCCGGGGGCTGCGCCTGTCGCTTCCTGTGCCGCGACCTGGGCCCCACGCCCGGCTGCCACGCGGCCGACATCGATCCAGAGCCTTTTACCCGGAGTTCACCATGGCCTTGCTACCCGTTCGTCTGTCTCAGCGTTTGACCTTGGGCAGCCTGATGCTGTTGTTGTGCACGGCCCTGGCGGTCTTTGCGGTGATGACCCTGCGCGGCCAGCCCCGGGTGGTGGCCGCCAGCTCGGCGCTGATCGAGCAGACCGGCAGCGCCATCGTCCGCCAGCTGGCCTTGCAACTGGCGGGCATCGAAGGCGTGACCGCGAGCATGGCGCACCTGGTGGAAGGGCTGCCCAGGGAGGCGCCGCTGTACATGGGCACCTTGCCCAACGTGATCGACCACCAGGGCGACAAGGCGATTGCCGGCGGCGGGATCTGGCCGGAGCCGGGGGCCTTCAGCGCCGGGGTCGAGCGTCGCAGTTTCTTCTGGGCCCGCAGCGATGCCGGGCAACTGGTGTATTCCGATGACTACAACGCCGCCAGCAGCCCGGCCTATCAGCAGGAGGCCTGGTACAGCGGCGCGCGCAACAGTGCCCTGGGGCGCTGCCTGTGGTCCGAGGCCTATCAGGACCCGGTGACCCACGTGCCGATGACCACCTGCAGCGTGCCGTATCGCCAGGGCGGAGCGTTCGCCGGGGTGGCCACGGTGGATTTGCGCCTGGAAGACCTGGCGCGCTTTCTCAAGGAACAGGGCGCGGTCACCGGCGGCTACGCCTTTGCCGTGGACCAGGCGGGCAACGTGCTGTATTTCCCCGATGCGCCGCAGAGTGCGAGCGGCATGCTGGGTTTTGACGCCCTGAGCAAACAGCAGCCCTGGTTGCAACCGGTGGCCCAGGTTTTAGCGCAGGCCAAAGGGCGCCCGGGCGAAGTGCGCAGCCTGGACCTGGACGACGACGGGCGCTTGCAGCAGGCCAGCCGGGTCAGCCTGTTTTCCATGCCTGACACCGGCTGGACCATCGGCCTGGTGACGCCGGAGACCCGGGTCACCGGCCTGGCCCGGGCGCTGACGACCGAGATTCTGTTGTTCCTGTTGCCGCTGCTGGCGTTGCTGTTGTTTCTGGCCTGGCTCGGCGGGCGCAAATTTATCAAGCAACTGGAAGAAACCACCCAGCAGATCGACGCCCTGGGCAGCGGCCAGGCCAGCAGCAGCGCCGAGCTGCATGTCGAGCGGGCGGATGAAATCGGTGCCCTGCGCGGCGCTGTAAACCGCTACGCCGGGCAACTGCGGCAGATGCTCCAGGACATCGCCAGCGAGGCGCAGCGCCTGCAGAGCGAAGCCGGGCGCCTGGGGGACCTGAGCAGCACCCTGGCCCGTCGCGCCGAGCAGCAACGCCAGGAAAATACCCAACTGGCCACGGCCATTACCGAGATGTCTTCCAGCGCCCTGGAAGTGGCGCAGAACACCAACAACTGCGCCGACACTGCGCGCCAATCCCTGGTGGTGGTGCAGGACGGCCAGCAGCGCGTGGCCGCCAACAGCCAGTCGATCCAGCAGCTGTCCACGGAGATGGCCGCGGCCGCCGCCGTCATGCAGCGCCTGGAGCAGGACAGCCAGCAGGTGGGCGCGGTGCTGGACGTGATCAAGGCCATTTCCGAGCAGACCAACCTGCTGGCGCTCAACGCCGCCATCGAGGCCGCCCGGGCCGGTGAACAGGGCCGGGGTTTTGCGGTGGTGGCCGATGAGGTGCGGACCCTGGCCGGCAGGACCCAGAGCTCGGCCAATGAAATCAGCGGCATGATCGGCACCTTGCAGCAGGCCTCGCGCCAGGCCGTCGAGGCAATCCAGGCCGGCGAGTCGCGCACCCGGCAAGCGGTGGGCGAAGCGGCGGGGGCGGCGGATGCCTTGTCCAGCACGGTCACCAGCTTTGACGACATCTCCCAGCGCGCACAGCAGATTGCCGTTGCCGCGCAACAGCAGAGCCACGTGACCCAGGAAATCAACGAACTGGCGGTGCGTATCCACGGCATCAGCGAAGACAACGCCCGCGACGCCCAGGCCCTGGATAAAGTCAGCGAGGCGATGCAGGCGCTATCCGGGCGCCTGTCGAACCTGAGCCAGGGGCAGCGCTAGGGTTCAGCCCGGGTTCGCGGCGCTGCGCTGCGCCGCGAACAGTGTCTTGAGCTGTGCGCTCATCCATTGATGGGCATCGCTGCGGGCATATTTGCTGTGGCTGTAGAGCTTGAGCCGATAGGGCGCAATCTTGAACGGCGGCGGATACAGGGCAATCCCGGCGGCGGCTTGCAGCGCCACGGCGGCCGGGCGCGGGAGGGTCATCAGCCACTCGCTGTCGGCGATGATGAACGGCGCGACCATGACGGCCGGCAGTTGCAACGCCACCTGGCGTTGCAAGCCCATGGCCTGCAACACATGGTCAACCACCCCCAGGGTTTCGCCCCAGGGCGTGATCACCACATGCCGTTCAGCCAGGTACGCCGAAAGCTCGGGGGGGCCCTGGATGCGTGGGTGGTGCTGGCTGGCGATCAGCACGTAGTCGTCCTGCAACCAGTCCTCGCTGTGGATGCCGGCCGGCAGCGTGTCGCGGTCTTCGCTGTAGCCCAGGGCAAAGTCGATCCGCCCCGAGGCCAGGTCTTCGATGGACACCTTGCGATCGCAATACACCACCCGCAGGCATAACCCCGGGGCACTGCCCTGCAGTTGCCGGATCAGGCCCGGCAGCAGGGCGAAGGCCGTGTAGTCACTGGCGGCGAAGACAAAGGTGCGCTGGCTGGTGGCCGGGTCGAAGGGTTCCCACTCGGCCAATTGGTCGCCCAGCAGCTTGAGGCTGGCGCCGACCGCCGTGGCCAGTTGATCGGCACGCTGGGTCGGGTGCATGCGATTGCCCTGGCGAATGAACAGCTCATCGTTGAGGGCGTCGCGCAGCCGCCCCAGGGCATGGCTGAACGCCGAGGCGCTGATGGAAAGCTCATAGGCCGCGCGGGTCACGCTGCGGTGGCGGTACAGGGCGTCGAACGCCAGCAGCAGGTTGAGATCGAGACGTCGAAGAGTGGAATGCATGGTCTTCACTTTAAGCTGAAAAAGTTGCACTACATGCATTCTATGGCGGGCTTTAGCATCGGTGCTCCTGACTTTTTACGGATGCACACTCTTGGAACTTCAGATCCGAACCGCCCAACCGGCCGACGCTGGGCAAATCCTCGCGTTCATCACCGAACTGGCCGATTACGAACGCGCTCGCGACGAAGTGATCGCCAGCGTTGAGGACATCCAGCGCACGCTGTTTGCCGACGGGGGCGCGGCCAAGGCACTGCTGTGCCTGCGCGGTGAGCAGGTGATCGGTTTCGCGGTGTATTTCTTCAGCTATTCAACCTGGCTCGGGCAGCCGGGGTTGTACCTGGAAGACCTGTACATCACGCCGCAACATCGCGGCAGCGGCGCCGGTCGGCAGATGCTCCAGTACCTGGCGCGCGAAGCCTGCGCCCAGGGCTGCGGCAGGTTCGAGTGGAGCGTGCTGGACTGGAACGAACCGGCCATCGGCTTCTACCAGTCCATCGGCGCCCAACCCCAACCCGAGTGGGTGCGCTATCGCATGCAAGGCGAAGTCCTGACGGCATTCGCCGAAGGCCGTAGCAAACGCGCTCAACTCACCTGACACCCCACGGCGCCCTCGAGGGCCTGCGTCCGAACGCGGCCCGAACGCGGCCCGGGCGTATTGGCAGCGGCTACCGGCTACAGCCCGATTTCCAGTTGCAGCAGGTCGGTCAGGGGTTGGCGGCGGCGGATGAGGTGGGTGGTGCCGTTTTCGAACAGCACTTCCGGCAGCAGCGGCCGGCTGTTGTAGTTCGACGACATGCTGGCGCCGTAGGCGCCGGTGTCGTGGATCACCAGCAGGTCACCGACTTCGGCCCGGGGCAGCAGGTGCGGGGTCAGGGCTTCGTCGTCCTGGGTGAAGATATCGCCGGACTCGCACAGCGGCCCGCCGACCACCGTGGGTTGCAGCGCTCGCTCCAGGGGCTGGCCGTTGCCGTCGAGCAGGGTCATGGCGTGGTAGGCGCCGTACATGGCCGGGCGCATCAGGTCGTTGAAGCCGGTGTCGGCCAGCACGAAGTGATGGTTGCCGGCGGTTTTCACCGCACGCACCTCGGCCACCAGGCAGCCCGACTCGGCCAGCAGGAAACGCCCCGGCTCGATCTCCATGCGCACGCCGTGGCCGAGGTAGGCTTCGATCTGCTCGCGGGCCTGGCGCCAGGCGTTGGCGTAGCGCTGCACGTCCACCGGCTCGTCGTCGGCACGGTACGGCGTGGACAGGCCGCCGCCGATGGAAAAGGCCTCGATGTCATGGTCCAGGGCTTTCACCGCCGCCACCATGGCCGCGCCCACTTGCTCCAGGTGGTCGTAATCCACCCCCGAACCAATGTGCATATGCAGCCCCACCAGGTGCAGGCCGTATTGGCGAATCACCGCCAGGGCTTCTCCCATCTGTTGGTGCCAGATCCCGTGTTTGCTGTTCTCGCCGCCGGTGTTGGTCTTGCGGCTATGGCCGTGGCCGAAGCCCGGGTTGATCCGCAGCCACACCCGATGCCCGGGCGAGCGCTGGCCCAATTGGCGCAGCATGTCGATGGAGCCGGCGTTGACCTCGACCTTGAGTTCGACCACCCGTTGCAAGGTGGCCTGGTCGAACAGGTCGCAGGTAAAGACGATCCCCGCCGGGTCGCCTGCCGGGCTGAAGCCGGCCAGTAGGGCACGTTCGATTTCCCCCAGGGACACGGCGTCGACCTGGACACCGGCTTCGCGGATCAGGCGCAGGATGCTCAGGTTGGACGAGGCTTTCTGCGCATAGCGCACCACGTCGAAGCCTTGCAGCTGGGCGATGCGCGCCTTGATCGTCGCGGCGTCGTAGCACCACAGCGGGGTGCCGTACTGGCGGGCGGCGGCGGTCAGTTGCGGGAGAGCGAAAGGGATCGGCATGGGCGGGTTCATCTGCGGCATGAAAGAGAGCTGCATGATGCCGAGCCTTGTGTATTCAATAAAATATCTATTCTTTGTCCATCGATTCAGTTCTGATATGGCTTTTGCTCGACGGAGAACCACGATGGGCATATCCCTGCGGCACATCGAAGTGTTCCGCGCGATCATGCAGGCCGGCAGTGTCACCGGCGCGGCGCGCCTGCTGTTCACTTCGCAACCCACGGTCAGCCGCGAGCTGGCGCGGGTTGAAGCGCTGTCCGGGCTCAGGTTGTTTGATCGCGAGGGCGGGCGCCTGCTGCCCACGGCCCAGGCGCTGATGCTGCTGGAAGAGGTGGAGCGGGCCTATGTCGGCCTGGAGCGGATCAACAGCGTGGCGCAATCGATCCGCCGTTTCGAACACGGCCAGTTGAGCATCACCTGCCTGCCGCTGTTCTCCCAGACCCTGCTGCCGCGGGTGTTCAAGCATTTCCAGCAACAGCACGCGGGCATTGGCCTGAATATCAGCGCCCAGGAATCGCCGTTGCTGGAAGAGTCCCTGAGCGCCCAGCGCCACGACCTGGGGTTGACCGAAAACCAGCATGTGCCCCGGGGCACCCAGGGCGAGTTGCTGTTTTGCGCCGACATGGTGTGCGTGCTGCCTGACGGCCACCCGCTGCTGGCCAGGCCGCTGCTGCAGATGGAGGATTTTCGCGGTGTCGATTTCATCAACCTGGCCGGCCTGGATATCTACCGCCAGACCCTCGACGAGCGTTTTCGCCAGGGCGCGGTCGACCGCCGGGTGGTCATCGAAACCACCAATGCCGCGTCAGTCTGCGCCATGGTGCGCGAGCAGTTGGGGGTGGCGATCATCAACCCGCTGACCGCCATGGCCGAAGCCGGCCGGGGCCTGGCGATCCGCCCGTTGCAGTGGTCGATTCCGTACCGGGTGATGTTGATTCGGCCTGATTACCGACCGTCGTCGAGTTTTGTCGAAGGCTTTTGTGGGTCATTGCGTGAGGAGGCGGCGCGCCTGGATGGGCGGTTGAAGGAGATTGTGCACACCTGCAATCCGCTGTAGGCCCTGTAGCCGCTGCCGAGCCTGCGAGGCTGCTCTGGCCCTATCAGACACCACAGCAGCATCCAGTGGCGAGGGAGCTTGCTCCCGTTCGAGCGCGTAGCGGTCGTGAAACCTGAACCCGCCGATCTTCTGGGTGTACATATCCATTGCTGCGGGTGTAGCTGCTATAGGTTCCGCTCTTACAGCGGCTCACTTTTGAAAAGCGCAAAAGTAAGCAAAACGCTCTTGCCCCACCACTTGGTGCCTCGCCTAGGCTCGGCATGCCCTCACTCCGGCATTGATCCGTGGGCCGCCGCGATGGGCCATCCCTGGCCCAGCGCGGCTAACCCGGCGTCCTGCCGGGTTGCCCACGGCTCACTGCCTGCGTTCGGCCAGCGTGGTTTAACGGGGCGCTTCAGATCAACATCAAGAGCAAGACGGCGGCCTTCCGGCCGGCCTGGTTTTGATTCGTTCGCGTCCTTGGAGCCGCTGCCGAGCTTGCGAGGCTGCGCTGGCCCTATGCAACAACCCACTTCTCCCCGGCGTATCCCAGGGTTTCACAGCACCTGTGGCGAGGGAACTTGCTCCCGCTCGAGTGCGCAGCGCTCGTAAACCCTGGTGTACATATCCATTTTTGCGGGTGTGGCGGGTAATGGTTCCGCCCTTACGGCGGCTCACTTTTGAGAGGAGCGCAAAAGTAAGCAAAACGCTCTTGCCCCACCACTCGGTGCCTCGCTTCGGCTCGGCATGCCCGAACGAAGGCAGTGATCCGTGGGCCGCCGCGATGGGCCATCCCTGGCCCAGCGCGGCTAACCCGGCGTCCTGCCGGGTTGCCCACGGCTCACTGCCTGCGTTCGGCCAGCGTGGTTTAACGGGGCGCTCAGATCAAAATCAAAAGCAAGGCGGCCCTCCGGCCGGCCTGGTTTTCGGTGTGTCCGGGCCCCTGTTGCCGCTGCCGAGCCTGCGAGGCTGCGCTGACCCTATGCAACAACCCACTTCTCCCCGGCGTATCCCAGGGTTTCACAGCACCTGTGGCGAGGGAACTTGCTCCCGCTCGAGTGCGCAGCGCTCGTAAACCCTGGTGTACATATCCATTTTTGCGGGTGGGGCGGGTAATGGTTCCGCCCTTACGGCGGCTCACTTTTGAGAGGAGCGCAAAAGTAAGCAAAACGCTCTTGCCCCACCACTCGGTGCCTCGCCTAGGCTCGGCATGCCCTCGCTCCGGCACTGATCCGTGGGCCGCCGCGATGGGCCATCCCTGGCCCAGCGCGGCTAACCCGGCGTCCTGCCGGGTTACCCACGGCTCACTGCCTGCGTTCGGCCAGCGTGGTTTAACGGGGCGCTTAGATCAAAAGCAAAAGCAAGACGGCGGCCTTCCGGCCGGCCTGGTTTTGATTCGTTCGCGTTTTTGTAGCCGCTGCCGAGCTTGCGAGGCTGCGCTGGTCCTATGCAACAACCCACTTCTCCCCGGCGTATCCCAGGGTTTCACAGCACCTGTGGCGAGGGAGCTTGCTCCCGCTCGAGTGCGCAGCGCTCGTAAACCCTGATGTACATATCCATTGCAGCAGGTGCTGCGGCTTTAAGTTCCGCTCTGACAGCAGCACATTTTTGAATAGCCGACATGCCGAGGTCAGTGCAGTCTCGTGGCTCGGCAGCGGTTGGAGTGTGGCGAGGGGAGAGGGAGTGTGGCGAGGGTGAAGCCCCCTCGCCAGCGGTGGTTAGCGTTCGATGGCCAGGGCTACGCCTTGGCCGCCGCCGATGCACAGGGTGGCCAGGCCTTTTTTGGCGTCGCGTTTGATCATTTCGTGGAGCAGGGTCACCAGCACTCGGCAGCCCGACGCACCGATCGGGTGGCCGATGGCGATGGCGCCGCCGTTGACGTTGACCTTGCTCGCGTCCCATTCCAGCTCTTTGCCCACGGCCAGGGCCTGGGCGGCGAAGGCTTCGTTGGCTTCGATCAGGTCCAGCTGTTGCAGGGTCCAGCCGGCTTTGTCCAGGCAGCGGCGGGTGGCCGAGACCGGGCCGATGCCCATGATGGCCGGGTCGACACCGGCGTTGGCGTAGGCGGCGATTTTTGCCAATACCGGCAAGCCCAGGGCCTTGGCCTTGGCTGCGCTCATCAGGATCACCGCCGCGGCACCGTCGTTCAGCGACGAAGCGTTGCCGGCGGTCACCGAGCCGTCTTTCTTGAAGGCCGGCTTGAGCTTGGCCAGGGCTTCGGCAGTGGTGCCGGCACGGGGTTGTTCGTCGGTGGCGAAGGCCAGCGGGTCGCCCTTGCGCTGGGGAATCAGGATCGGCGTGATCTCATCGACAAAACGCCCGCCCTCAATGGCGGCGATGGCTTTTTGCTGGGAGGCGGCGGCGAAGGCGTCCTGGGCTTCGCGGCTGATGGCGTATTTGTCCACCAGGTTCTCGGCGGTGATGCCCATGTGGTAGTCGTTGAAGGCATCCCACAGGCCGTCGCTGATCATGGTGTCGATCATCTGGCTGTGGCCCATGCGCAGGCCGGTGCGGGCGCCGGGCAGCACGTAGTTGGACAGGCTCATGTTTTCCTGGCCGCCGGCAATGATCACCTCGGCATCGCCGCAGCGAATGGCCTGGGCTGCCAGGTGCAGGGCCTTGAGGCCCGAACCGCAGACTTTGTTCAGGGTCATGGCCGGTACGGCGTGGGGCAGGCCGGCCTTGATTGCAGCCTGGCGCGCCGGGTTCTGGCCGGCGCCGGCGGTGAGCACCTGGCCCATGATCACTTCATCGACCTGGGCCCCGTCGAGGCCGGTCTGGGCCAGCAACTGGCGGATGACGGCGGCGCCCAGGTCCACGGCGCTGATACTGGCCAGCGAGCCCTGGAAACTGCCCACGGCGGTACGGGTGGCGGCAACGATTACGACGTCTTGCATGGAATTGATCCTCCTCAGGCGAACTGCATTTCAGGTACATGGTCCGGCACGATCAGCTTGCCGGCGGTCTTGCTGACGATTTCCTCGACGCTGACCCCGGGCGCGCGTTCCTTGAGGATAAAGGCGCCGTTTTCGATTTCCAGGTAGGCCAGGTCGGTCAGTACGCGTTTGATGCATTTGGCGCCGGTCAGCGGCAGGCTGCAGCGGGCCAGCAGTTTCGACTCGCCGTCCTTGGAGGCGTGGGTCATGGTGACGATGATGTTCTCCGCGCCGGCCACCAGGTCCATGGCGCCGCCCATGCCCTTGACCAGTTTGCCGGGGATCATCCACGAGGCGATGTTGCCCTCGACGTCCACTTCAAAGGCGCCCAGCACGGTGAGGTCGATATGGCCGCCGCGGATCATCGCAAACGACTCGGCGGAAGAAAAGATCGAGGCGCCGGTGCGGGCGGTGACGGTCTGTTTGCCGGCGTTGATCATGTCGGCGTCGACTTCGGCCTCGGTGGGGAAGGCGCCCATGCCCAGCAGGCCGTTTTCCGATTGCAGCATGACTTCCATGCCTTCGGGGATGTAGTTGGCCACCAGGGTCGGAATGCCGATGCCGAGGTTGACGTAGTAGCCGTCCTGCATTTCGCGGGCGACGCGTTGAGCCATTTGTTCGCGGGTAAGAGCCATGAGGGTTGTCCTTTTATTCTTGGGGCTGGAGGCGTGGGGTCACTTGCGCACGGTGCGCTGTTCGATGCGCTTCTCGAACGTGCCGCAGATGACCCGGTCGACGTAGATGCCAGGGGTGTGGATCTGCGTCGGGTCCAGCTCGCCCGGTTCGACGATTTCTTCGACCTCGACCACGGTGATCTTGCCGGCGGTGGCTGCCAGGGGGTTGAAGTTCTGCGCAGTGTGGCGGTACACCACGTTGCCGAAATGGTCGGCCTTCCAGCCTTTGACGATGGCGAAATCGCCGGTGATGGACTCTTCCATCAGATACGGACGGCCGTTGAATTCACGGGTTTCCTTGCCGTCGGCGACCGGGGTGCCGACCCCGGTGGCGGTGAAGAAGGCCGGAATACCGGCGCCGCCAGCGCGCATTTTTTCCGCCAGGGTGCCTTGGGGGGTGAGCACCACTTCGATTTCGCCGCTGAGCAGCTGCTTCTCGAACAGGGCGTTTTCCCCGACGTAGGAGGCGATGACCTTGCTGATCTGCCGATCTTCAAGCAGCACGCCAAGGCCGAAACCGTCGACCCCGCAGTTATTGGAAACCACCGTCAGGTCGCGGGTGCCGCGACGCTTGATCTCGGCGATCAGGTTTTCCGGAATGCCGCACAGGCCAAAGCCGCCGGCGAGTACGGTCATGCCGTCTTCCAGACCTTCAAGGGCTTCTGCATAAGACGCCACGCGCTTGTCGAAACCTGCCATTGGACCATCCTCTTTTGTTATTTGTCGGCGGCTGGCTAGCCGTATGGGGAAGCAGTGTTGCGCCGCTGGATTGATTTGTTAAGTTGTTTTTTAAGCGTCATTGATTTAAAAAACAGCACAGTAAGCGGCAGTCAACAGCCATCCGTATCCCGCTTTTCTTTTGCAGCTTGCAGCTTATAGCTTGCCGCTGCTCCTCTGGAGCCTTCGTTGACCGTTAAACAGATTCGGGCTTTTCTGGCTGTTGCCCACAGCCTGAGCTTTGCCCTGGCGTGTGAACGACTGCATTTGTCGCAGTCGGCGTTGAGCCTGACCATCAAGGCCCTGGAAGAGGGCCTGGGCGGGCGGTTGTTCACCCGTAATACGCGCAACGTGGCCCTGACCCCGGAAGGCGAGGCCCTGGTGCCCCTGGCCCGGCGCCTGATCGCCGACTGGGACAATGCCGAGGATGACCTGCGCCAGCGCTTCACCCTGCAACGCGGGCGAGTGACCCTGGCGGCGATGCCGTCGTTTGCCGGCAACCTGCTGCCGCCGATTCTCAAGGCGTTTCGCGCCCGGTACCCCAAGGTCAATGTCACGGTCAATGACGTGATCAACGAGCAGGTGCTGGAGATGGTCCGCGACCGCCAGGTGGAGTTGGGCGTGGCCTTCGAACCGCAAGACAGCTCGTCCCTGGAGTTCACGCCGCTGTATATCGACCGATTTATCGCCGTGGTGCCCAGCGATTCGGAGCTGGCCCGGCGCAGCGAGATCGATTGGCAGAGCCTGTTGCAGCAGCCCTTTATCACCTTGCAGCGACCGTCCACGGTGCGGGTCATGCTTGAAGAGCACCTGCGCGCCCGGGGCATGCCGCTGCCGGTGGAGTTTGAAAGCCACCAGCTGGCGACCGTGGGGCGCATGGTCGCCAGTGGCCTGGGGGTGAGCGCGGTGCCGGCCTTGTGCGCCGGGCAGATGCGCGAGCTGGGGGCGCACTGCATCACCCTCGGCGACCCGGTGGTGGAGCGGGCGATTGGCATATTGACCAAACCCGGGCACGAGTTGTCGGCGGCGGCCCAGGCGCTGTTCGACACCTTGCGCGATGCGCGCCTGGGCGAAGCCATGCTCAACCCCGCCTGAGCAGAGCGTCACCTGGCTCTCACGCCAGGCGCTCCACCAGCAGCGGCAGCAACACCTCGCAAGGGCTGGCGATCTTCATCTGCAACAGCTCGTCGGCACGGGTCCTGCCGAAGTTGATGGCGATCAGCGGCTTGTGCCGCTCGACGATGTTCAGGCACAGGCGATACGCCGAGTAGGCCATCAGCGACGACCCCACCACCAGCAGCCCCGCGCTCTGTTGCACCGCCTGCATGGCCTGGGCGGCGGTGCTCGGGGCGACGTTTTCGCCAAAGAACACCACATCCGGTTTTAGCCGTTCGCCGGCGCAATGGGGGCATTGCGGCACCTGGAAGCGCGACTCGAAGGCCGGGTCGAGCAGGGTGTCGCCATCCGGGGCCTGGGTGGCATCGACCCCGGCCAGGTAGGGGTTCTGCTGCTCCATCAGTTCCTGGATCAGCTGGCGCTCGCTGCTTTGCCCGCAGTCCAGGCAGCGCACCCGGTGCAGGCTGCCGTGCAGTTCGATGGCCTGGGGGCTGCCGGCCTGGTGGTGCAGGCTGTCGACGTTCTGGGTGATCAGCCCGGCGATCTGCCCGCGCTCCTGAAGGGTGGCCAGGGCGCAGTGGGCGGCGTTCGGCCGGGCCTGGCGCACCCGTGGCCAGCCGAGCATGGCGCGGGCCGGCTTCGGCCCGGGCCAGGAATTCCTGGTACATCATCGGCTGGCGCCCACGGCGCACACCGTCATTGTCGCGGTAGTCGGGAATGCCCGAGGGGGTGCTGATGCCCGCACCGCTGAGCACCACAAAGGGTTGCCCGGCCATCACCCGGGCCAGGGAGTCGAGGGCGTTGCGGGTTTGGCTGTCGATCATGCTGGAGGCCCGGGTTCGGAGGCGCGCTGAGCGGTACCCAGGAATAAACGCAAACGCGGCGCCAGGCCAGTTTTTTATGCAGCGGCGGCGGATTGCCCGCGCGCTTCGGGCGCCTGCCGCGCCGTTTCGCTCACCGGCGCTTGCCGAACACCGACTTGGGCGGCTTGCCGAAGAATCGGGTAAAGGCCGCGCTGAAGTTGTTGGGGAACTTGTAGCCCACCTGATACGCCGCCTGCGCCACCTGGCAGCCGCTTTCCAGCAGGGTGTAGGCCTTGCGCATGCGCAGCTCGTGGAGCATGCGATGGGGGGTGGAATTGAAACGGTGGTGCAGGCCTTCCTTGAGCTTGAACTCGTTGAGCCCGACCGCGGCGCACAGGTAGGGGATGGTCAGCGGCTGGTCCATCTGCTCGATCATGATTTCGCGCACCCGTTCCAGCTTCTCGATATCGGCGGCGGCAAATTGCAGGTTTTCCGGCGTGCTCGGCGGGCTCAGCAGCTTGAGCTGTTCGGAGAGCAGGCTGAGGGTGTGGATGTGCAGCTCCAGGGTGTCGCTCGCCCCCTGGTTGAGGTAGCGGGTCAGGGCCGTGGCGTGGCAGATGCTGGTGGCCGAGGTCTTGGCGAAGCCCAGCTGGCGCACGTTGCCGTTACCCAGCAATTGCCGGGTGCGTTGCTCGCCAAGGTATTTGCACAGGGTGTGTTCACCGATCAGCAGGCGCAGTTGCGAAACCGTGGCTCCTGCCTCGTAGCAGCGCTCGCCGAGGCTCGACTGGAACGAGGTGATGGTGGTGTGGCCGGCGCGGAACACCACGGCCGATCCGTCGGCGCCCTTGTAGCCGGAGTCGCCCTGGATGCCGTAGGTGATCACCAGCATGTGGCGGTTGTGCGGGCTTACGGTTTCTTCGATCAGGTTGCGGGTGGGGCGGTAGCGCGAACGCACCACCATCAAGTCGTCTTCCAGGGAAAAACGTTCGGAATAGCACTCGCCCAGTTCGTGGGGCAACTGCTGGCGCATCCAGCCGCAGGCATCGTTGCTGACCAGCCGCGAGTGCGTTGACGCGACTCGATACGACTGGGAAATCCTTTGTAAGGCCGCCACTTTTGCTGTCCTCCCTTGAGTTGGCTCCGGCTCGCATATGGATTGATCCAGAATCCATACGAACACACATGATAAGCATTCGCATTAATGAATAGCATGTTTCCACGGCAACTGCTATCGCCAGGACGAAGCGGGCGCTGATTCATTGATGGGGAGCACGATGAGCAAGCATGTGTTGAAAGCCGGCGGTTATACGCTGTGGGTCGGCTGCTGGCTGGGCGGGGTCGCCAGTGTGGCGGCCCAGACCGAGCTGGCGCCGGTTCGGGTCACCGCAAACAAGATCGAACAGACCCAGGAACAGGTTGCGGCCAGCCTCTCGGTGCTCAACGCCGAAGACTTGCGCAAGGGTCGCATCGACGACCTGGAACGCCTGGCCCGCGTGACCCCGGGATTCACTTTCCAGCCCTTCGGCCAGTCCGGCACCAACCTGCCGGTGGTGCGCGGCCTGACCTCCAGCCCCACGGCATTTTCCTCGTCGATGCTGATGCTGGTCGATGGCGTGCCGACCCTGATGGGCCAGGGCTTCGACCACAACCTGCTGGGGGTCGAGCAGGTGGAGATCCTGCGCGGCCCGCAGTCCACCCTGTATGGGCGCAACGCCGAGGCCGGGGTGCTGAGCATCCGCACCCGCCAGCCCGGCGCCGAACCCTACGCCCGGATCGAAGCCGGCACCGGCAGCCGCGACCAGCGCACCCTGAGCGCCGATGCCAGCACCGCGCTGGTGCCCGACACCCTGTACGCCGGGGTGTCCGGGCAATGGCTGGAACAGGACGGTTTTATCGACGACCGCTACCGGGGCGGCCAGGCCGATGACCGCGAGCGCCACAGTGCGCGCATGGTGCTGCGCTGGACCCCAAGCCTGAACACCGACATCAACCTGCGCTACAGCCGCCAGGACTATCGCGACGGCGCGTCGTTATGGGGCGCGGTCAATGCCTCGCGGCGCGAAGTGCGTTCCGGCACCCCGAGCTGGAACCACTCCAGCGGACGCAGCCTGTCCCTGGACGTGCTGCATGAGTTCGACTCAGGGCTCAAGCTGCGCTCGATCACCGCGCGCAACGACTTCTACGACCGGGTCCAGCAAGACACCGACTTCATGCCGGCCGACCTGTTCCACCTGCGTCGCGACTACCACATGAACACCCTGTCCCAGGAGTTCCGCCTGGAAGGTCAGTGGCGCGACAGCCAGTGGCTGCTGGGGGCCTACGCCGACCGCGATGACCACGACCTGTCGTACCAGCAGAAACTGCCCCTGCGCCTGACCCGGACCGATGTGCAACTGGGGGGCAACACCACAGCGCTGTTCGGCCAGTGGGTGATGCCCCTGGCCGAGCGCTGGACCCTGACCCTGGGGGCCCGCGCCGAGCAGGACAAGGTGCATATCGACCCGGCCATCGGCAGCCGCCAGAGCGATCAATGGCAACGCCTGACCCCCAAGGCGGCGCTGCAATACGAATGGCAGCCTGATGCCTACCTCTATGGCAGCTACTCCGAAGGCTTTCGTGCCGGCGGCTTCAACGCGTTTTCCAGTGCCGCCAACTACCCGGGCTATGACCCGGAAAAGGTCAAGACCTACGAGGTCGGCGCCAAGGGCTGGATGGACGACAAGCGCCTGCGCTACTCGGCGGCGCTGTACTGGATGGACGTGCGCGACATGCAGGTCCAGCAAATGATCCAGCCGGGGGTGGTGTACATCACCAACGCCGCTTCGGCGCGCTCCACCGGCCTGGACCTGGAAGCCGAATACCTGCTGGCCGACAACTGGCGGCTGGTCAGCGCCGTGGGCCTGAACCGCACCCGCTTCCAGAGTTTTCGCGAAGGCAGCAACGACTACCAGGGCAATCGCAACCCCTACGCCCCGGACCTGACCGGCCACCTCAGCCTGCGCTACGACGCGCCCCAGGGCTGGTGGGCCCAGGGCGGCGTGAGCGCCGTGGGCAAGACCTACCTCGACTCGGCCAACCAATACAGCCGTGGCGGCTACGGCCTGATCGACCTCAACGCCGGGTACGACTTCAGCCATTACGGCATCAGCGCCTATGTAAAAAACGCCGCCGACAAGCGTTACGACGCGGTCGGCTATTTGAACGGCACCGCGCGGGTCTACAGCCCGCCCCGGGAAATCGGCCTGCGTGTGAGCTATGAACTGTGAGCTGCGAATTATGAATGGCGTCAACCTGGCAACCCCGCACCCGCTGCAACCTTATTGGGACCTGACATTGGCCGCCGTGCGTGCCGATGCCCTGCGCATCGCCCTGGAGTGGAGGCTGTTCAACCTGCTGCACCTGCCGGCCTCTGCGCAGTCGATCGCCCGCCAACTGCAACTGGACCCGGCCAACACCGGCTACTGGCTCGACACCCTGTGGAGCATGGAGCTGCTGAGCCGCGATGACAGCCAGCCACCGCTGTACCACAACACCTCGGTGGCCAGCGATTACCTGCGGCCCGAGGCGCCGGACTACTGCGGCGATGCCTGGAGCTTTCGCCTGCGCGGGTTGCGGCATTTTGCCGGGCAGCTCGGTGATCAGGTCCGGGCCGGCCGCCCCAGTGGCCAGGCGCCGGACGTGGCGACCACCATCGACAACTGGACCAGCGCCGCCCGCCTGCAGATCGCCCAGGAGCAGCGCGCGGTCACCGTCGACCTGGCGTTGCGCCTGATGGCGCAGATTCCGGAGTTCCCCGGGGCCCGGCGCATGCTCGACCTGGGCGGTGGCCCGGGGCTGGTGGCGATTGCCCTGGCCCGCGACAACCCGCTGCTGTGTGGCGAAGTGTTCGACTTTGCCCAGACCGTCAGCGTGGCCGCCGACAACATTCGCCTGGCCGGCCTGGAGCAGCGGCTGACGGTGCGTGGCGGTGACCTGGCGAGCGACTCGATCGGCGAGGGCTACGACCTGATCTGGTGTTCCTCGGTGCTGCATTTTGTGCCGGACTGCCTCGACCTGCTGCGCCGCGTGCTGGGTGCATTGCGCCCGGGCGGGCTGTTTATCAGCGCCCATGCCGAACGTTCCGCGCAGCCGGGGATGAATGCCCGGGTCATGCCGTACTACTTGCCGATGTTGATGGCCGGGCGCTTTGTCCCACGTGCCGGGGAAATGGCCGGGCTGCTGGCCGAGGCCGGCTTTGCCAGTGTGGAGCACGCCGGTGAATGTGATTTCCCCATGGCGCCGCTGACCGTGCTGCTGGCCCGCAAGGGCGTGCGATGAGCGCCCGGATACCCGGTCCGGTGACGGGCCATTGGACCTTGCAGGAGGCGCAGCCATGACGCTCTATTCCTCTGCCCGGGCGCTCGACCCGAGCCCGGACGCCTCACCGCCAGCCTCTGGGCAGCCCTTGCTCCAGCACCTGACCTTAGAGCTGCCAGCAACGGCCTGGTCACCTTCGCTGGCCCCGGTCGCCCGGGCCCTGGGGCGGCGCCTCAAGGCCCTCGGCGGGCAGGTGCCGGAGGTCGACGCCACGCCCTCGGAAGCGGGTTTGAATCGACCGGCCCCAGGCTTGCTGGACGACGCCGGACGCCAGGTGGAACTGCACCTGCGGCCGT